>NZ_JBHYVE010000002.1:0-28800 GCF_042750035.1 Streptomyces sp. NPDC059452
CGCTACGAGACCATTCCGGCGCCTTGCGATCGCACGCACCATGCGCCGCGCGGCCGCCCTTCGGGCGACGACGGCAGTTTGACGACAGGCCCTAGTCGTCCGAAGGCCGGGACTCCGTCCCGGCCTTCGTCGTGCCCGGCATGAACTCCACCAGCAGCGAGTGGACCTGCCGTACGAGCGGTCGCAGCACCCGGAACCGGGAGAGCGCGATGGCCCGTGCGGCGATCGGCGCGGTGCGCTCGACGAGCCGACGGGTGCGCTCGGCACCCTCGGAGCGGTCGTACACCCAGAACAGCACCAGCCCCATCTGCATCAGCCAGAGCAACTCGGGCAGCAGCGGGGCCAGTTCGGGATCGCTCTTGGTGCCCGAACCGGCGAGGCACTCCCGGTGGATGGAGATCGCCGCCTCGCGGGCCGCCACCGATTCCTCGGAGAACGGTGAGAGCGGACTCTCCGGGTCCGCCGCGTTCTTGAAGAACTGGGACGCGAACCGGTGGTACGGCTCCGCCACGTCCAGCCAGACCAGCAGCACCCCCCGGATCCGGTCGGCCAGCTCCGTCTCACCCGCGAACACGGGCCGGACCGCCGCCGCGTGCTCGTCGGCGATGCGGTCGTAGAAGCCCTGGACCAGGTGCTCCTTGGACGAGAAGTAGTAGTACGCGTTCCCGACGGAGACCCCCGCCTCCTGCGCGATGGCCCGCATGGTCGTCCGGTCGTACCCCCGTTCGGCGAAGAGCCGGAGCGCCGTTTCGAGAATCAGCGTGCGGGTCTGCTCGCTCTTCGCGGCCTTGCCGGACGGGGCGGCCTTGACTGCCTTGGCGGGCTTCGCGGCCCCGTTCTCCTGCACGTTCTTCTCTTCCTTCACCACGGGCCCAAGGTTAACGGGCCACCCGCCGGCCATCCGGCGGCACGGTGCATGCCTGCCCCGGGCCGCACCGGGGGGCCGTCGCCGAGCGGTACTTCGCCGCGGCCAGCACGGTCCCCCGGGCGAAGGGCGCCCCCGCCGGGGAGGCCAGCCAGTGGGCCTTCGAGCGGTACTCGGCCAGCGCCCACAGGCAGACGATCCAGGCGGAGGTTCCCCGGTAGACCTGCCCCAGGTCGCCGACGACCGTGATCTCCGCGTACGTGGAGGCGGGGTCCAGCTCCGGGAACCGCCGCCGCGCCTCGGCCGATCCGGCCGGTACGAGGTCGAGCGGGACGAGCTGGCGGCGGCGCTGGAGCCAGTGCCGCAGGTGGACGCAGAGGGGGCACCGCGCGTCGTAGAGCACGGTGAGCCGACGGACGGGGGCGGCGGTGGCGGTGGCCGCCGGGGAGGGGGCCGTGGCGGTCACCGGGCTCACTGCCCCGGTGCGGGCGCGGGCGCGGCCCAGGGGCCCGGGGTCCCCGGCGGCGTCCAGCCCTGCGGCGGTACGGGCGGGGTCTGCTCGCGCTCCAGGGCGCTGCGGCGCCGGATGCGGCTGAGCACGTACACATTGCCCAGGTGCATGACGCCGAGCACCAGCAGGACCACGCCCACCTTCACCGAGAGCGCCTCGAACAGCTCCCGGGCGCTCGTGACCCCGTCGGCGTTCTTGAGGTAGAGCGCCACGAACCCGAGGTTGACCAGGTAGAAGCCCACCACCAGCAGGTGGTTGACGGCCTCGGCGAGCTTCTCGTTCCCGTGCAGCACATCCGCGAGGAAGATCCGCCCGTTACGGCTGAGGGTGCGGGCGACCCAGACGGTGAGCGCCACGCTGATCAGCAGGTAGGCGACGTACGCGACAACAGTGAGGTCCATGCCCCACCCTCCTTTGAACGCGTTCAAAACTACTTGTGGGCATGACTGTAGACCCCTTCTTGAACATGTTCAAGAAGGGGTCTACGGGTACGTTCTAAAGGGACTTCGGCTCGGGCTGCTCGCGCGGCTCCGGCGGCTCGGTCAGCGCGTCCGCGATCTCCGCGCGCAGCGCCTCACCGTGCAGCGACGGCAGCTCCGCCAGCATCTCGGCCCACTGCTCGGCCGCGTCGTCCACACCCTTACGGAAGCCCCGCTCGACCGGCCTCCGGGCGAAGAGGAGCACCACCGCGGCGACCGGCCGCAGCAGCCACCGCCCGCGCACGCTCAGCACGACGGAGACCAGCCAGGAGCCGTCCTCCGCCGGGCGCGGGGTGACCGTCAGGCGGCCCTTGCCCAGCCGGTGCGTCACCTTGCCGACGACCGGCGCCCGGGCCGCGGGCGGCGCCGAGGGGTGCCGCTCCACCGCCGCCCACCAGGCGCCCAGGTCGGCCTTGACGCGGCCCGAGAAGCGGTACAGCGCACCGCCCTTCGGGTTGTGCCCGTCGAGGGACACCTCCAGCACCCTGGGCGTCCGCGGATCGCGCAGCCGCACCCCCACCCGTACGGACATGCCCTCCTCCTCCGTGAGGTTCTCCACCTCGACGGAGCGGGAGGGCCGCCACTCGCGCAGGACCGTGGCCTCGGAGGTGACCGGTCCGTCCGCCGCCCCGGACCCCTCGCCCTCCTCGGGGGCTTCCCCGTACCGCGCCCCCGGTTGCAGATGGCGCCCCGCCAGCAGCCGGAGGCCGTGCACCGGGCGCCCGTCGGGCAGCAGGATCGCGCCGCCCTGCTCCCGGGAGGCGTCGAAGAGGTCCACCGTGTGCCCGGCGGCCTCCTCGAACCAGGGGCGGTCCAGGGCGGCGATGCCGACCGTGTGCTCGAAACGTGCCATGGTCCGGTGCTCAGGCGCTCATCGAGCGGGCCTGGTTGAGCTGGCCCATCACCGCGTGGAAGGTGTACGGGCCCAGCGCCGGGATCATCGTCGCGTGGTGCCGGCCGCCGCTGGTGACGGTGACCTGGACGAAGCCGACCGTCCGCTTCTCCTTCATCAGCAGGAACAACAGGCCGATCAGGCAGAAGACGGCGAAGACGATCGCCAGCACGACGGCGTGCGTCGGGATCCTCTCCTCGGTGTGCGACATGTCCGTCGCCGTCCAGACGGCGCCCTTGAGGGGCAGGGTCCCGGACGGGGTGACGATCGTGTCGTTCATGACGGTGATGTCGCCGATCGACAGCATCGGGATCCCGCCCTGACCGGGCATGCCCTGCGGTACGGCGAGGTGCTGGCCGGGCAGCGTCGGCTGGGCCGGGTTCGGGTACCCGTAACCCGGTCCGGGCTGGGTCGCCGACTCGGGCAGCGGCTGCGGATAGCCGTACGCGGGCGTGGCGCCCGGCGCCGGGTACCCGTAACCGGGTCCGTCGGCCATCGTGGGCGGGTGGCCGGGCTGCTGCTGGGGAGGGCCCCACTTGTACGCGTCGCCCGATGACGGATTCGGCTCGCTCATGGGGTACCCCGTTCTCTGCTTCTCAGCACGTGTTCAGCACGTCTTCGGCTCGCACGACCGTACCGCTCATACCGCCCGTACGCAGCAACGGGCCCCGCCCGCCGGGATCGTGACGACCACGGCGGACGGGGCCCGCAAGGTGACGCGCAGGGATCAGAAGCGACGCGTGATGAGCGCGCGCTTCACCTCCTGGATCGCCTTGGTGACCTCGATGCCACGCGGGCAGGCGTCCGTGCAGTTGAACGTCGTACGGCAACGCCACACGCCGTCACGGTCGTTGAGGATCTCCAGCCGCTGCTCGCCGGCCTCGTCGCGCGAGTCGAAGATGAAGCGGTGCGCGTTGACGATCGCCGCCGGGCCGAAGTACTGGCCGTCGTTCCAGAACACCGGGCACGAGGACGTGCACGCGGCGCACAGGATGCACTTGGTGGTGTCGTCGAACCGCTCGCGGTCCTCGGGGGACTGCAGGCGCTCGCGGGTCGGCTCGTTCCCCTTGGTGATGAGGAAGGGCATGACATCGTGGTACGCCTGGAAGAACGGGTCCATGTCGACCACGAGGTCCTTGAGGACCGTGAGGCCCTTGATGGCCTCCACCATGATCGGCTTCTCGGGGTTGATGTCCTTGATCAGCGTCTTGCAGGCGAGCCTGTTCTTGCCGTTGATCCGCATCGCGTCGGAGCCGCAGATGCCGTGGGCGCAGGAGCGGCGGAACGTCAGGGTGCCGTCCAGGTCCCACTTGATCTTGTGAAGGGCGTCGAGGACACGCTCCTTCGGGTCGATCTCGATCTGGAAGTCCTGCCACTGGACCTCGTCCGACACCTCGGGGTTGAAGCGGCGGATGCGGAACGTGGCCGTGATGAACGGGGAGTCGGCGAAGCCGGCCTCGGCGTTGCCGGTCTTGTCCAGGGTCGGGGTAGCCATCAGTACTTACGCTCCATCGGCTGGTAGCGGGTCGTCACGACCGGCTTGTAGTCGAGCCGGATCGACTCGGCGCCGTCGGCGGCCACCTCGCGGTACGCCATGGTGTGGCGCATGAAGTTGACGTCGTCGCGGTTCGGGTAGTCCTCGCGGTAGTGACCGCCGCGGGACTCCTTGCGGGCGAGCGCGGAGACCGCCATGACCTCGGCCAGGTCGAGCAGGTTCCCCAGCTCGATGGCCTCCAGCAGGTCGGTGTTGAACCGCTTGCCCTTGTCCTGGATGGACACGTTCAGGTAGCGCTCGCGCAGCTCGGCGATCTTGCCGACCGCCGTCTTGATGGTCTGCTCGGTGCGGAACACCATCACGTTGGCGTCCATGCACTCCTGGAGCTCCAGGCGCAGGTCGGCGACGCGCTCGGTGCCGGTGGAGTTGCGCAGCCGCTCCACCTGGTCGGCGACGAGCTGGGCCGGGTTCTCGGGAAGCTCGACGAAGTCGCTCTTCACCGCGTACTCGGCGGCGGCGATGCCGGAGCGCTTGCCGAAGACGTTGATGTCGAGCAGCGAGTTGGTGCCCAGGCGGTTGGCGCCGTGCACGGAGACACAGGCGACCTCGCCGGCGGCGTACAGGCCCGGGACGACGGTGGTGTTGTCGGCCAGCACCTCGCCCTCGACGTTGGTCGGGATGCCGCCCATGGCGTAGTGCGCGGTCGGCTGGATCGGGATCGGGTCCGTGTAGGGCTCGATGCCGAGGTACGTCCGCGCGAACTCGGTGATGTCCGGGAGCTTGGCGTCCAGCTGCTCCGGCGGCAGGTGGGTGAGGTCCAGGTAGACGTGGTCACCGGCCGGACCGCAGCCGCGGCCCTCGCGGATCTCCGTGTAGATGGAGCGGGACACGACGTCACGGGACGCGAGGTCCTTCATGACGGGCGCGTACTTCTCCATGAAGCGCTCGCCGTCCTTGTTGCGGAGGATGCCGCCCTCACCGCGGGCGCCCTCCGTCAGCAGGATGCCCATGCGCCAGATGCCCGTCGGGTGGAACTGGAAGAACTCCATGTCCTCCAGCGGCAGACCGCGCCGGTAGCAGGCGGCCTGGCCGTCACCGGTCAGGGTGTGCGCGTTGGACGTCACCTTGAAGAACTTGCCGGTGCCGCCGGAGGCGTAGATGACCGACTTCGCCTGGAAGACGTGGATCTCGCCGGTCGCCAGCTCGTACGCGACGACGCCGGCGGACTTCTTGACCCCGTCGACCTCGGTGATCAGCTGGTCCAGGACGTAGAACTCGTTGAAGAACTCCACGCCCTCCTTGACGCAGTTCTGGTACAGCGTCTGGAGGATCATGTGGCCGGTGCGGTCGCCCGAGTAGCAGGCGCGACGGACCGGGGCCTCACCATGGCTACGGGTGTGACCACCGAAGCGCCGCTGGTCGATCCTGCCCTCGGGCGTGCGGCCGAACGGCAGGCCCATCTTCTCCAGGTCGAGGACGGCGTCGATGGCCTCCTTGGCCAGGATCTCGGCCGCGTCCTGGTCGACCAGGTAGTCGCCGCCCTTGATCGTGTCGAAGGTGTGCCACTCCCAGTTGTCCTCCTCCACGTTGGCGAGCGCGGCGGCCATGCCGCCCTGCGCGGCGCCCGTGTGGGAGCGGGTGGGGTAGAGCTTCGTCAGCACGGCGGTACGGCTGCGCTTGGTCGACTCGATGGCCGCGCGCATGCCGGCGCCGCCGGCGCCGACGATGACGGTGTCGTACTTGTGGATCTGCATGGTTTCCTCTGGTCCCTCTGTCCCGGCGCCTAGCGGATGTTCGGGTCGAAGGTGAAGATCACCAGCGTGCCCAGCAGGACGGTGAACACCGTGGCGGTGTACAGGAGCATCTTCAGCCAGAAGCGGGTCTTGTCCCGTTCGGCGTAGTCGTTGATGACCGTACGGAGGCCGTTGGCGCCGTGGAGCATGGCGAGCCACAGCATGATGAGGTCCCAGGCCTGCCAGAACGGCGAGGCCCAGCGGCCCGCCACGAAGGCGAAGCCGATCTTGGAGACGCCGCCGTCGAGCACCAGCTGGATCAGCAGGTGGCCGAGGACGAGGACGACCAGGACGACACCCGACAGACGCATGAAGAGCCAGGCGTACATCTCGAAGTTGGTGCGCGAGGCCTTGGGCGTCTTGCCCGTCCGCTTGCGCGGGGGCTCGATCACCGGGGCCGGGTTGTCGACGTCATAAAGGCTCGCGCCCTCGACGTCGCCGATCGCGGCTGCGGAAGAAGTCTCGCTGGACATGGGCCTCAGCTCCCGAAGACGTCGCGTACGGCGTGACCGAGGACGGGGTACAGGGCCCCGACCATCAGCACGATCCAGATGCCCAGCACGGTCCAGAGCATCTGCTTCTGGAAGCGCGGGCCCTTGGCCCAGAAGTCCACGGCGATGATCCGGAGACCGTTCAGCGCGTGGAAGAGAATGGCGGCCACGAGGCCGTATTCGAGGAGCGCGACGATCGGCGTCTTGTAGGTAGCCACGACATCGTCGTAGGCCTCCGGTGAGACGCGGACGAGAGCGGTGTCCAGGACATGTACGAACAGGAAGAAGAAAATGAGGACACCGGTGACTCGATGAGCCACCCAGGACCACATGCCTTCCCGGCCGCGGTACAGCGTTCCAGCCGGCACGGAAGAACCCTCCGGGAGCGGGGATTGGGGTCGGCCGGCTTGACTGTCGGTCTGACCCGGCCGGGTACGGTCCACCGGCCCCGGCCATCGTAGCGACGCATTGTCGGTTCGTTCGCGCCGGGGCCTCTGGTGTGATCAAAGTGGCAATCAAACAGGCACGTACGGGCTAGAGCGGGGCTTGTTCCGGGGCACCGGCACGCCTGTCCCGGGCGCCGGCCACCCACCTGCCCCGGGTCACCAGCCCTCGATCACGAGCTCCACGAGCCGGCTCCGGGCGAGTCGCCGCAGTTCGTCGGCGGTCACCGCCCGTTCCTCGTCCACCTCGTGCGTCAGCCTCATCCGGATCCCGGCCAGAACCTGGTCCACGGCCTGCGAGGGCGGGCAGGCGTCCAGGCAGATCACGAAGGAATGGCCGAATCTGCTCTCGTACGCCGCGTGCGCGGCCCGCAGCGCGAGATGGGCGGCGCGGGGCGCGTCGTGGTGCAGGCAGGGGGCGGGCTCGGCGGCGAGCGCCTCCGCGATGTCCCCGGGCGCCAGGTCGTACCCCGCCTCGTCGGAGGCGGCCAGCAGGGACGCGAGATCCGGAAACGGGCGGTGGGCGGCCATCCGGTGGGCCCAGCGGCGGCTGCCGCAGCACTCCAGGAGCGCGGCCTCGGCGGTGGCGAAGGGGGCGCTGTTGAAGCGGGCGAGCCCGGCGACCAGGACGGCGGGCGGTACGCCTGGGGCACCGCTCACCTGCGGCGGACGGCGGTGCTGTACGGGTATGGCGGAGCGTCCGGCCGGGGGCGTGGTCTGCTTCGGCAGGCCGGCGGGGGACTCGCTGGACCTGGACAGCGTGGACTCCTCGAACTCAACGACATCTGTGACCCTGAAGAGGGGCAGGAGGGCGACAAGGTTGCCCGGCGGGGGCGTACGCGGGGGTGAACGCCACCCACACGCGGAGCGCGAGTGCGACGGGCGCGCGGCGGATACGGGGTGGAAGGGGAAGGAGAGACGAATGTGCCGCAACGCTAGCGAGATCGGTCGGCGGCCGTCCGGCGGATTGGCGAGAAATCACCCGAACGGGAGAGTTTCGGAACGTTTGACGACCGCCTGACCTGCGGTGTCCAGGGTTTCGTCCGCTCCTCAATCGTTCTCGGTGGGCGGATCGTCGGCAAAAATGTCAATCTTTCAGCCTATTCACTCGCCCCTGCCCCCTACCTTCCCGTACCTGCACGATGGCCCCTATTCCGGAGGAATCTGAGCGATGTCGCCCACGCGTGGTGCCCTCGTCACCGGCGCGGCTGTCACAGCCGCGGCCGCCGTCGTCCTCACCGTCGTCGTCTGGCCGGAAGGCTCCGGGAGCCACCCCTCCCGCGATACGGCGTCACCGTCCGGGACCTCCGCCACGGCGGCCGCCCCGTCGCCCTCCCGTACGTACCCGATGTCCAGCGCGCCCAGCACCATCCCGGCGGTCCGCGAACACACCGCCGCGCGCGGGCCGGGCTGGCAGCCGGGCAAGGACAGCGCGGTCGTCATAGCCAGGGGCAGCCAGGTGCTCGCCGACGAGGCCCAGCTGCTCGCCAAGGAGCTGAAGCTCGCCTACCGGGGGGCCGAGGCGCCCCGCGCGGGGGACGTCGAGCTGGCGCTCGGCGCGAAGGACTCGGGGCCCGCCGAGTCGTACACGCTCACCGTCCGCGACCGGAAGGTGAAGATCACCGGCCCCGACGAGTCGGGCGTCTTCTACGGCACCCGCACCCTCAAGCAGTCGCTGAAGGCCGACCGGACCTTCCCCGAGGGCGTCGTCAACGACCGCCCCGACCGGCCGCAGCGCGGGCTGAACCTCGACATCGCCCGTAAGCACTACAGCGCGGAGTGGATCGAGGACCGCATACGCGAGATGGCCGACCTCAAGCTCAACCAGCTCGGCCTGCACTTCTCCGACGACCAGGCGTTCCGCATCGAGTCGAAGACCCACCCCGAGGTGGTCTCGGACGAGGCGCTGACCCAGGACGAGGTGCGCCGTATCGTCGGCCTCGCCAACAGCCTGCACATCGAGGTCGTCCCCGAGATCGACTCGCCCGGACACCTCGGCGCGGTGCTGCGCGCCCACCCCGACCTCCAGCTCCGCAACACCCAGGGCCGGGAGTCGCGGGGGTCCATCGACATCTCCAAGCCGGGCGCGGCGAAGCTGATCGACGAGCTGCTGGACGAGTACACCGAGCTGTTCCCCGGGAAGTACTGGCACCTGGGCGCCGACGAGTACCAGGCGCTGATGGTCCGCGACCCGGCCGCCTCCTACCCGCAGCTCCAGCGGGCCGCCGAGCAGAAGCACGGCTCCGGCGCCACCATCGAGGACCTCGCCACCGGCTGGCTGAACGACCGGGCGGCGGTGGTCGAGCCCAAGGGCCGTACGGCCAAGGCCTGGAACGACGGCCTCTTCCGCGACTCGAAGATCAAGGCCGACAAGAACATCGAGATCGAGTACTGGACCGGCAAGGAGATCGGCGCCCGCCCCCCGCAGGAGTACCTGGCCGAGGGCTACAAGCTGCTCAACCTCAACGACGAGTTCCTGTACTACGTGCTCGGCGAGCCCAACGAGTTCGTCTACCCGACCGGCAAGCGGATCTACGAGCAGTGGACCCCGATGGTGCTGCGCGGCACCGAGCCGGTGGCGGAGCGCTACTCGCCGCAGATCCTCGGCGGCCGGTTCGCGGTCTGGGGCGACCTGCCGAACGCGCAGACGACCCAGCAGGTCGCGGACGGCATCAGGATGCCGCTGGTGGCGACCGCCCAGAAGATCTGGGACCCGCGGAAGCCGGAGCTGACGTGGGCCCAGTTCCAGGACCTGGCGGGGCGGACGGGGAGCGCGGGCTGAGGGGGCGGGGGAGCCCGGGCCGGGCTTCTGCTGGGCTCGGGGCGGCCTGGGCCTCCGCTGCCCCAGGGCGGCCCCCACGGAACGTAAGTCCGTGGACATCGGAGCTGTACGCGGGCTACGGTCCGCCGACCGCGCGCTCCTGGGGAGGGACGTGAGAGGTCGCCGATCGAGATCACCGACCGAGATCACGCCCCGGGGGGAACGCCTCATGCTCTGTACCCGCTGCCGCACCGGAACGGCCGTCACCGACGACGGCCTCTGCGCCTCCTGTTCGGGCACCCGGCCGCTGCTGCCCGGCCGCCCGGTCGTCCCGGCCACCGGCCCCGGCGGCTGGGGCGTCGGGACCTGGCCGCGCTCGCCCGTCGGCCTCTCCTGGGCGGTGATCGCCCTGCTCGGCACGGTCATCGCGACCGACCTGGCCGCCCTCGCCTCCGGGATCCATCTGCGCGGCCTGTGGGCGGGGTGGGCGGACGACGGCATCGAGACCGTCTTCGGCAGCCGGGGCGAGCGGGCCGAAGGGCTCCACGCGGCCGCCGGGGTCGCCCAGCTCATCGCCTTCCTCGCCACCGCCGTCGTCTTCATCATCTGGTTCCACCGCACCAGCCGGAACGCCGAGGTCTTCGACCCGAGCGTCCCCACGCTGGGCCCGGGCTGGTCGGTGGGCGGCTGGTTCGTCCCCATAGCCAACTTCTGGTTCCCCTACCGGGTCGCCGCCGGGAGCTGGAAGGCGAGCACTCCCGTGAGCCCGGAGGGCGTCCGGCTCCCGGTCTCGCGGGCGCCGCTCCACCTCTGGTGGGCCGTATGGGTCGCGGCCGTGATCCTCGACCGGATCGCCGCCCGGACCTGGGAGCGGGCCGAGGAGCCGGGGGAGATCGTGGACGGCCTCGCCCTGGTGCTGGCCGCCGACGCGCTCGACATCGTCTCCGCCGTGCTGGCCGTCCTCTTCGTCCGCGCCCTGACCCGGATGCAGGTGGCACGCGCCGGACTCCACGCGCCGCAGCCCGCCGCCGTATAGCCGGTGGCCGGGTGGTCCGGCCGCCGCCGCGCAGCGAGGCGGCCCCGACGCCGATAGTGACGCTTTTCAGCCATTCGGCGCAGTACGCGGTAGACCGAGGGAGACGTCGATGAGTCTGCTGGAACTGATCGAACGCGCCGACGAGCGAGCGCTCGCCGCCAGTGCCGTGGCCTGCCTGGACCGCTGCCTGCCACTGCTGGAGGGCCCGGACGGCCCCGAGCCGCTGCGGCCGCTCTGGGCGAGCTGCGCGGACGGGCGGGAATGGGCCATCCGCCTCGCGGCCGTCCGTACGGCGCTTGACCACGAGCCCGTCACCGACGGACCGGCCGCACGGGTGCGCGCGATGCTGGGGGCCGCCCCCTCCGACTTCGCCGCCGCCCCGCTGCGGGAGTGGGCGGACGCCTGCTCGCTGGTCGCGCTGGAGATCCACGGCCGGTTCGACGCCCCGGACAGGGACACCCCGCCCGACGCGCCCGACCTGCTGAAGACCGCCCGCAGCGGCGAGCCGGCCGCGCTCGGCCCGCTGGTGGCGGGGGAGCTGGAGCGCCAGGTCCGCATCCTGGAGATCCTCGCCGAGACCACCGGCACGACGGGCAGCGGAGCCGGGGTCCGCAAGGCCCTGGATCTGTCCACGGAGGGGCGCCGGGTCCTGCGCGCGGTGATGTCGCGGCGGGCCCGGATCCGGAGCTGACGGCGGAAGCTCCCTTTCCGGCTGCTTCCGGCTGCTTCCAGCTGTCCTGCCGTCCCCGTGGCGGGTGCGCCCCTTGACGGAAGGGCTGCCCGCACCTCTATGGTTCATTAGTCGAGTAGTGAACCAGAGAGGCAGGGTGCCGGCATGTTCGACGAGAGATCGCCGATCTACCTCCAGGTCGCCGAACGCGTGCGTGCCGACATCGTCAACGGCGCGCTGAACGGCGACGAGCCGGTCACGTCCACCACGCAGTACGCCACGTTCCACCGCATCAACCCGGCGACCGTCGCCAAGGCGTACCAGCAGCTCGTGGACGAGGGCCTGCTCTACAAGAAGAGGGGGATCGGCATGTTCGTCACGCCGACCGCCCGTTCGGTACTGCTGGGACAGCGCCGGGAGCGCTTCTTCACCGAAGTGGTCGACGCGATGGCCGACGAGGCGCGGCTCATCGGGGTGCCGCTCTCCGAGGTCATCGACCGGCTGAGCCGGTTCGCGGCTGCCGACGAGGTGTACGGGGCTCGGGGACGGGCCGAGCGGTGAGTGCCGCGGTCTCGGTCCGGGACCTGCGGCTCACCGTCGGCCGCCGGGCGGTCCTGGACAACCTCTCCCTGCATCTGGCCGGCGGCCGGATCTACGGTCTGATCGGCCGCAACGGCTCGGGCAGGAGCAGCCTGATGTCCGTCCTGGCAGGGCTGCGCCGCCCGGACTCGGGCAGCGTACGCATCGGGGGCATGCCCGTCTTCGAGAACGAGGCCGCAGCGGGCGCCGTATGTCTGGTGCGCGGCCGGTTCCACTTCCCCGAGGAGCTCGGCCGGGTGAGGGACGCCCTCCGCTTCGCCGCCGCGTTACGCCCCGGCTGGGACACCGACTACGCGCGACACCTGACCGAACGCTTCCGCATGGACGTGGACCGGCGCATACGGGCTCTCTCGGAAGGCGAGCGTGCCGCGGTCGGCGTCATCGCGGGACTGGCCTCCCGGGCGCCGGTGACCCTGTTCGACGAGGCGCACGCCGTCATGGACGTCCCGGCCCGGCACCTCTTCTACGACGAACTGCTCGCCGACTGCACGGCGCATCCGCGCACCGTCATCGTCTCGACCCACCTGCTGGAGGAGCTCGGCTCCGTCTTCGAGGAGGTCGTGATGATCGACGCGGGGAAGCTGGTGGCACGCGGCGAGACCGAGGCGCTCCGGGCACAGGGCTGTCAGGTCACCGGCCCCGCGGACCTGGTGGACTTCTTCGTCCAGGGACTCCAGGTCCTGGACGAACGGCTGCTCGGTCGCACCAAGTCGGCCGTCGTCTTCGGCGAGCTGGACGCCGACCGGCACGCCCGGGCCGGGGCCATGAACCTGGACCTGGCGCCCATCGGTCTGCAGGACCTCTTCGGCCACCTCATCCGCGACACGGGGGAGGGCCGTCGATGAGCACCGCTCCCGCACCGTTACGGCGTGGGACGGCTCTGCGCCTCCTGCTGCGCCACTGGGTGCCCGTCAGCTGTGTGGCGTGGTGCGTGCTGAGCGCGGTGGCCCTCGCCCTGACCGGTGCCTCCGCGCTGCTGACCGCGCGCGGGCCGGGTGCCGAAGGGATCATCGCGTCCTACGACACCTGGGTACGGGCGTACTGCCTGGTGATCGGTGCGCACCTGACGTGGCACAGCCTCCCGCTGTACGTGGCCAACTCCATGACCCGGCGGGCGTTCAGTCGGCAGGCGCTGGTGTTCGCGGTCGCCATCTCCGGTTTCACCGCCGTGCTGTTCACCGCCGGCCTCGGCCTGGAAGCCGGCGTCTACGCCGCTGTCGGCCGGCCGCACGACCCGGGGGTCGGCACACTGCCTTTCTACCTCCTGGAGAGCTGGCCCGCGCACCTGGTGTGGCTGGTGGCCGGAGCGTCCGCCGCCGCGTGCGTGTACCGGTTCTCCGCCCGGGGCCTGCTGGTGATGCCCTTCGTCGCCTTGCTGATCCTTCCCGCAGACATCCTGGTGGGCCGTGGCACCGCCGCCCTCGGGACCCCGCAGGCCTTCGCCGTACAACCACCGGCCCTCGGGTGGGCGGTCCTGGTCCTCCTGGGCATCGGCGCTGTGGGGGCGCTGCTGACCTGGTACCTGGTGCGCGACGTCCCCATCCGCCCTCCGGCCCGATGAGCCCTCGCCCCGGCCGGGTGGACGCCGGACGAGCAGGAGAGACGGCCGGGAACGAGAGACGAGCAGCGAGTAGCGAGTGACGAGTGACGAGCAGGGAGGAACAAGCCGATGGCCCTCATCGAAGTGGCCGGACTGAACAAGTCCTACGGTGCGACCCGGGCCGTAAGGGGAGTGGACTTCGAGGTGGAGGAGGGCGAGATCTTCGGCATCCTCGGTCCGAACGGGGCGGGCAAGACCACCACGGTCGAGTGCGTCGCGGGCATCCGCACGCCCGATGCGGGCCGGATCACCGTCCTCGGTCTCGACCCCCGTACCGATCGGGCGGAACTGCGCCAGGTGCTCGGCGTCCAGCTGCAGGAGAGCAGACTGCCCGAGCGCCTGCGGGTGGGTGAGGCACTGGACCTCTTCGCGTCCTTCTACCGCCGACCGGCCGACCCGGAACAACTGCTGGGCGACTTCGGCCTGCGGGACAAGCGCAGAACGCCCGTCAAGGCGCTCTCCGGCGGCCAGCAACAGCGCCTGTCGATCGCCCTGGCCCTGGTGGGCAATCCCAAGGCCGCCGTGCTGGACGAGCTGACCACCGGGCTCGATCCGCGGGCCCGCCGGGACACCTGGCAGGTGGTCGAACAGGTCCGTGACCGAGGTGTCACGGTGGTGCTGGTCACCCACTTCATGGAGGAGGCCGAGCGGCTGTGCGACCGGATCGCCCTCATCGACCAGGGCCGGATCGCCGCCCTCGACACCCCGGCCGCGCTCATCTCCGGTGTCTCGGGCGGTCAACGGCTGCGGTTCCGGAGTGCCGATGCTGTGGACCGGGCCGCCCTGTCGGCCCTGGAGGAGGTGGCCGGTGTCGTCGTCGAAGGCCGGACGGTCACGGTCACCGGACGCGGCGACCTGCCCGGTGCGGTGGAGGCCGAACTGCGACGTCAGGGCGTGACCACCGAGGGGCTCCGGGCCGATGCCACGACCCTTGAGGACGCCTATCTCAGCCTGACCGGCCGATCGCTCGGAGCCCACGCCGACAGCGAAGCAGCGGACGTATGAGCACAGCAAAAGGAACGGACGCATGAGCACCGTCAAAGGAGCGGACGCATGAGCACCGTCAACGGATTCGTCCGGCTGACCAGGATGCAAGCCCTTCTCGACCTGCGTGACGGTGCCCAACTGCTGCTGCCGCTCGGTCTGCCGCTGCTGATCCTGACGATGAACGCCATGGGGGACTCCGCGACCCGGCCCTCCCGGGACCACAGCGGGCGGACGTTCCTGGACGTCACGCTGATGCCGATGACCCTCCTCATGATCATCAGCATGCTGGCGCTGATCTTCCTGCCGACGAACATGGCGCAGTCCCGCCGGATCGGAGTGCTGCGCCGCCTCTCGGTCACCCCGGTCCGCCCCATCGCCCTGCTCGTCGCGCAGACGGTGACCAACCTGCTGACCTCCGTGCTGGGTATCGCCGTGGCCCTGCTGGTCGGAGCCCTGGCCTTCGACGCGGGAATGCCGCAGGACGCCCTCTCCGCCCTGCTGGTCTTCGCCCTGGTGGCGTTCGCCATGTACGGACTCGGGCTGCTGCTGGCCGCCCTGGCGCCGTCGCCGAACGTGGTGGTCGCGGCGGGGTTCGTGCTGTTCTTCGGCATGATGGCCGTCGGGGGAGGACTGGGCGACCCCGACAGCCTGCCGGCCATACTGCGCGCCGTGGGCGAGTACCTCCCGTACGGCGCGGGTCTCAACGCGCTGGGAGCGGCCTGGGCCGGAGCGGCACCCGAACCGGTACACCTGGCCGGCCTGTTGGTGGCAGGAGTGGCCGGTTCGGCGGTGGCCGCCGCGAACTTCCGCTGGGAGTGAGAACCGCGGCCCCGGCACCGAAGCCACCGACGGCCCGAGGGCCGTGGCCCTCAGGGCCCGGCCTGGGCTCCGCCTCCCCGGCCGACGCGGTCGAGGATGTCACGGTGCAGGGCCTCCAGTCCGGCGGGAGGCAGCGGAACGGGGCTGCCGGAGAGGACGTACCACTCCTCCGCGCCGGTGTACTGGACGGCGACCTCGGCGCGGCCGTCGGGGCGCAGCGTGGTGGAGACCGTCAGCTCGCCGGTGACGACACCCACTTCGTCGGTCATCGCCCCGCCGGGGCCCGCCTTGATGTCGTCCACGAACTGGTGAGGCTGTGCCGGGTCAGGTCCGTTCATGAGGGTGCTTCCGTTCACGAGTCACAGGTTCATGAGCTATGGGTTCACGAGGCGCAGGTGTCCAGCATCTCCGTCAGCATGCCCTTCTCCGCCTCCGTCACCGAGAGCTCGTACGACGCCTTCACCGACACCCAAGCACGGGAGTAGGTGCACCAGTACGTCTTGGACGGCGGCTGCCACTCGTCCGGCCCCTGGTCGCCCTTGGAACGGTTCGACGACGCCGACACCGCCAGCAGCTGAGGGCGGGTCAGATCGTTGGCGAACTCCTTGCGCTTGTCCTGCGTCCAGGTCCTGGCCCCGGAGCGCCAGGCGTTGGCGAGCGGCACCATGTGGTCGATGTCCAGGTCGCGGGCCTCGCTGAAGTCCTTGTCGTCGTAGACGCTGGTCCACTTCCCGGCGACCGCCCGGCACTGCGGGTCCCGCTCGACATCGGTGCCGTCCCGCTCCAGCACGGTCTCCCGGGTGTCGCAGGACTCGCCCTGTGCCGACCAGTGGGGGAACTTCGACCGGCTGTAGCCGGACATCGAACCGTGCGGGGCCACCTTCAGCCCGGCCAGCTCCTCCCGCGCCTGCTCTGCGGTGGGTATGCCCGGCAGGTTCGAGTCCTCGGCCGCCGCACCGCCACCGCCACCGCCACCGGCCCCCGAGGAGGCCGAGGCGGACGGCTTCCCGTCCCCCGGCTCGGGCGTCGTCGCGTCCTCGATCGCCGCGCACCCGGCCAGCACGAACACGGCCCCGACCGCCAGCCCCCGCCGCCACCAGTTCTGTCGCCTCGTCATGACCTCGCCCACCCCACGCACTTCGCTGCCGAATCCCTGATTCCGGGCAGCCTATCGGCTCCCGGCCGCCCGCCCGGTGCCCTCTTGTGCGCCGGGGTCACCGTGGAACAATGCCCACTGCCAGGCAGTTTCGAGTGGAGGAGACGGATCCCGGATGTTCGACGCCTTGAAGGACCTGAAGGGCCTGAAGGAAAAGGCCGAAGACCTCGCCGAGGCCCACGGGGACAAGATTTCCGACGGGCTGGAGAAGGCGGGCGACTTCATCGACAGCAAGACCGACGGCAAGCACAGCGACAAGATCGACACCGCCGTCGACAAGGCCCAGGGGTACGTTCAGTCCCTCGGCGAGAAGAAGGACTGACCCCGGAGGACTCGCGGCGTCACCGGGACGCTGCGGACAGGATCACGTCCACGAGCCTCTCCGCCGCGTCCGGGCGGCCGTGCGCCCTGGCCGCCGCGGCCATCGTGGCCCGGCGGTCCGGATCGTCGAGGAGCGGGCCGACCGCCTCGCGCAGGTGGCCGCCGGTGACGTCTCCGAGGAGGGCGACCGCTGCCCCGGCGCCCTCCAGGTGGCGGGCGTTGTGGGCCTGTTCGTTCCCGGCCGCGGAGGCGAGCGGGATGAAGACCGCCGGCTTGCCCAGGGCGGTGAGCTCGGCCAGGGTTCCCGCGCCGCTGCGGGAGACCACCAGGTCGGCCAGGGCCAGGACGTCCGGCAGCTCCGGTCCGACGAACGGGGTGAGGTGGTAGCGGGCGGCCAGGGCGGCGGGCAGCCCCGCGGCACGGGCGGACAGCGCCTCGACGTGGGCCGGGCCGCACTGGTGCACCACGTTGGCGCGCTCCAGCAGCCACGGCAGTTCGCCGCCGGCCACGTCGTTGATCTGCTGGGAGCCCTGCGCGCCTCCGGTGACGTACACCGTCGGCAGGCGCCGGTCGAACGCGTGGAGGCCGAGTGCGCTCACGGCCTTGTCCGGGTGGCCGGTCAGGACCTCCGGTCGTACGGGGTTGCCGGTGACCACGGCCGCCGACCGCACGCTCTCCGGCAGGAGCGGCAGGGTGGACTCCGAGGAGACCGCGATCCGGGCAGCGGAACCGGCGAGCTTCCGGTTGGCGAGGCCCAGGCGGACGGTCTGCTCGTGCAGGACCAGCGGGACCCGGCACATCCTGGCGGCGAGACCGGTCGGTACGGCGACGTAGCCGCCCGTCGCGAGGACGACGTCCGGCCGGAAGGCGGAGACCGCGCCGCGCGCCTGGGCGACCCCGATCGGCACGCGCGCCATGTCCCGGACGTTGGCCGGCGACACCATCTTCAGCGGGTTCGCGTGCCGCCGGATCTTGCCCGTGGCGACCGTGGTGAACGGGATCCCCTCCGCGCTGCTGACCCGGGCCTCCAGCCCCTCCGCCGTGCCGATCCACAGGACGTCCAGCGTGCGGCCGGAAGCGGCCAGGCGCGCCTGCAGGGTGCGGATCGCGGTGAGGGCGGGGTAGGTGTGGCCGCCGGTGCCGCCGCCCGTGACGATCAGGCGGAGGGCGGAGCGGGAGGGCGATGGGGCTGCGGTGTTCATCCGGAGCAGACTAGTGGCAGGCCCGTGCTGTGATCGTCGCGGCGGCGGGGTTACGGGGCACCCGCCGGCCTGGACGTGGGGAGGAGGAGCGACGACCGGGGCCGCCACCCCCCACAGGAGAGGCCCCGGCCGTCTTCCACGGGGTCGCAGCACGACCCCGTACTCATCTCAGCGCCGCGACTGCGTTTTCTGTCACACCGCACCGTGGGCCGCGAATTGTTGCGAGTTGTACAAGTCATGGACGTGGCCCCTTCCGAGCACGTAGCGTGCTGAGTCGCGCAGAGAGGCGCAGCAGTGGTGACCAGCTGCGATTGAGTACAGCAGGGCGGGTTGAGGGAGTGCTGGGGGACGACGCGGAGCTGACCGCCGCGGTGCTCGCGGCACAGGACGGGGACGAGGACGCTTTCCGTGCTGTGTACCGCGCCGTACAGCCACGGCTTTTGGGCTACATACGTACGCTGGTGGGCGAGCCGGACGCCGAGGACGTGGCGTCCGAGGCCTGGCTCCAGATAGCGCGCGACCTCGACCGTTTCAGCGGGGACGCCGACCGCTTCCGGGGCTGGGCGGCCCGGATCGCCCGCAACCGGTCGCTCGACCATCTGCGGATGCGCAGCCGGCGCCCCGCGATCGGCGGTGACGAGACCGAGCTGACCGGCCGGGCCGCCGAGTCCGACACCGCGGGCGACGCCATGGAGGCGCTCGACACCGACCGCACCATGTCCCTCATAGCCCAGCTCCCGCAGGACCAGGCCGAGGCCGTCGTGCTGCGCGTGGTCGTCGGGCTGGACGCGAAGAGCGCCGCCCAGACCCTCGGCAAGCGCCCCGGCGCCGTACGGACCGCCGCCCACCGCGGCCTCAAGCGCCTCGCCGAACTCCTCGGCGCCGACCACCCCGACCCGCCCCGCTCCGGCGGTGCGTCCGTCCCGGGCGGCGGGCACGACGGGCCGGTTCCGGCTCCCGCCCAGGGGGCCGGGAGCGAGGCGGCCCAGGACGCGGGCGGCGGCGCGGAGCTCGATGCCGTACCCTCTCAGCGCCCCGGTAGGGGCGGTCCGGCAGCGCCCGCCGGGGTCACTCCCGGTGTGACGCATTCGCGACCGTGGACGCAGAGGGACATGTGATGGCCGACGAGCAGTACGAGTGGCTCGACAAGGACGCGGCGGAGAAACTGCTCCGCGGCGAGCCGGTCGTCCCCCTCGGCGACCAGGCACGCGGCGACGCCCTCCGGCTCGCCGAAGCACTCGGCGCGGCGCGCCCCGGCCGCCGTACGCCGACCGGTGCGCTCCCCGGCGAGGACGCCGTGCTCGCCGCGTTCCGGCAGGCCAACCGCGCCGCCACCGCCGACCGGCTCGCCGGGCGGAGCGCGGGCGCCGCACTCCCCGGGCAGCCCGGCACCCTGCACTCCGTCCAGCTCGGCGCCGCGCCCGCGGCCCCGCCCCGCCGCCCGCGCTGGAGCCGCCCGGTCCGCTTCGGCCTGGCCGTCTCGCTCGCGGGCTGCGCGCTCGGCGGGGTGGCGGTCGCCGCCGGTACGGGGGTGTTCCCGGGCCCCTTCGGCGGCCAGGCCGCGCCCGCGCCCGCCGCCTCCGTATCGGCGGCGGTCCCCGAACCGCTGGTGTCCGGGCTGCCCGCCGACGACCCGTCCGCCCCGGCCGAACCCTCCCCGCCCGCCGCTCCCGACCCGGTCGCCTCACCCGAGAGCCGGGAGCCCGGGGCGTCCGAGGAGCCCGCCGTACCGGAGCCCGGCGGAACCGGCCCGGCGACCGGCGAGAGAGGCACGGGCGACCGGCACCGTCCGGGCGGCTCCGGCCGTGAGGGCGCCTCCCAGAACCCCACCGGCCGCGAGGAGCGCCCGGGCACCTCCGGCGACGGCCGGGGGGACCAGGGCGGCAACTGGTACGAGAAGTCCGTCAAGGCCTGCAAGGCCTTCCGCGACGGCACCCTCGACGAGGCGAGCCGACGTCAGTTGATCCAGCTCGCCAAGGGCGAGGAGAACCTGGAGCGTTTCTGCGACCGGCTGCTCGGCGGGGGAAGGCCCGGCGGCCCGGGGGACTCCTCCGGCGGCGGGAGCGGCGGCGGAGGCGGCCGTGACGACGACGGACCGGCCGACGGCGACGGCGGCTCCCTGCCGCCCGTCTCCTTCGAGCCCGCCCCCGAGGCGGACGGCGAGCGCCGGGCCGACGTCGGCATCCGGGCGGAAGCGGAAGCCGCGGTGCCGCTGACCCGGGCGACCCGGGGGCCGTCCGTCGCGCTCACGCGCTGACCCGGGCGACCCAGGGGCCGTCGGTCGCGCTCACGCGCTGACCTGCGCTTCTCCCTCGTTACTGCTGATCGGGGCAGCAAGCGTTCCGGCCACGTGTGACGTTTTTCGGCGGTCCGGCGCAGTACAGAGTGAGCCGACTGGTCATCGGCAGCGCGACGAGCCGGGGTTCCCCCCGTACCTTCGGCTCAGCGCATCGGCGCGGGCGGGACATGTTCCCCCGGTCCCGCCCGCGCCCTCTCACCTTCACCCGCACTTCGCCTTCGCGTCGGCCTCACCAGTAGATGACGACCTTGTCGTTGTTCTTCACCTGGTCGAAGAGGGCCGCCGCCTTCTCCTTGTCCCGGACGTTCACACAGCCGTGCGAGGCGCCGCCGTAGCCGTTGGCCGCGAAGTCGGCGGAGTAGTGCACGGCCTGGCCGCCGCTGAAGAACAGGGCGTACGGCATCGGGGTGTCGTACAGCGTCGACACATGGTCCCGGGACTTCCAGAACACCGGGAACTCGCCCTCACGGGTGGGTGTGTACTCCGAGCCGAAGCGCACGTCCATCGCCGAGACCACCCGGCCGTCGATCATCCACGCCAGGGTCCGGCTCTTCTTGCTGATGCAGAGCACCCGGCCGGTCAGACAGCGCTTGTCCGGCTCGGCCACCGGCCGCTCGGTCGGCGGGTCCAGCTCGTCGGCCGTCGGCGTACGGGTCATGGCCAGCAGCTTCCGCCAGGTGACCGCGTCGGTGGAGCCGGTCCTCTCCGTACCCCGTTCGGCCTGGAAGGAGCGGACGGCTTCGGCGGTGACCTGGCCGTAGTAGCCGGTCGGGGTGCGCCCGAAGTGTCCGGTCTGCCGCAACCGGGCCTGCAACTCCCGCACCTGCGCCCCCTCGGACCCGGTCCGCATCAGGACCTGGGGCGGCGGGGCGGTGCTCGGCTGCGGGGCGGGGGAGGAGGGAGCGGGGGAGGAGGGTGGTGCGGTGGTCGGCTCGGCGTCGTCGGTGTTCTTGTCGTTGTCGGCTGTGGAAGGGGACGAGGAAGAGGAAGAGGAAGAGGAAGGTGAAGGGGAGGGTGCGGGAGGCGTGGGGGTGGGTACCGCGGCGGGGGTCGCCCGTACCGGCGGCTGTTGCGGCGCGTCGGCGGCGGGATCCTGCGGACCGCACCCCGCCGCCAGGGCGGCTATCGCGAGCACCCCGGCAACGGTCACGGTCGTCGCGCGCCTGCCACGCGGATGTCCGCTCCGGTTTGCCTGTGTGTACGGACCGCTCTCCGCGCCCACGTTCCTGTCCGCCATCCCCGCCATCCCCCTGCGCCTCAGTCCGGGCCCGCCCGATCGGTCCGGTGTCTACACCGGCGCCCCTGGAACGGATTCCCGTCCTGCCCGGTGGTCGAATCCTGTGCATGCGGAGGGCGGTGCGTCCAGACCGCGTGTCGCCGACCGGCCACCACGAGGCGGGCGCCCGCGAACGACGGTAGTGGCGCCAGGTCACGACCGGAGCGCCGCCAGGTCACGACAGGGACGGCTTCCGCTCGGTCGGTGAAACGGCTGGACGGCATGCCGTACGGACGTGCGAGACTCCGTCCATGCTGGGTGTCACCGACCTTCCGACCTATCTCGCCGGCCTGCTGCTGATCGTTCTCCTGCCGGGGCCGAACTCGCTGTACGTGCTCTCCGTCGCGGCGCGACGCGGTGTGCGTACCGGCTACAGAGCCGCCGCCGGAGTGTGGACCGGGGACGCCGTCCTGATGACGCTGGCCGCGCTCGGCGCGGCCTCGCTGCTCCAGACCACGCCGCTGCTCTTCGCGATCGTCAAGTACGCGGGCGCGGGCTATCTGACCTGGCTGGCGATCGGGATGCTGCGGGCGGCGGTGTCGCTGTGGCGTGAGCGGCACCTGCGCACCGCCGAACTGGTGGAGACGGCCGACGCGCCCGGGGCGGGGGCCACGACGGAGAACCCGTACCGCCGGGCGCTGCTGGTCAGCCTGATCAACCCGAAGGCGATCCTGTTCCTGATCTCGTTCTTCGTACAGTTCGTCGACCCCGGCTACGCCTATCCGGCACTGTCGTTCCTGCTGCTGGGGACGCTGCTCCAGGTTGCGAGCTTCCTGTACCTCTCGGTGCTGATCTTCGGAGGCACCCGGCTGGCCGCCGTCTTCCGCCGCCGTAAGCGGCTGTCGGCGGGGGCGACTTCCGCGGCGGGCGTGCTGTTCCTCGGGTTCGCGGCGAAGCTCTCGCTCAGCAGCGTATGAGAGGTGGCGGCGGCCAGGAGGGTGAGCCCGTGGCCGCCGGGCGCTCCTGCCGCGTCAGCAGCCGCTGCCGACGCGGAAGGAGGTCATCTTGTCGTTGAAGTGCGAGGCGACCGCCGCCTCCGATCCGCCGGGCGCGACCGAGAACATGCAGCCGACGTAGTTGGAGTGCTCGTAGACGCTGACCGTCCTGCCGGTGCGGTTCCAGTACGAGGTCATGCGGTCGTTCATGTAGTTGCCGACGTTCGGGTTCGACGCGGTGTAGTGCCGGAAGTCGCCCCGGTAGCTGGACTGTTCCCAGACGCAGAACGAACCGGACGGACACTGGTCGGCGTCGGCCGCCGCCGGGGGCGCGGTCAGGGCGGCGGTTCCCGCGGTGACCGTCAGGATGGCTGCGGCGGTCCACAGGCGGGGGGCGACGCGTCCGGATCGGGGCATGGTTTCTCCTTGGTGTGTCACCCACAGTCGGTCTGCGGGTCTGATGGCAGGTTATGGGGGTATTTGCCTCCTTGGTATCGGTCTGTGGAGTCGGGCCTCCCTGAGTGAATGCTGTTCATATGCCCTTTCTCATGGGGAAAAGGGAGTTTTGAGGCCAGGGGTGGGCATGCCTGCCATATACCCGAACAGGTGATGCTTCTGGCATGTGCCCGAAATGGAAGCCTCGCTTCGCCCTTGAGGCCACCACCGTTCGGCCGGGTGCCGGGTGGGGCCGTCTCCGTCGGCGGCCCCGCTGTCAGCGGCCTGCCGTCAGGGCGTCCCGCAGCAGCGGTGTGAAGCGTCGTTCCACGAAGCGGTGCAGCAGCCACGCCAGCCCCAGCATCGCCGCCAGGGTCAGCGCGAACGTGGCCCATGACGGCACCCCCAGGCCCCGGTGCAGCGCGCCCACCACGACCCAGCCCAGGTGCTCGTGGACCAGGTAGAAGGGGTACGTGAGCGCCCCGGCGACCGTGAGCCATGGCCGGTCGATCCGGTTCAGGGCGCCCAGCGCTACGGCCGCGACGGCGGCGAAACCGGCCGTCACGATCAGGATGATGACCACCGACGAACGGTAGGAGAACGCGTCCGGGCCGTCCGGGTGCCACAGGTCCGCCACCGCGTAGTGCTGGCCCAGCAGCCAGCTCACCCCGACGATGCCCCAGGCCAGCACGTCGCGCCGGTCGCGGTGCAGCAGGTAGAGGCCGATGCCGCCGATGAAGTACGGGGCGTACTGCGGCATCAGCAGCACATCGAGGAACGGCTCGCCCGAGGCCCGCGCGAGCGCCGCCGCCAGCGTCCACCCGGCGCAGAACAGCACCACCCGGCGCCGGTTCACCCCCGGCAGCACCACGCACAGGGCGAACAGCGCGTAGAACCGCACCTCGGCCCAGAGCGTCCAGCACACCCCCAGCACCCGGTCCGCGCCCAACGGCTGCTGCAACAGCGTCAGGTTGAGCAGGGCGTCGCTGGGGGACACCGCCTCGTACGCGACCATCGGCAGCGCGAACACCGCCGTCACCAGCACGACCGCCGCCCAGTACGCCGGGAGCAGCCGCGAGGCGCGCGAGGCGAAGAACGCGAGCGGGGTGCGTCCCCAGCCGCTGAGGCAGATCACGAAGCCGCTGATCACGAAGAAGATCTGCACCCCGAGACAGCCGTACGCCAGCCAGGTGTGGGCCGTCGGGAACTGCACGGCGGCCGAGCTGCCCCAGGCCTCGGTGATCTCGCCGCCCCGGCCCCCGTAGTGGTACCCGGCCACCATCAGCGCGGCGAGCAGCCGCAGCCCGTCGAGGGCCCGCAGCCGCGACTTCGGCCGTGTCTGTTCCGCAGGGCGGCCCGCGTCGGCCGTGCGCGCCTGTTCCGTACGGTGGCCCGCGTCGGCCCGGCCGTGATCAACCAGGGCGGCGGCAGGGGGCGCCACCCCCGTGTCCTGCCGTGTCGTGGTCAAAGCCGCTCCCCTCTTCCAGGCCGTCACGTCTCCCGGGTCGTCGCGCCGCGCCAGCGTAGGGCCGCGAAAGGGTGTGAAACGCCGGGGAAGCACGCCGTTTCCCGCTCCGACAGGGGGAGTTCATCCTTCGGTCGTCCAGGTTTCCTACGGTGACGCAGAACCGACAGACACTGCGCGGAACCTCACTCCTGGTCACCCGGGGAGGAGTCCCCGGACCCCGCGCGAGACCGAAGCCCCCTCCCCCCACGGGCACCAGACGCTTGGAGCGCCATGACGAAAGCCCGCACCCGCTGGCCACGGCAACGTGACGCGGAGGTCCCGATAACCTCCGGAGAGACGGTGGCCGCCGACCGGGTGAACGCCATGGATCTGGAAACCTGCCTGAGCGCCTGTGCCGCGCACAGCGCCAAGCTCGTCGGGAGCCTGGACGGACGGCGCAACGCCCTGGCCGAGGCGCTCCGCCATCTCCTCGCCACCCACGCGGCGACGGCCCCGGCGGCCTCGGCCACCAGCCCGCTGCCGCTCCTTCGCCGCCCGGCCAAGGCCGCGTCCGGCTCCGCGCTGCTGCTCGGCGACGCGCTCATGGACCCGCTGCTCGCGGTCGGCAACAAGGCTCTGGCCTGCGGTTACGGGGACGAGACCAAGCTCGCCCTGATGGTCGCCGACACCGTGCTCACCCAGCGCAAGCGCTCCCGGGCCGGCTGGCGGCTGCGCGCCCGCGTGCTGGAGGCCATGGGCGCCGAGAGCGCCGCGGTCACCGCGTACGAGCGCTACCTCGAACTCACCGATGACGACGGCTTCGGCGTGGCCGTCAAGGTGGCCGGGCTGCGCGAGGGCGCCCGGCTCCAGGCGGAGCTGGTCCAGCGGCTGGCCACCGGCTGCCCCGAGGCCCGGGAGTTCGCGGCCCGGCCCGTCGTCGAGTCCTGGGCGAAGGGCCTGGAGCTGCACGCCCGGGGCGCCTGGGACGAGGCCCGGCCCCGGCTGATCGGGGCCCTGCTCGCACAGATCGGGGCCGACGCCCCGGTGAACGAGATCCAGCAGACGCTCTCCCGCTACCTCACCCTGGCCCGCGAGGCAGCCGGTGTCGCGGGCGGCGGGAGCGCGCCCACGACGGGCCGGGCACCGGCCACCCCCGCCGAGCACCCCGCCCCCGCCGAGCTCACCGCCCTCACCACGCTCTACGCCGAACAGCGCCGGGCCCGGATGCGCGGGCCGGTCGACGACCCCACCTTCGGCGGTGTCCAGTGGCTCACGCTGGGCGAGTTCCGTAACCGGATCGCCGGGAAGTCCATCTGCCTGATCGCCAACTCCCAGCGGGTGGGCAACAGTTCGCTCGGCAAGGAGATCGACGACTACGACCTGGTCGTCCGCTTCAACTCGTACCGGATCGACCCGGCGGCCACCGGCCGGCGCACCGACATCCACGTCAGCATCCACAAGCACGGTTTCAACTGGGACCAGCACGTGGACACCCGGCTGATCTTCGGCGGCATCTCCGGCGACTGGAAGTACTCCCTGCGCAACCGGCTGGTCCCGGGCGCGCAGACCTACCTGGGGGACGAGTCCCTGCGCTGGCCGGTGCGTGACATAGGGCGCCTCGGCCGGGACGTCTGGTCCTCGATCCCCACCAGCGGCTTCAACATGCTCTGGCTGCTGGACTTCCTGGACGTGAGCCCGCGCCTCGACCTGATCGGCTTCGACTTCTACGAGAGCGGCGCCTACCGGCTCCCCGCGGCGATGCGGATGCCCATCACGTCCGTGCACGAGTACACCAGCGAGAAGGCGTGGGTCATGGAACGGGCCCAGAGCGTCACCGACATGAGGATCAGCCTGCGATGACGACGTCCACCACCCCCGCCCCACCGACCACGAACGCGCTCACCGGAAAGCGCCGCATCGCCTTCGCCAGCTTCGTGGACGAGAACTACCTGCCCGGCTTCCTCACCCTGCTGCGCAGCCTCGCCCTGTCCAACCCGAACGTCTGCGAGGACTTCCTCGTCCTCCACGACGGTCTGCGCCCCGAGTCCGTCGCGAAGATCCGCGCCCTGCACCCGCGCGTCGACTTCCGGCAGGTCGACGCCGGGCACTACGACACGTACGCCAAGGGCGACCAGGACAACTACCTGGTGCGCAAGGCCTACTTCATCCTCGATGTGTTCCGGGTCCGCGACTACGACACCGTGATCACCCTGGACACCGACATGGTCGTCCTCGACGACCTGGGGGAGCTGCTGCGGCTGCGCGAGGGGCTGGCCGCCGTTCCGCAGTTCTTCTACGGACAGCACAAGCTGAACAGCGGGCTGCTGGTCATCCAGCGCGAGTATCTGACCGACGCCTTCTGCGCCGAGCTTGACGAGGTCGGCCGGGCCGGTACGTACGAGCTCGACAAGCACGACCAGGGCATCCTCAACGCCGTACTGGACGGCGACTTCGTCCAGCTGGACGCCCGCTTCAACTTCGTCAAGCGGCGCCTGTCGGGCGACCTCCCGGTCCCCGAGGGCACGGCGATCCTGCACTTCACGGGGCGGCACAAGCCCTGGCAGGGCGGGGAGTCGGGGTACGGCGAGGCCGAGGCCCGCTGGCACGCGTACAACCTGTCCGAGGCCGAGTTCCACGCCGCCTACCTCGCGGTGAGCGGTACCAAGCACCACGACCTGGTCGTCCACTACGGCACCCCGCACGTGCGGCGCACCGCCGACGTGGAGAGCGCCCGCAAGGTGGCCGCCGCCCACATCCTCGCGGGGGAGTACCAGGAAGCCGTCGACCTGCTCGGCCCGCTGCGCATCCCCGTCGACGAGTCCTGGCCCAACGAGGTGCTCGGGCACGCCCTGATGAGCGTGTCCCGGTACGAGGAGGCCCGCGCCCAGTTGCGGCTGGCCGCCTCCGCGCCCAACCGGGCCGCGACCGCGTACGGGCGGCTCGCCCAGATCGCCTGGATCCACGGTGACGACGAGGAGGCCGCGCGCCTCGCGCTCCAGGGCCTCCGCGTCGACCCGACGCACCGGGCGAACCGGCTGATGCACCTCCGTACCACCGGCCTCACCCCGCCCGCCGAGGGCCCCGCCTCCGGCCAGCTCGCCCATGTCGCCTTCTACATGGAGCGGCAGGGCAACGCGGGCGACAAGCTGCTGCCCGAGAGCGTACGGCTGGCCTTCGGCCAGGACACCGGCCCCGACCGCTGGCACTCGGTCCACGCCCACCGGCTCTTCGACGAGGCGGCCCTGGAGCGGGTCAACGCCCGCCGGGGCCTGGTCATCGGCGGCGGCGGACTCTTCATCCCCGACACCGCGCCGAACGGCAACAGCGGCTGGCAGTGGAACGTCTCCGACGAGCTGCTGGAGCGGATCGACGTCCCCGTCCTGGTGTACGCCGTCGGCTTCAACGCCTTCGACGGGCAGGCGTACGGACACGGCCGCAAGCGGTTCCTCTCCAGCCTGCGCACGCTCGTGGAGCGCTCCGCCTTCTTCGGCCTGCGCAACCACGGCTCGATCGAGAAGGTCCGGGACCTGCTGCCGCCGGAGCTCCACGACAAGGTCCGCTTCCAGCCCTGCCCGACCACGGTCACCCGGCAGCTGGTCGACGGCTGGCGCGACCCGGCCGAGCGCGAGAACACCATCCTGGTCAACGCCGCCTACGACCGGGCCGGTCTGCGCTTCGGCCACGACTACGGCCACTTCCTCCGCGAGATGGCCTCCGCGGTCACCGCGCTCGGCGAGCAGGCCGAGGTGAAGTGCGTGGCGCACTCGCTGGACGACGAGCGGATCGCTTTCGACCTGCGGCGCGAGCACGGCATCTCGCTGCCGGTCATCCCGATGTACGACTTCGACAACGACGCGATCCGGGACGTCTACGCCCGGACGAAGCTGGTCATCGGCATGCGGGGGCACGCGGGCATGATCCCGTTCGGCTGCGGTACGCCGGTGATCAGCCTGATATCGCACCCGAAGATGGCCTACTTCCTGGCCGACATCGAGCGGCCCGAGTGGGGCATCTCCGTCCACGACCGCTACCTCGGCGCCCGCCTCACCGAACGGGCGACCGCGCTGCTGGCCGACCACGCGGCGTCCGTGGCGGATGTGCACGGCCGTCAGCAGGAGCTGTGGAAGGTCACCGAGGCCAACGCCGCGGACCTCCGGGTGATCCTGGGGCGGTAGGCGGTAGGCGGTAGGCGGTACGTACGGGAGAACGGCGTCGGGTCGGTAGTCCGTACGGCGGAACGACGGTGGGGCGGGGCGAGAGATACCGCTCGGCCGCCGCCCGCAGCCC
>NZ_JBHYVE010000002.1:28810-41987 GCF_042750035.1 Streptomyces sp. NPDC059452
TGGGAGAGCAGGAAGTGCCTACCGGCCCCGGCAAACGCCGCATCGGCGTCATGGGCGGGACGTTTGACCCGCCCCACCGCTGTGCCGTACGGACTACCGACCCACCACCCGCCGCAGCGACCGTGCCCGCCGGACCGCCCGCCGCACCGCCGCACTGCGCGGCAGGAACGAGAACTGCGCCGGCACCCCGCCCGGCAGCCCCAGCGAGGTCAGCCGCCGCCGCTTGAAGTACCGCCAGGTCACCGGAGTGAGCCGGGTCGAGAGATACCGCTCGGCCGCCGCCCGCAGCCCCGGGTGGAGCCTCGGCTGCATCGCGAACCCCACCGCCGCCACCAGCGCGGAGACCTCCCGCTCGGCGTCGTCGGCGGGCCGCTGCTCCGCCACCGCGACCCGGTCGCCCAGCTCCGGCAGCAGCGCGTCCACCAGGGTGACCGGCATCCGGTTGCTGTTCTCGTACGGGGACAGCCGGTCGAGCAGCAGCTCCGTACCGACCCGGGCGACCGGCAGCCCGTAGAACGCCGAAGCGGTGAGCAGCGCCGTGGAGAAGCAGCCGACCACAAGGGCCGGGCGCATCCGCTCGTAGAGCACCTCGGCGAGCACCGGGGCCCGCAGGATCCCGGTGTCCAGCACGGTCAGCTCCGCGCCGAGCCGCTTGGCCTCCGCCTCCATCGACCGCGACCACTGGGCCGGGGCCGTCGGATGCGGCTTGAACACCAGCCGGGTGTGGCCGAGGGCGAACGCCCCCCGCATCATCCGCAGGTGCAGCTCCTCCTCCTGCGCGGCGGTGATCAGCCCCAGCGCGGACAGGTACTGCCCGAGCAGCAGGGCCGGGGCCTCGACGGACGGCAGTTCGGCGGGGGCGGCGGCCAGCTCGCCGAGCACCTTCAGGAAGCCCTCGGTCTCCACGACCAGCGGCTCCACGCCGAACTCGGTCAGCAGCAACGGCTTCAGACCCGGCACCAGATCGAGGTGCAGCAGCCGCCGCACCCGCGTCCCGGTCAGCGGGTCGAGCTTGTTGCGGGTGGGTCCGTAGCTCATCAGCCCGTCGGCGTACACATCGATCGGGGCGCCGGTGAAGATCTCGGTGATCGCCATCGCCGGGTTGACCTGGATCGACTCGACGGCCAGCTCGACATCGTCGTCGCCCAGCTCCCAGGCCAGCCGCAGATGGCGCTCCCACAGGGGTACGTCGTCGGTCCGCGGGGACCAGCGGCTCGGGTGGAAGGGGGCGATGGTTTCGTTCCAGGAGATCACGTCGTCGAACCGGCCGCGCAGCCGCTCGAAGCCGGGCATCGCGTCGAGCGCCGGGGTCGTCTCCGGGATGGCGGCGTTGTTGCAGACCACCAGGACGCGGCGGTCGGCCGGGCCGAAGCAGCCGGTGTCCAGGGCGGCGGCGAGGGTGGCGGCGCCGTAGAGGGTGGAGGCGGCGAAGAGCTGGGTGGTGCGACGGGGGCGGGAGGATGCGGTGCTCATGCGGACGTCACCTCCTTGATGTCCTTGGCTGCGGTGGGCCGTCGTCGCAACCGGCGCAGCAGCGTGGCCCGTTGGACGTCCATGGAGTCGAGCGCGTCGTCCAGTACGGCCTGCGGCATCCGGCCGAGCGCCTGCGAACTCTGCGACTTCAGCGCGCGGGCCACCGCCGGTTCGAACCTCTCGATGGAGTTCATGTGATGGAAGATGATGGCGCAGTACGTGCGGACCGCCTTGGGCAGCAGCGCCTCGGCCTCCGGGTCCTCGGCGGTCTCCCGGAGGACCTGGTCGAACGAGCGGATGAAGTCGAGCTGCCGGGCGTCCCCGATCTGCGTCAGCGAGGAGGCCACGCCCCGCCGGTAGAAGACGCCCAGCAGGCCGAGCACGGCGAAGGACTCCGCGCGGCGGTGCAGCCGCCAGATCCACGGCCGGTCCTCGGCCGTGCGCAGCCCGTCGGTGAAGTGCAGCAGCCCGTCGTCCAGCAGCCTGCGGTGGTAGAGACCGGCCCAGGCGTACGGGTAGTCCACCGAGGTGGTCCGGTCGGCGGGCAGGATCGCCGTACGCGGGTCGGTCACGGTGTCGCGCCTGCCGTGCGGGACGCGGTGCACCGTACGGTGGGTGCGCTCGACCTGGACATGGTCGGTACGGACGAAGTCGCAGCCCAGGGCCTCGGTCCGGGCGAGCAGCTCGGTGAAGTAGCCGGGGGCGACCCAGTCGTCGCCGTCCAGGAAGGCGATGTACTGCCCGCGTGCCGCGTCCAGCCCGGTGTTGCGGGCCGTGGCCAGCCCCCCGTTCTGTTCGGGTCTGTGCACGACCGCACCCGGGATGTCGTCCTGGGCGCGGAGCAGGATGTCCGCCGTCCCGTCGGTCGAGCAGTCGTCGATCAGAAGGAACTCGAAGTCCTCGCGGATATTGGCCCGAAGACTCCTGAGGGTGTCTGGCGCATATGTCTGCACGTTGAAGAACGGCACGATGACGGAGAGCTTAACCACGTGCATGACGTTAGGGCGGGCCGCGGCACAGGCCTTGTCCCGGGCGAGGACGTCGGGTGAACGGCGACCGTCGATGCGGTGAACCGCTGCGACGGCCGCCGTGCCGCTCAGTTGTCGTTCAGCGTGCGGGCGAGGAGGGGCAGCAGCCTGTCCCAGTGGTGCCGCAGCGCCGCCGGGTCGAAGGCGGCGGTGTCGGACATCGTGAAGCCGTGGACGGTGCCGGGGTAGATCTCGGAGGTGTACGGGACCCCCGCCCCGTCCAGCGTCCGGTTGAGCTCGCCCAGCGCCTCGGGCGTGATGTCGGTCCCGGCGTGGCCGAAGTGGACCTCGGCGGTGAGGCGGCCCAGGCTGCCGGGCCCGTCGGCGCCCACGGGCGCGTGGAACGCGGCGAGGGCGGCCACCCGGCCGGGGTGGGCCGTGGCGGTGCGGACCGCCAGGAGGCCGCCGATGCAGTAGCCGGTCACCGCGACCGGCCCGGCGGTGACCTCGGGCCGGGCGGTGAGGAACGCGAGGTAGGCCTCGGCGTCGCGCCGGGCCCGTTCGGCGGTGTGCGCCTCGATCAGGGGCATCAGCCGGGCGAGGACGGCGGGCCGCTCCTCCTCCCCGATGAACGCGGGAAGTTCGATCACCGGTGCGGGGCCGTGTCGGTGGAAGACGTTGGGCACGAGGACGTAATAACCGTGTCCGGCCAGTTCGCGGGCCATTTCCCGCAGTACGGGGCGGATGCCGAAGCCGTCCGCGTACATCAGCACCCCCGGGTGCCGTTCGCCGTCGTCGGGAAAGGCGGCGAAAGCGTCGGCCGGGCCGTCCGGGGTGGGAATGTGCAGCATTTCGGTGGGCATGCGTTTCTTCCTGCTCCTGTCGTGTTCGACATGTTCGACGTGTCGGTCTGTGGTCGGCACGACAGGAGGAGGAGCTCGCGCGGCGGTGTCGGACACCTGCCCCAACAGCGTTCTGGAGCAGGACCGTTCGGTGCTCAGAGGGGCACCGGGTCGCCGATCCGTGTGTGGCGCGAGGCCGTCCCGGTGGTCATCTCCTCAACGTAGCTCACGGACAGGGTCCGGTGCCCGGTCTTTTCCGGCGGAACGGGCCCGTGCCCCCTGGTGAACGAGGAATGGATTGAAGGTGAATTACCCGCCACCCGGCGTCTTTTGGCGCTTCCGGAGGTCGATTCCCCAAGAGGCGGCTCGCTGTTAACCATCTGTTGCCGTCGCGTTGGGCCGCGCATCGAAATGCCTTCCTAACTTCTAGGACGTGCCCCCACGTACCAGCAACGCGGCCGATCCGGCCCGAACCCCCGCCGAGCCCCGCCCGGCGCTGCGGGTCGCCGTCCTCGCCGACTCCGACACCCGGTGGAAATGGGGCGCGCTCACCGCGCGCCGCCTGACCGCCGGGGCTGCCGGGGCGGACGAGCGGGGCGCGCGCCCCGTCGAGGTGAGCGGGCTGCTGCTGCGCGGCCGGGCCACCCCGACGCCCCGGCAGCTCGCGGAGGTCGGCGAGGTCGGGATCGACGCGGAGAAGGTCCGCGAGGTCACCGCGGTCGAGTTCCTGCACACCGTGCGCGACGAGGGTTACGACCTCGTCGTCCTCGCCCTCGTCGGCGGCGGCGTCCAGGCCATGCTGCACGGACTGGCCGCACTGGAGCTGGAGCACCGGCCCGTCGTCGTCACCGGATACGTGGGTGTGGTCTACGAGAAGCTGGCCGACGGGCTCCTGCTCCGGCACGGCGCGGACGTCGTCCTCGCCAACTCGGCCCACGACGCGGAGCGTTTCCGCGCGGTGTACGAGGGAGTGGGCGCCGACGCCTCCGCCGTCACCGAGGCCGCGCTGCCGTTCCTGGGCGGAGCCCCGTACCGCAGTGAAGAGGGCCGCGACACCGTGGTGTTCGCCGCCCAGCCCTCCGTACCGGCCTCCCGCGCCGACCGTACGTACCTGCTCCGCAGGCTCGTCGAACACGCCCGGCTGCACCCCCGCCGCGAGGTGCTGCTCAAGCTGCGCTCCAAGCCCGGCGAGCACACCACGCACATCGAGGAACTGCCCTACCAGAAGCTCGCGCAGAAGGTGCCCGGCGGCCTGCCGCCCAACTTCCGCCTGGTGTACGGGCACATGGGCGAGGTCCTGGACCGCGCCGACCTCCTGGTCACCGTCTCCTCCACCGCCGCGCTGGAGTCCCTGCACCGCCGCATCCCGACCGCGATCCTCACCGACCTCGGCGTACGGGAGACGCTCGGCAACCACCACTTCGTCGGCTCCGGCCTCCTGACCTCCTGGGACCGGCTCGACGGCGGGTTCCGCCCGCGCCCCGACGGGCCGTGGCTGGCCGGGCAGGGCGTCGCCGCCGACGGCTCGTACGGCACCGCCTACGACACGGCCCGCGCCAAAGTGGCCGAGTTGCTGGCGGACGACCGGCTCCCGCCCCTGGCGCCGTACTACACACCCGCCACCGCCCCCGGCTACCTCCCCGGCATCCTCGCCCGCCACCACCTGGCCCCCGACGGCACACCCCTGCCGGGCGCCGCCGCGCCGCGGGAGACCGGCCGGGTGCGGGGCGCGGTGCGGGAGACCGTCCGCAACGCGGCGCGCGGGGCCTACCGGCACGGCGTGCAGCGCGTCGCCCCGGTGATCCGCCGGATGGGGGAGCTGTGACCGCGCCCGGGACCGCCCGTGACACCGCGTCCCCCGGACGGGCCGGGACCGCACCGGCCCGGGGAGCCGCCCCCGGAGGAGCCGGGACGACCGCGCCGACCCGGGGAGCCGCCCCTGGAGGAGCCGAGACGACCGCGCCGACCGGGGCAGCCGCCCCCGTACCCGAGAAGCGACCCACCGGGCGAACCGTGACCACCCCATCAGGAGCCGCCATGCCCCCGACCGTGCTCGCCGTGATCCCCGCCCGCGGCGGATCCAAGGGCGTCCCCGCCAAGAACCTTGCCGAGGTGGGCGGTATCCCGCTGGTGGCCCGTGCGGTGCGCGCCGCGCTCGGCGCCCCCGAGGTCACCGATGTCGTCGTCACCACCGACGACGGGACCATCGCGGAGGCCGCCCGCACCGCCGCCGCCCACCTCGGCGCCGCCCACCGGCTGCACTGCGTGGAGCGCCCCGCCGCCATCGCGGGCGACACCGCGACCAGCGAGGCGGCCGTGCTGCACGCCCTGGACGTCTACGAGGCCGAGCGCGCCCGGAGCGTCGACGTGGTCCTCCTCGTCCAGTGCACGAGCCCCTTCGTCTCCCGCGAGGACATCGACGGGGTGGCCCGCGCGGTGGCCCAGGAGGGTGCCGACACGGCCGTCACCGTCGCCCCGTTCCACGGGTTCGTCTGGCGCGACGGGCACGCGGTGGAGGAGGGAACGTACGGCGTCAACCACGACAAGTCCGTACGCCCCCGTCGGCAGGACCGCCCCCAGGACTACCTGGAGACGGGCGCCGCGTACGCGATGGACGCGGCGGGCTTCCGTACCCACCGCCACCGCTTCTTCGGCCACACCGCGCTCGTGTCCACCGACCCGGCCCGGGTGCTGGAGATCGACGACCCGCACGACCTGGCCCGCGCCCGTGCGCTCGCCCCACTCCTGGACCCCTCGCCGCTGCCCTCCCTCGGGGACGTGGACGCGGTCGTCCTGGACTTCGACGGCACCCAGACCGACGACCGGGTCATGGTCGACTCCGACGGCCGCGAGACCGTCTCCGTCCACCGGGGCGACGGGCTCGGCATCGCCGCCCTGCGCAAGGCCGGGGTGCCCCTGCTGATCCTCTCCACCGAACAGAACCCGGTCGTCGCCGCCCGCGCCCGCAAGCTCCAGGTGCCCGTCCTGCACGGCATCGACCGCAAGGACGAGGCGCTCAAGCAGTGGTGCGACGAGCAGGACATCGCCCCCGACCGCGTCCTCTACGTCGGCAACGACGTCAACGACCTGGGCTGCTTCGCCCTCGCGGGCTGGCCCGTGGCGGTCGCCAGCGCCCATGACTCGGTACGCGCCGCCGCGCGCGCCGTCACGACCACCCCCGGCGGCTACGGCGCCATCCGCGAGATCGCGGCCTGGCTGCTGGGCCCCACCCTCACCGCTGACCTCTCAGCCCCCACTGTCCCCACCAAGTAAGGAAGCACCACCATGAGCACCTCCCGCCTGCGCACCTTCGGCACCCGTACCGCCGGACCCGGCAACCCCGTCTACATCACGGGCGAGATCGGCATCAACCACAACGGCGACCTCGGCAACGCCCTCGCCCTGATCGACGCGGCCGCCGAAGCAGGCTGCGACGCGGTCAAGTTCCAGAAGCGCACTCCGGAGATCTGCACCCCGCGCGACCAGTGGGACATCGAGCGCGACACCCCCTGGGGCCGGATGACGTACATCGACTACCGCCACCGCGTGGAGTTCGGCGAGGAGGAGTACCGCGCCATCTCCGAGCACTGCGCCGAGCGCGGCATCGACTGGTTCGCCTCCCCGTGGGACACCGAGGCCGTCGCCTTCCTGGAGAAGTTCGACGTCCCCGCCCACAAGGTGGCCTCCGCCTCCCTCACCGACGACGAGCTCCTGCGCGCCCTGCGCGCCACGGGCCGCACGGTCATCCTCTCCACGGGCATGTCCACCCCGAAGCAGATCCGCCACGCGGTCGAGGTCCTGGGGTCGGACAACATCCTGCTCTGCCACGCCACTTCGACGTACCCGGCCAAGGCCGAGGAGCTGAACCTGCGGGTCATCAACACCCTCCAGCAGGAGTACCCCAACGTTCCGATCGGCTACAGCGGCCACGAGACCGGCCTCCAGACCACGCTGGCCGCCGTCGCTCTCGGCGCCACCTTCGTCGAGCGCCACATCACCCTGGACCGCGCCATGTGGGGCTCCGACCAGGCCGCCTCCGTCGAGCCGCAGGGCCTGACCCGCCTGGTCCGCGACATCCGCACCATCGAGGCGTCCCTCGGTGACGGCGTCAAGAAGGTGTACGAGTCCGAGCTCGGCCCGATGAAGAAGCTCCGCCGGGTCGCGGGCGTCGTCGCCGAGGCCGAGAACACCCCGGCCCCCGAGCCGGTCGCGGTCTGAGCGCCGACCGGTGAACCTCGCCTTCGTCGAGAGCCCGGTCCAGCTCCTGAACGTCCTGGAGTGGGTTCACACTGAGGGGGGAGACGATCCGGCCGCCACCACGGTCGTCGTCCTCCCCCCGGTCGACCCGATGTCGCGCGGCCAGCTGCGCCGGATGGCGGAGCTGGCCCGCGACGAGGGCATCACCGTCCGCTGGCAGGAGGCGCGCGGGGAGTCCGGCGCGCCTCTCAAGGCCCTGCGCGCCCTGGCCGGACTGGTCAGGCGCGCGGACCACATAGTGATCGGCGACCCGTTCTCCCGCTATGTGCAGCTCCTGCTGACCCTGGTCCGCGCCGAGCGCCTGACGGTGGTCGACGACGGCACGGCGACCATGGAGTTCGTCGCCCAGCTGACCCGGGGCGAGCGGCTGACCCGCTGGCACCGCAAGGGCCGGGGCGGCCCGCGCGAACTGCTCCTCGCCCCGGTCACGGCCACCGCCCGGCGCCGCTTCACCCCGACGGAGCGGCACGCGGTGGAGGTCTTCACCGCGATGCCGGTCGAGCCCCCGCCGGGCATCACCGTCACCGCCAACACCTTCACCTGGACCCGCGCCCGCTTCGGCCCGCCGAGCGTCGGCAAGGGCGCGGACCTGGTGGGTACGTCCCTGGTGGAGACGGGGGTGGTCGACCCGGTCCCGTACCAGGAAGCGGTCGCGTCCCTGGCCCGCACCCACGGCGCCACCCGCTACTTCGCCCACCGCCGCGAGTCCGCCGAGAAGCTCCACGCCCTGGAAGCCGCCACGGGCCTGGAGATCGTCCGCCCGGACCTCCCCCTGGAACTCATCGCCCGCCGCGGCCCCATCGGCCACACGGTGGTGAGCTTCCCTTCGACGGTGGTCCACACCCTCCCGCTGGCCCTGGCCGGCACGGGCGTGAACGTCGCGGTCTGCGACATCGCCCCGGAGTGGCTGCGCACGACGGCCTCCCCGCGCGCACAGGGCTTCCTGAGCGGGGTCACGGAGACGGCACGGGGGGTGCAGCGGCTGACGTCGACAGCGCAGGCGTAAGACGTGGACGGCTTACGTTCCGGCACACGCGTAAGACGTACGAGGGAACGCGCACGCCTAAAGAAGCGCCCAGGAAACGCGCACGCCCAAAAGAAGCGCACGCGCAAGCGGCACGGCCTCACGCCCGCAGCCGCGGCTCCAGCATCCGGTCCACCAGGTTCCGTGTCGCCCGCTGCACCAGCGGGTTCAGGTGCCCGGGTTCGTTCAGTGCGAGCGGCCAGTGGAACGTGCCCGCGACGAAGACGAGCGTTCCCTCGCCGTTCTCGCACAGGCTCGCGTTGTGCTCACGGCGGCCCCGGCCCCAGCTGTCGGTGTACGGGGAAGCCGCCAGCAGCGTCTGCCTGCTGTCCGCCGGGCGGGGCATCGAGGGGTCGAAGCCGTCGGCCTCCACCCCCACCAGGTCCGGGATGGTGTCGCCGTCCCGCAGCCCCGTGCCCTTCCAGAACCAGTGGCCGCTCTCCTGGACCACGAGCGGTACGGGCTCCTTGAGGATGCCGTTGTACTGCACGCCCAGCAGCCCCTGTTCGGCCTTCCGCCGTTTCTTGGCCAGCTTGCGCCAGCGCACGGTGGGGCCCGCCGCACCCGGTTCGGGGTCCGGGGTCTCCTTGTAACAGGTCACCACCCGGCCGTCGCGGCCGTCGGCGGAGGGCTCCAGCCGGATGTGGAAGTAGATGTTGTTCGAGGCGAGGAAGGCGAGATGGGTCCCGGCCGCCACCGCGTCCTCGGCACAGTCGCGCATCTCCTTGGACCAGTACTCGTCGTGCCCGGAGAAGATGACCGCCGTGTAGGCGTCGGGGTCGATCCGGCCCTCGTGCAGGTCCACGCTGCTCGCGTACGTGATGTCGAATCCGGCCTCTTCCGCCCACCGTGCCGTGGCGGTGTCCATCTCGAACCACCGGGGCGCCCCCGTGCCCACGTACGGCCGGTCGAACGAGACCCGCAGGGCCCGCTCGGCGTTTCCGCCGATCTCGCCCTCGGGGGTGTAGCCCTTGTAGAGGTTCTTGCCGTTGCGCCCGTCGAAGGGCCAGAGGTTGTACGCCGCGTACGTGGTGAAGGGCAGGACCATCAGCAGGTCGGACCGGCGCTCGGTGTCGCGGACCACGAAGGGCGTGATGCTGCGGAAGCCGTCGGCCGAGGTGAAGACGGCCAGGTGGATCCCCGAGACCCAGTCGTCGGGTATGTCCAGGGACCAGGTGACGGGCCAGTCGCAGGCTATGAGCCCGGTCTCCGGGTCGGGGACCGGCCGCTCCCGGGGCTCCACCCGGACCGGGTCGCCGGTCAGCAGGTGCCGGGCGCCCTCGCCGCCGTAGTACCCCACGCGGTGGACCGCCACGGTGCAGTTCTGGGCGCGGTCGGCCGATATGTGAAAGCCGATCGTCTCGCCGCGGCTCACCGAGGTGGCGGAGGCGTACCCCTGTATCTGGATCCGCTTGTCGTCGGCGGCCCGGGTGCCGTCCTGGCCGATCTGCCAGGACTTCGACCCGGCGGACCGGTTCTCCCGGGAGACGGGGTTGTTCCCGGTGCTCGCGGCGGGGCGTCTCGGTACGGACTCGGCCTCGGCCTCGCCGCGCAACTGGTACCCGGCCACCGCGATGGCTCCGACCCCGATGGTCCCGAGGGCGACACGACGGGACACTTTCGACACAGCACACTCCGGGGCCCGGACGCCGGGCCTCTTGCCGCACGCGTCGCTACGTAGGCGACGGGTGAAGCACGGAGGGGCCTGTGCGATACCTGTCGTCGATCGATCATCGTACGAGTGGGAACAGCGTCAGATACAGGTGCGGCGGCTGTGTACCGGGACACACCGCGGTACGGACGGGGCGCGTGCTGCGGTACGGACGGGACACACTGCGGCGGCCCGACCGCAGAGGAGCCTCGAAGAAGCCGCAAGGTATACCCACTGTCACGGCCCGTCACACGCTCCCACCCCGCCTTTTGTTCGCCTGCACGGCTGAAATTTCCTAGATCCATGGCCAGTTGGGGGGTGAAGGGGCCTACCCTTCACAAGGTGAACCAGTTGAAGTCCCGCGCCTCCCGCCCCGAAGACCTGGTCGACCAGCCGGGGGGAGGTGGGCTGCCCGGCAGGCTCGGTGACGAGCTGCGGGCCGAGCTGATCGCCTTCCGCCGGGATCTGCACATGCACCCAGAGCTCGGCAACCAGGAGTTCCGTACCACCGCTGCCATCAAGGACCGGCTGGAGAAGGCCGGACTCCGGCCCCGGGTGCTCGACGTGGGGACCGGGCTCGTCTGTGATGTGGGGGAGTGGGACGGCGTGACGCCCATGCTGGCGTTGCGGGCCGACATCGACGCCCTGCCGATCCCCGACACCAAGGCGGACGTCCCCTACCGGTCCACCGTGCCCGACCGGGCCCACGCCTGCGGCCACGACGTGCACACCACCACCGTGCTCGGCGCCGGTCTCGTGCTCGCCGCGCTCGACCGGAAGGGGCTGCTCCCCAACGCCGTACGCCTGGTCTTCCAGCCGGCCGAGGAGGTCCTGCCCGGCGGTGCGGTCGACGCGATCGAGTCCGGGGTGCTGGAGGGCGTCGGCCGGATCATCGCCGTGCACTGCGACCCCAAGGTGGACGCCGGGAGGATCGGGCTGCGCATCGGCCCCATCACCTCCGCCTGCGACCGGCTGGAGATCTCCCTCGACGGCCCCGGCGGCCACACCGCCCGCCCGCACCTGACCACCGACCTGGTCACCGCCGCCGCCCGGGTCGCCGTGGACGTGCCCGCGCTGCTCGCCCGCCGCGTGGACGCCCGCTCGGGGCTCGTCCTGACCTGGGGGAGGCTCCAGACCGGCCACGCCCCCAACGTCGTCCCGCAGCACGCCGAGCTCTCCGGTACGGTCCGCTGCCTGGACCTGGCGGCCTGGCGCGACGCGCCCGACCTGGTGCACGCCGCCATCGACGAGGTGGCCGGAATGCACCGGGCCAAGACCGTCATCAACTACGTACGGGGCGTCCCGCCCGTGGTGAACGACGCCGAGTCCATCGGCCTGCTCGACGCGGCCATGACCGAGCGCCGCGGATCGTATGCGATCGAGGACACCGAGCAGAGCCTGGGCGGCGAGGACTTCTCCTGGTACCTGGAGCGGGTCCCGGGCGCCATGGCGCGCCTGGGCGTCCGGCCGCCCGGCGACACGCGCGGTCTGGACCTTCACCGTGGCAACTTCGACGTGGACGAGGAAGCCATCACCGTCGGAGTCGAGCTGTTCACGGCCGCCGCCCTGCTGGCCGGACGCTCTTAGAGCAGCCTTAACGAACTGTTCGCAGTACATCTGTCGACCGACGCGACACCTTCTGTTCGCGACGATCCGATAACGGCTTACGTACGTGCTCTTATCTGACATCTACGCGCGTTACGATCGCCGCGAAACCAGCGCCGGAAGAGGCGCTTCGGTCAGGTTTGAAGGAGCCTTCCCTTGCGCCGGATCACCAGGATTGCCACCGTGGGTGTCGCGTCAGCGGCCCTCGCGCTCAGCGCCACCGCGTGTGGCGGAAAAACGTCGTCGGGTTCGAGCTCCGACACCGACAAGGCCGCCATCGCGTACGACATCGGCGGCCGCGGCGACCAGTCGTTCAACGACGCGGCCTACGCCGGTCTCTCCAAGGCCCAGAAGGACCTGGACATCGACGGCAGCGAGGCCGAGCCCTCCGACGGTGAGGGCGACGCCGACAAGGTGCAGCGCCTCACCGAGCTGGCCCGCGCCGGCAACAACCCGGTGATCGGTGTCGGTTTCGCCTACGCGCCCGCCATCAAGAAGGTCGCCCCGAAGTTCCCGAAGACCACCTTCGGGATCATCGACGACGCCTCGGTGACCGGCGACAACATCGCCAACATCGTCTTCAACGAGGAGCAGGGCTCCTACCTCGCCGGCGTCGCCGCCGCCAAGGTCACGAAGACGAAGGTCGTCGGCTTCATCGGCGGCGTCGAGACCCCGCTGATCAAGAAGTTCGAGGCCGGGTACGTCCAGGGCGTCAAGGACACCGACCCGTCGGTGAACGTGCTCCCGCAGTACCTGACGCAGCCGCCGGACTTCGGTGGCTTCTCCAAGCCCGACCTCGGCAAGGCCGCCGCCCAGGGTCAGCTCGACAAGAAGGCCGACGTGATCTACTCGGCCGCCGGTCTGGCCGGCTCCGGTGCCATCGAGGCCGCCTCCAAGGCGGGCAAGTGGAACATCGGCGTGGACTCCGACCAGTACAACCAGGCGGGCCTCGCCAACTACAAGGAGTCCATCCTGACCTCGGTCACGAAGGACATCGAGGACGCGGTCTTCAACCTGATCAAGTCGGTCCAGGACGGCAAGCCGCAGTCCGGTGAGGTCCGCTACGGCCTGGACAAGGACGGCGTCGCGCTGTCGCAGTCCAACCCGGCCTTCGTCAAGATGAAGGACGTCATCGCTGCGGTCGACAAGGCCAAGCAGGACATCATCGACGGCAAGATCACCGTCAAGACCGCCCCGTAACAGGTCGGTCCTCCAGGCCGGTCCTCCGGCCGGTGGTCTCCCCGGCCCTGTCCGCCCCCCCCCCCCCCCCCCGCCCGGGCGGCGCCCAACCCCGCCGGGACCCCCACCCCCCCCAGCCCACCCCCCCACCCCCAAGAAAAACCACCAACCCACCCAC
>NZ_JBHYVE010000002.1:41997-62208 GCF_042750035.1 Streptomyces sp. NPDC059452
TTTACTTGTTGGTTCTATTTGGTGTTACTCCGGGCGGTTGGATGCCCGGGACTTTCCCGCCGGCCCCCCGGAACGGGGCGGGGCGGGCGGACAGGGCCGCCGGTCCCCCCACCACCCAGCGGCACCCGCAGCACCACCTTCAGAACAAGCAGCACCACCCTCAGAACAAGCAGCCCCGAAGAAGATCCGCCTATCGCAGTGCTCTCCCAACCGGCTCCGGACCCCGCGTCCGGACGGTGACGTGCGCCTGTGTTTCACGATTCGGCAGCTCTACGCGTGTAGACAGCCCTCCGGCGCGATAACTTCACCCCCTTCAGCCCCTCCGCCCCCGCTCCTGTCCGGCCAAGGAGAGTGCGTCATCAACGCGTCCAGCAGCCCCCCCGCCGTGGAACTGCACGGCATCACCAAGCGCTTCCCCGGCGTCGTCGCCAACCACGACATCGACATCACCATCGGCAAGGGCACCGTGCACGCCCTCGTCGGGGAGAACGGTGCAGGCAAGTCCACCCTGATGAAGATCCTCTACGGCATGCAGAAGCCGGACGAGGGCACCATCGCCATCAACGGTGAGCAGGTCTCGTTCTCCAACCCGGGCGAAGCCATCGAGCGCGGCATCGGCATGGTGCACCAGCACTTCATGCTCGCCGACAACTTCACCGTCCTGGAGAACGTGGTCCTCGGCGGCGAGAAGCTGTACGGCATCGGCGTCGGAGCCCGCAGGAAGATCAAGGAGATCTCCGACGCGTACGGGCTCGGCATCCGCCCCGACGCGCTCGTCGAGGACCTCGGGGTCGCCGACCGGCAGCGCGTGGAGATCCTCAAGGTCCTCTACCGGGGCGCCCGCATCCTGATCCTGGACGAGCCGACCGCGGTCCTCGTGCCGCAGGAGGTCGACGCGCTCTTCGCCAACCTGCGCGAGCTCAAGGCCGAGGGCCTGACCGTCATCTTCATCTCGCACAAGCTGGGCGAGGTGCTCTCGGTCGCCGACGAGATCACGGTGATCCGGCGCGGTACGACGGTGGGCACCGCCGACCCGTCCACCACCACGACCAAGCAGCTCGCCGAGCTGATGGTCGGCAGCGAGCTGCCCTCCCCGGAGACCCGCGAGTCCACCGTCACCGACGTGCCCATGCTGCGCGTACGGGACCTCGCGCTCACCGTCACCGACCCCGACGGCACCGTCCGCGACGTCCTCGCCGGGATCGACTTCACCATCCACAAGGGCGAGGTCCTCGGGATCGCCGGTGTCGAGGGCAACGGGCAGACCGAGCTGATCGAGGCCCTGATCGGGATGCGCGACCCGGACGGCGGGGTGATCACCCTCGACACCGAGGACATCTCCCACGCCCCCACCCGCAAGCGGCGCGAGTCCGGCATCGGCTACATCCCCGAGGACCGGCACCGCCACGGCGTCCTCCTGGAGGCCCCGCTCTGGGAGAACCGCATCCTCGGCCACGTCACCGAGAAGCCCAACAGCCGGGGCTGGCTGCTGGACAACAAGGCGGCCCGCACCGACACCGAGCGGATCGTGCGCGAGTACGACGTCCGCACCCCCGGTATCGAGGTCACCGCGGCCTCCCTCTCCGGCGGCAACCAGCAGAAGCTGATCGTCGGCCGCGAGATGAGCCACGCACCCAAGTTCCTGATCGCCGCCCATCCCACCCGAGGGGTGGACGTCGGCGCCCAGGCGCAGATCTGGGACCAGATCCGTGAGGCCCGCCGCGAAGGGCTCGCCGTCCTGCTGATCTCGGCCGACCTGGACGAGCTGATCGGGCTCTCCGACACCCTGCGCGTCATGTACCGCGGACGGCTGGTCGCCGACGCCGACCCGGCCACCATCACCCCGGAGGAACTGGGCACGGCCATGACCGGCGCCGCCACCGGTCACCTCGAAAGCCCGGAGGACGAGGCCCGATGAAGAAATTCGACAAGGACCGGCTGATCCTGGGCCTCGCCGGCCCGGCGCTCGCCCTGGTCGTCGCCCTCGCGCTGACGACCGTGGTGCTGCTCGCCTCCGGCCGTAACCCCTTCGAGCCGTACCGGATCATGTTCGAGTCGGCGAGCTACGTCGACGTACAGGTCCTGATCTTCAACCAGGCCGGTACGTACTACCTGGCCGCCCTCGCCGTCGCCGTCGGCTTCCGGATGAACCTCTTCAACATCGGGGTCGACGGGCAGTACCGCCTCGCCGCGATGATGGCCGCGCTGGTCGGCGCGAGCGTGAACCTGCCGGGCCCGCTGCACATCGCGCTGATCGTGATCGTCGCGATGCTGGTCGGTGCCTTCTGGGCCGGGATCGCGGGCTTCCTCAAGACCACCCGCGGGGTGAGCGAGGTCGTCTCCACGATCATGCTCAACTCGATCGCCACGGCCCTGGTCGCCTGGCTGATCCTGCCGAAGAACTTCGGCGAGCAGCCGCCGGGCTCCAACAACCTGACCACCGGGGAGATCCCGGAGTCCGGCTGGTTCCCGGGTCTGCCGATGGGCGACGGGGGCGAGGTCTACGGCTTCACCTTCGTCGCGGCGGGCTGCGGCCTGCTGTACTGGTTCGTCCTCAACCGCACCCGGTTCGGCTTCGACCTGCGCGCCACGGGTGCCAGCCAGAGCGCCGCCCAGGCCTCCGGTGTGGACGCCAAGAAGATGATCCTCACCTCGATGCTGATCTCCGGTGCGGTCGCGGGCCTCGCGGGTCTGCCGACGCTGCTCGGCGACACCCACACGTACAGCCTCGACTTCCCCACGGGGATCGGCTTCACCGGCATCACCATCGCGCTGCTGGGCCGTAACAACCCGCTCGGGATCGCGTTCGCCGCGCTGCTCGTCGCCTTCCTCGACAAGTCCTCGGCCTCGCTCGACCAGTACGGGTACGAGAAGGAGATCGCCACGATCATGCAGGGCCTGATCGTGATCTCGGTCGTCGTCTCCTACGAGCTGGTACGCCGCTACGGCATCCGCCGCCAGCAGCAGAAGGTCGGCGAGGAGCTCGCCGCCGGACACGCCATCAAGACCGAGAAGGAGGCGGCCCTGTGAGCACCAGCAAAGCCATCGCCGCGCACCGCGCCCCCCAGAAGGGCGGCCGCCGCAAGCTCACCCTGCCGGTCGTCCTGCTCATCATCGCGGGCGGTCTCGCGCTCGTCTCGCTGGTCCGCCTCATCAGCGGCGCCGAGGACATCACCTCGGTCGGCCAGGTCGCCGGCGCCCTGGAGCTCGCCGTCCCGATCGGCCTCGCCGGACTCGGCGGTCTGTGGGCCGAGCGCGCGGGCGTCGTCAACATCGGCCTCGAAGGCATGATGATCCTGGGCACCTGGTTCGGTGCCTGGGCCGGGTTCCAGTGGGGCCCGTGGATGGGTGTCCTCTTCGGCATCCTCGGCGGCTGCCTCGGCGGTCTGCTCCACGCGGTCATCACCGTCACCTTCGGCGTCAACCACATCGTCTCCGGTGTGGCGGTCAACATCCTCGCCGTCGGTGTCACCCGCTACCTCTCCAACTTCGCCTTCGACGGCGTCCAGGGCGGCTCCTCCAAGCAGTCCCCGCGCCTCGAACCGATCGACAAGATCACCATTCCGGGGCTCTCGGAGTGGATGCAGGACCTCCAGCAGCACCACTGGTTCCTGATCTCCGACATCGCGGGCATCATCGGCGGTCTGGTCACCGGCCTCTCCCTGCTCACCCTGCTCGCCCTGCTGCTGATCCCCGCCACCTGGTGGATCCTGTGGCGCACCTCGTTCGGGCTGCGGCTGCGCTCCTGCGGTGAGTCCCCGGTGGCCGCCGAGACGCTCGGCGTCAACGTGTACAAGTACAAGTACATCGCCGTCACGATCTCCGGTGGTCTCGCGGGCCTCGGCGGCGCGTTCCTCGCGATCGTCGCCACCGGCATCTACCAGGAGGGCCAGACCGGCGGCCGCGGCTACATCGGCCTCGCCGCCATGATCTTCGGCAACTGGATGCCGGGCGGGATGGCGCTGGGCGCCGGGCTCTTCGGCTTCACCGACAGCCTCAAGCTGCGCGGCGGCGCGGAGAACGTCCACGCGATGCTGCTCCTGCTGGCCATCCTGCTGGTCATCGCGGTGTTCTGGCAGCTCTACAAGAAGAAGTACGTCGCCGCGGTGATCTCGGCGGCCGTCTCGGCGCTGCTGTTCACCTGGTACCTGCTGACCGACCAGGTCCCGAGCCAGTTCGTCGACGCGGCCCCGTACGTCACCACGCTGCTGGTCCTCTCGCTCTCCGCGCAACGGCTACGGATGCCCAAGGCGAACGGCATCCCCTATAGGAAGGGCGAGGGCAAGTGACCTCGCCCGCCCCGGAGCCCGCCGTCCTCTTCGGTGAGGCCGACTGGGAGGCCCTGCGGGTCGCGGCCCGGGACGCGATGTCCCGGGCGTACGCCCCCTACTCGGGCTTCCCGGTCGGTGTCGCCGCCCGGGTGGACGACGGCCGCACGATCACCGGCTGCAACGTCGAGAACGCCTCCTACGGCCTCTCGCTCTGCGCCGAGTGCGGTCTCGTCTCCCAGCTCCACGCGACCGGCGGCGGCCGGCTGACCCACTTCACCTGTGTGGACGGCACCGGGTCCATCCTGGTGCCGTGCGGCCGGTGCCGACAGCTCCTGTACGAGTTCGGCGGCCCCGGACTCGTCCTGGAGACGCCCGACGGGCGCCGCACGCTGGACGAGATGCTGCCGCAGTCGTTCGGCCCGCAGCACCTCCGCTGACCCCGTAGTTCCCGGTGGTCCTTCCTCCACGGAAGGGCCACCGGCCATTCCTCTCTCTATGCGCGTAGAGTCAACGAGGACTCTTGCGTACGCACCGGCCGGAAGGACTCCCATGGACGCCATCTCCGTCATCCGCACCAAGCGGGACCGAGGCGAGCTGACCCCCGAGCAGATCGACTGGGTCATCGACGCGTACACCCGCGGCGAGGTCGCCGACGAGCAGATGTCCGCCCTCGCCATGGCGATCCTGCTCAACGGCATGAACCGCACCGAGATCGCCCGCTGGACCGCCGCGATGATCGCGTCCGGCGAGCGGATGAATTTCGACGCGCTCTCCCGCCCCACCACCGACAAGCACTCCACCGGAGGCGTCGGCGACAAGATCACCCTGCCGCTCGCCCCCCTGGTCGCCGCGTGCGGCGCCGCCGTACCGCAGCTCAGCGGCCGGGGCCTCGGCCACACGGGCGGCACCCTGGACAAGCTGGAGTCCATCCCCGGCTGGCGGGCCCACCTCTCCAACGAGGAGATGCTGAACGTCCTGGACACCACGGGCGCGGTCATCTGCGCGGCCGGTGACGGGCTCGCCCCCGCCGACAAGAAGCTGTACGCGCTGCGCGATGTCACCGGCACCGTCGAGGCGATCCCGCTGATTGCCAGCTCGATCATGTCCAAGAAGATCGCCGAGGGCACCGGGGCGCTCGTCCTGGACGTCAAGGTCGGCTCCGGCGCCTTCATGAAGACCATCGAGGACGCCCGCGAACTGGCCTCCACCATGGTCGCGCTCGGCACCGACAGCGGCGTACGGACGGTCGCGCTGCTCACCGACATGTCGACCCCGCTCGGCCTCACCGCGGGCAACGCCCTGGAGGTACGGGAGTCCGTCGAGGTCCTGGCGGGCGGCGGCCCCCAGGACGTCATCGACCTCACCCTCGCGCTCGCCCGCGAGATGCTGGACGCGGCCGGTCTCAAGGACGCCGACCCCGAGAAGGCGCTCTCCGACGGCTCCGCGATGGACGTCTGGCGCCGGATGATCTCCGCCCAGGGCGGCGACCCGGACGCCACCCTCCCGACCGCCCGCGAGCAGCACATCGTCACCGCCCGCTCCTCCGGCGTCCTGACCCGCCTGGACGCCTACGACGTCGGCGTCGCCGCCTGGCGCCTGGGCGCGGGCCGGGCCCGCAAGGAGGACCCGGTCCAGGCGGGCGCGGGCGTCGAACTCCACGCCAAGCCCGGCGACACCGTCACCGAGGGCCAGCCCCTGATGACGCTGCACACGGACACCCCGGAGAAGTTCGACTACGCCCTGAAGGCCCTCCCGGACGCGTACGACATCGCCCCGGCCGGCACGTCGTTCGCCCCGCTGCCGGTGGTGCGGGAACGTATCGCCTGACCTGCGGTTTCCTCGTACGGGTGGACGGGACCGGTGGACTGCCACCGGTCCCGTTCGGCATGCTGGACTCGGTGACGTACCGATGAAGGTGGCGCACCGATGGAGGGGACCGCCGTGGACGCACCCGCTGTCGAGCCCGTGCCGGGCCACGGCCGGGACTGGGACGACCTCGTCCGGATCCGGGAGGAGACGGACGCTCCCAAGGGGTGCAAGGTGGAGATCATCGACGAGATCGTCACCGTGTCGCCACCGGCGTCCAAGGACCACCACAGCACCGCAGCCCTGATCCAGCGAGAGCTCTACAGCGTCATTCCGGAGGACTGGGGGATCTACCAGGTCCTCGGCGTCGCCCTGCCGGGCCAGGGCGGGATCTACGTCCCCGACCTCGTCGTCCTGCCCCGCGCGGCCGTCTCCGGGCTCGGCTACCACGTGCCCGCCGCCGAGGCCCGTCTCGTCGTCGAGATCACCTCCCGGGCCAACGCCAACCACGACCGCATCAGCAAGGCCGACGGCTACGCCAAGGCCGGGGTGGAGCTGTTCCTGCTCCTCGACCCCTGGCACTCCGGCCGCCCCACCGCGACGCTCTACGGAGAGCCGGAGGGCGGTACGTACCGGGTGCTGCAAGCCGTCGAGTACGGCGGGAGGATCAGCCTTCCCGAACCGTTCGCGCTGGACCTGGACACCGGCGTCTTCCCGGCTGGCTGAGCCGCTTTCGCCGATGGCGGTACACGCGAGCGGCCCGCCGCACGGAGTTGATCCGTGCGGCGGGCCGCCGTCGTGCTGGGTGAACTACCGCTCGTAGCCGGTCACTTGCCCAGGTACGCGTTGTAGATCTTCACCGAGGACTTGTTGCCCTTCTTGTCGGTGACGTTCGCGGAGAAGGAGATGCTCTTGCCCTTCGCCGGGTTCTTCACCGTGATCTTGCCCTTCTTGACGGTGACCTTCTTCCAGGTCTTCCCCTTGTTGTAACTGACGTACGTCGTCAGCGACTTCAGGTTCTTACCGGCAGCCGCGCCGGTCACCTTCACCGGCACGGAGACGGTCTTGTTCGCCTTCGCCCGGCCGTCGGTGCCGACGGCGGGGGTGAAGCGGACCGTGGAGACCGGCAGCATGGCGGAGCGGGTCTTCTTGGAGCGGAAGGTCCACGCCACGTCCACCTGGGTGGAGAGGGCGCCGATCTTGGCGCTGTGCTTGACCGAGCTCGTCAGCTTGTAGGTGGCCGCGCCGGCCGGGACCGTGAAGGGCTCCCCGCTCAGCGGGTCGTCGTTCTGGCCGACCTTCTTGCCGTTGCGGTACAGGACCGTCTTGACCGACGAGTAGCGCTGGTAGCCCAGGTTGCCCTTGCCGTCCGCCAGCAGCGGGACGTAGGCCGCGATCTCGTTGCCCTCGCGCAGGACGCCGAACTCCTTGCCCACCAGCGGCTGGAAGACGGCGGTGTTCACGGCCTTCGTGTAGGTCTTGCCCGCCTTGTAGGAGCTCTCGTTCCCGATCTCGTACCCGGCGTCGTACGTCGGCCAGCCGTCCTTGCCGACGGGGCCGACCTGGGCGAAGTCGAAGCCCCACCTGACCTTGTCGGCGGTGGAGACGTACACCGTCCGGGTGCCCGGGATCTTCTGGGCGTGCGAGGTGGCCCAGCCGCCGCCCTGCGTGGGCAGGGTGCCCCAGGCGATGATCTCGCCCTGCTTCTTCGGCGCGCTCGCCCCCATGGTGATCTTCACCTTGGCCAGCTGCTTCGCGGTGAACTTCCGGTTGTAGCCGGTCGCGAGCTTCTTGACCTTGCCGCCGACCGCGATGTCGTACTCGGTCGACTTGCCCGCGGTCCAGTTGCCCGACCAGTGCTGGGAGACCGAACCATCGGTGATCTGCGGACCGGCGTGCAGCGTGCGGAAGTTCTTCGCCGAGTCCATCAGCCAGCCGAAGGAGACGCCGTTGTTCTTCGTCTCGACGGAGTAGTCAGGCGTGAACAGCTGCGCCTTGGCCTTCTTGTCGGGGAGCGTGATGCTCACCGGCTTCGCCTTGCGGGCGTCGAACGTCAGCTTGGTGTTCTTGGTGATTGTGACCTTCGGCTGGGCGATCCAGTCGGCGCCCTTGGCGAAGTCGTCGGCGGCACCGTAGACCGTCGAGTTGACCACGTACGTGCCCTTGGGCAGTCGCGCCTTCGCCGTGCCCTTGACGACCTGCGGGTTCAGGAAGAAGCCGCCCGCCGCGCCGGTCAGGTCGAACAGCGTGCTGTCCACGAAGGCGGCCGGCTTGCCGTTGCGGCCGATGTGGTTGACCGTGAGGTCGTACGACTCCACCTCGCGGTCGACCGCGGCGGCCGTGCGGACGGTCTGCCCGCCGCCGGTGGCCACCAGGTACGCGGAGTACGTGCCGTCGAGGTTGCCGCCGAGCCGGGTGTCGGCGGTCAGCGTCACATCGGCGGTACCGCCCGCGGGGACGGTCACCTGGTTCGCACCGAGGGTGAAGAAGCCGGCCGGAGCGGGCTTGCCCTTCGGGCCGGTGCCCGCGACGGTCAGATCGAGAGTGATCTCGCTGGTGCCGAGGTTGCGGTAGGTGACGTTCTTGGTGACGGGCTTGTCGTCGTGGTGCGGCCACTGCTGCACACCGAAGCTCACCGACACCGGCTCGGCGATGACGCTCTGCTTGAGCGCGCGGTCCACCGAGATCCGGCCGGAGCCCTGCTGGAACGCGTTGTACGCGCCGGCCTTCGTGGACGCGGTGAGCACGCCCTTCAGCTCGGCGGCCTTCCAGGCCGGGTTCTGCTGCTTGAGCAGGGCGGCGGCGCCCGCGACATGCGGGGTGGCCATCGACGTACCCGAGATGGTGGAGTAACCGGCGGGCTTCTGGCCCACCTCCTGGGCGATGATCGACTTGTTCGGGATCGCCGCCGTGATGTCCACACCGGGGGCGGTGACATCCGGCTTGACGGCCCCGTCGCCGACGCGCGGACCACGGCTGGAGAAGTACGCCAGCTTGTCCTTGACGTCGACCGCGCCCACGGTCAGCGCGGCGTCCGCACTGCCCGGGGAGCCGACCGTGCCCGCGCCGTCGCCCTCGTTGCCCGCCGCGATGGCGAACAGGACGCCCTTCTGGGCGGTCAGCTTGTTGACCGCCGCCTCCAGCGGGTCCACCTCGGGGGTGTCCGTGCCGCCGAGGCTCAGGTTGACGATGTCGGCGCCCTGCGCGACCGCCCACTCCATTCCGGCCAGGATGCCGGAGTCCTCGCCGTAGCCCTCGTCGTCCAGCACCTTGCCGGAGAGCAGCTTGGCGTCCGGGGCCACGCCCTTGTACTTGCCCTTCGAGGCGGCACCGGAGCCCGCCGCGATCGAGGCGACGTGCGTGCCGTGGCCGACCCGGTCCTTCGTGTCCTTGGAGGCACTGAAGTTCTTCGAGGCGAGGATCTTGCCCTTGAGGTCGGCGTGGCTGCTGTCGGTCCCGGTGTCCAGGACCGCGATCTTGACGCCCTTGCCCGTGAACCCGGCCTTCCAGGCCGCCGGGGTGCCGATCTGCGGGACGCTCCGGTCCAGGCTCGCCCGGCGGACGCCGTCCAGCCAGACGTGGTCGATCCCGGCCGCGGTGGTGACCCGGTCGCTTCCGGCGCTGCTGTCGGTGAGCGCCTCCCAGATCTCCGGCGCGTCCTCGGTCGGCGTGGTCACCGACTCGGCGTTCAGCGACCGCAGGCTCAGGCCGACCTCGGTGCCGCCCGCGTCGCGGACCTGCGCCTTGGCGGCCTTGGCCGCGCCCCGGTAGCCGACGATCAGCTTGAGGCCGTCCCGCTGGGACCGGAGGTTCTCCGGCTTGCTCAGCTCGGTGACGTCGAACAGCCGCTGGTCGAGCTTGCCCGCGCTGATGAGCCGCTGGGCATCGGCCGGGACGACGAGTGAGTGTCCCTTGGTGCTCATCCGCTGGACCGGTATGTGCTCGCGGCCCTTGGCGGGCTCGAACTTCACCGGCCGGCCCTTGTCGTCCACGGTGACCCGGTCACCGGTGATGAGGGTCAGGTGGTGCTGGGTTCCGGTCAGCGCCCGGGTGTCGGACGCCCCCTTCTGATCCGGCTGGGCCATGGCCGGAGTGACCATGCCCGCGGCAAGCGCCACGGCGACCGCGGTGGCGACCGCCGGTATGCACGCGTTTCTCACGTGTCTGCGCAACTCTCCCCCTGGAGAACTCGATGGTTCTTCAACCCCCCCGGTCCACAGACCCGTACGAGTGACGGCTGCGGCCGACGGTTCAACGAACTAGAGGGTAAGTCGCGCCGGTTGGTTCACAGAATCAGCACAGGAACAGGGAACTGGCGGAAAATAGTCGTATCGGGGAGAACGGCCCCGCGGGGCGCCGATGACTTTCGTCCGCCGGAGGGGTCTGCCCGGGTGTGGAAGCCAAGAGCCCGATCGTCCTGACCGTGACCGGCCGGGTCGGCCACGAAGCCGTACCCGGCCTCTGCGCCGACCTGGAGCGCCGCCTCGCCGGCCCCGTGGGCGCCGCGCCGGGACCGGCCGTTCCGGTGGAGTGCGATGTGGGCGGTACGGACCGTGCCGACCTGGTCCTGGTCGAGGCGGTGGCCCGGCTGGCACTCGTCGCCCGCCGGTCCGGGCGCCGGCTGCGGCTGCGCGGGGTGTCGCCCGAACTCCAGGCGCTGCTGGACCTGGTGGGGCTGGGGGATGTGGTCGCCCTGGAGGGGCCGCAGGAGCGGGAGGGGAGGGAGGAGGGCGAGAGGCCGGAGGATCCGGAAGGGCAGGAGGAGCGGGAGGAGTCGGGGGAGCGGGCGCCGGGGCCGTACTGACCGAGTGTTTCCGGTCAGCCCCCGGCCGTCCCCGCCGGAAGCCGGTCGGGCAGGCCGAACAGCGGGAACCAGCGCTCCACGTCCAGGAAGCAGTGCATCCCCGAGACCGCCCCGTCCCGGACATCGATGACCTGCACCGCCCACGGCACGAAACCGGCCCCCTCCGGATCGGGCTTGTAGTGCGCGAAGCCCGGGGAGCCGTTGGCCGATACGGGTACCAGCCGGGAGCCCGCACAGGCCGCGCCGAGGGTGGTCATGAAGCCCGTGATGTCCGACGTGCCCCGCAGCCACAGGTCGAACGGCGGCATCGTCATCACCGCGTCCTCGTGGAGCAGCGCGGTCAGGGCGGCCATGTCGTACCCCTCGAACGCCTTCACATAGCGCTCCAGGAGCTTCCGCTGCTCCTCGTCGAGCGGGTCGGCCGCGTCCGGGATCCGGTCCTCCCGCTCGGTCAGGGTGGCGCGGGCCCGCTGGAGGGCGCTGTTGACCGAGGCGACGGAGGTCTCCAGCAGCTCGGCGACCTCGGCGGCCTTCCAGGCGAGCACCTCGCGCAGGATCAGCACGGCCCGCTGCTTGGGCGGCAGGTGCTGGAGGGCGGCGACGAACGCCAGGCGCACCGACTCCCGCGCCACGGCGGCCTCCGCCGGGTCCTGGACGGTGGGCAGGATCCGGCCGTCCGGCATCGGCTCCAGCCAGACGTTCTCCGGCCGGGGGCTGAGGGCGGCCTGGGCGAGCGGGGTCGGGCCGCTCAGATCGACCGGGCGGGCCCGCTTGTTGCCCGCGCTCAGCATGTCCAGGCAGACGTTGGTGGCGATGCGGTAGAGCCAGGAGCGCAGGGAGGAGCGGCCCTCGAACTTGTCGAAGTTGCGCCAGGCCCGGACCAGGGTGTCCTGCACCGCGTCCTCGGCTTCGAAGGCCGAGCCGAGCATCCGGTAGCAGTACCCGGTCAGCTCGGTGCGGTGGCCTTCGAGGCGGGCGTCGATATCGGCATCGGCACCGGCGTCACCGGAGGCTCCGGTGCTGTCGGCCCCCGCCCCCGCGGCCGTCCTCGTGGTCAGATCGCTCATCGCTCCACCCCTGTCGCGCAAGCCGCTGTGGCATCCGTCACCCAATACGTCGGAAGCTACCGCAGGCCACTGACAACGGGGGGAAGGCGCCGGGCTCCCGGGGGCGTCGGCTCAGGTGCCGGGCTTGCGTCCGTAGACGTACACGTCGTCACCGTTCTTCAGCAGTTTCCAGTATGCCTTCGCGTCGGCGGGGCGCATGTTGACGCAGCCGCCGGAGCCCGGCGGGTTGTACATGGACTTGGTGACCGAGTGGAACGCCTGGCCGCCGTCGAAGAACTGGGCGTGCGGCATCCACACCTTGTAGATCGTCGACCAGTGCTTGATGTTGCGCCAGTAGATCTTCTTCGCGCCGGTCCGGGTCTCCGCGCCGTCCCGCCCGGTCCGCACCGGCACCGGCCCGTACTTCAGCTTCTTGCCGTCCTGGATCCAGCTCAGCTGCCGGGTGAGGTCGACGCAGGCGATGCGACCCTTGTTGGTGGGACACTTCCCGGCCTTGTTGGGGTTCTTCCCGGCTGCCTTCTGGGCGAGCATCGTGTTCATGGTGCGCCAGGTCAGCGGTCCGGCGTACCCGATGGTCGGGGTGATCCCGTGGGCCTTCTGGAACTTCTGGATCGCCTTGCAGTCGGCGGCCGACTGCTTGCCGTCGACCGGCCGCTTGAGGAACTTCTCCACCTGCTTCTGGTGCGGCCCGGCGGAGGTGGTGCAGGAGGCCGCCGCCTGGGCCGTGGTGCCGGTGCCCAGGACCAGGGCGGGCGCCGCCACCAGCCCGGCCACGGAGAGCGCCGCCCCGCGCCGCAACCGTTTGCCGGATACTTTCGCCATCACTCCCATGTGCCCCAACTCCCCTTTGCCCACAGTGGTTTTGTGGTTACGCCTGGTAGACGCTCGAAGGGGAGGAGGGGTTGCACGGGGCGGGTCTCGGTTGCGTCGCGTTCCGGCATAGGCGGAATTACGGACTCCGGAACGAGCCTCCGGAGGGTCACCGAGTCACCGGGTCAACAGGTCACCGGGTCACCAGGTCGGCAGGTCGCCTGGCCACCAGGTCGGCAACTCACCGGGCCACCAGGTCGGCAGCTCGCCGGGGTGCGGGCACCAGCGCCCGCCGCTCCGCCCGCGCCACCCGGGTCCCGTACAGCGTGATCGAGACGACGCCGAGGACCGCGAGCAGCCCCAGGGCCACCGTCGCCGCCCAGCCCCCCGCGTGGAAGGCGACCGCGCCGAGCGTGCCGCCCGCGCTGGAGCCCAGGTAGTACGCCGACTGGTAGAGCGCCGACGCCTGCGCCCGGCCCTGGGTCGCCGTCCGGCTCACCGAGGACGAGGCGACCGCGTGCCCGGCGAAGAACCCGGCCGTGATCAGCACCAGCCCCGCCAGCACGGCGGCCAGCGACTCCGACAGCGAGAGCAGCAGCCCGGCCGCCGTGGTCGAGACCGCCAGATAGAGCGCGCCCCGGCGGCCGAGGCGGGCCACCAGACGTCCGGCCGCGGCCGAGGAGACCGTACCGACCAGGTAGACCAGGAAGATCGAGCCGACGACGCCCTGCGGCAGCGAGAACGGCTCCTCGACCAGCCGGTAGCCGATCACCGTGTAGACCGCGCCGAACACGGTCATGAACAGGGCGCCGATCGCGTACAGCCGTACCAGCAGCGGGTTGGAGAGGTGGGTGGCGACGGTCCGCGCCAGCCGCTTCGGGTTCAGTGAACCGGGCGTGAAGTTACGGGCCTTGGGGATCAGGAAGTGGAAGGCGACGGCGCACGCCACCGCCAGCAGCCCGACCGCCGCGAGTGCCGCGCGCCAGCCCCAGAGCTGGGCGACCCAGCCGGTGAGGATGCGGCCGCTCATACCGCCGATGCTGTTGCCCGCGACGAACAGCCCGATCGCGGCGATCAGCGCCTTGGGCCGTACCTCCTCCGCGAGATACGCCATCGCGGAGGCCGGAAGCCCGGCGAGCGCCGCGCCCTGGATCGCCCGCAGCGCGATCAGCCAGCCGATCGAGGGGGCGAACGGCACCAGCATCCCGACCAGGACCGCGACCGTCAGCGAGGCCGTCATCATCTGCCGCCGCCCGAACCGCTCCGAGAGCGCGCTCAGCGGCAGTACGCAGAGCGCCAGCGCGCCGGTCGCCGCGGAGACCGTCCAGCTCGCCTGCCCGGCACTCACGCCGTACGCGGTGGAGATCGCGGGCAGCAGGGCCTGGGTGGAGTAGAGGAGGGCGAAGGCCGCGACCCCGGCGGCGAAGAGCGCGAAGCTCATCCTGCGGTAGCCGGGGCGGCCGGGCTCCAGGCGCTCGGCGGAGGCGGGCGCGGCGGCGCGGGAGGTGATGACGGGGGACGACGGGGCAGAGGCATCCACGACGACGGTGGATGCCCCGGTATCGGCGGGAGGCATACGTCGAACGTAGAGCGGCACGTTTCATGCGTCCAATGCACGAAACCGCCATAATCAATCCCATGGCGCATCAACGCAGCTCACAGCCTCGGCTGTCACCGAGCAGTTACGAAGAAGACATCCGGGCCGTCCTCGCGCCACGCCTCGCGTACTTCGAGGCGGTCGCCCGGCACGAGCATGTGACCCGCGCCGCACACGAGCTCGGCGTCCCGCAGTCCACACTCTCGCGGGCCATGGTCCGGCTCGAAGCGGACCTGGGCGTCGCCCTGTTCGCCCGCAAGGGCCGCACCGTCTCGCTCACCCCGGCCGGCCGCACCTTCCTCACCTCCGCCGAACGGGCCCTGGCCGAGGTGGAGAAGGCCGCCGACGCGGTCCGGGCCGACGCCGACCTCACGACGGGCCGGGTCTCCTTCGGCTTCCTGCACACCATGGGTTCGGAGACCGTACCCGCCCTGATCCGGGCTTTCCGCGCCGACCACCCGAAGGTCCGCTTCCAGCTCGTCCAGAACTACGGCGAGGCGATGATCGAACGGCTCCGCGCGGGCGGCCTGGACCTCTGCCTCACCTCACCCGTGCCCGACGCCCCCGACCTGGTCACCCGCCGCCTGGACGAACAGCGCCTGCGCCTGGTGGTCCCCGACGACCACCGCCTCGCCTCCCGCCGCCGCATCCGCCTCGCGGAGGCCGCCGACGAGACGTTCGTGACGCTCGAACCGGGTTACGGGCTCCGCCGCATCACCGACGACCTCTGCACGGAGGCGGGTTTCACCCCGCGCGTCGCCTTCGAGGGCGAGGAGGCCGAGACCCTGCGCGGCCTGGTCGCCGCCGGGCTCGGGGTGGCGCTGCTGCCGCCGCCCGCCGTCGCCCGCCCAGGCGTGGTCGAGCTGACGGTGACGGCCCCGCGCGCGGTCCGCGAGATCGGCGTCGCCTGGCTGGACGGCCACCCCGACACCCCGCCGGTCGCGGCCTTCAAGCGGTTCCTGCTCTCGCGGCGGGGGAACCTGCTGCCGGAATGAGAGGGCCCGGAAGCCGTGCTGAATGGTGGCGCCGACCCCTCCCGAAGGGAAGGAGGGGGAGCCGGTGACCGCCGCGGTGGATCCGAACGCCCGCCGCCCCCCGCCCGTCGTCGACCCGTGCGAGACGGGCAGAATGTCCAGGTGACCCACGTTTCGCCTGCCACCCCGGACACCTCACCCGCGTCTATGCGGTGGGAGGCGAGGGACGCCCTCCTCCCCGGCGCCACCGGGGTCGTCCTGGTGGTGATGGTGCTGTTCCTCGCTGCCATGCTGCCCGGGAAGTTCGCCGAGCTACGGGAGTTCCGGGCAGCCCTCCCGTGCGCCGGTGCCGCCGGCCCGGCGGCCGGCCACGGGGACTGCCTCTCCGAACGCCCGGCCACGGTCCTGGCCAAGGAACGTCGGGGAAAGGCCAAGTCCAGGGTCTGGCTGGTGAAGGTCGACCCCGGTGCGGGCGCTCCACCGGTCCAGGTGAAGATGCAGGGCCCCGGGCCCGTCTTCGACGAGGTGGAGCGCGGGGACCGGGTGGTGCTGCACTCCTGGCGTTCCACGGTGTGGGCGGTGGGCCTGGGGGATCTGAGCCAGGACGCGCACGGCAAGCCCGGTAACGTCGCGTTCGGTCATCTGGGGGTGGTTCTCGCGCTGGCGATCCTCGGTGCGGCCCTCCTGCTGGCGGCGCTCCGACGGGCCCTGCGCCGTCCCCGCGACCCCGTGGTCCGGGCGTGGCGCGCCGCCGTGCCGTGCGTGGCGGCCCTGGTGGCAGCCGGAGTCGCGATCACCGCCTCCGCCGTCGCCGACGACGCTCCGCTCGTCCTCCTGGTCTCCGCCGCCGGTTGCGCGGTCTCGGGAGCGGCGGCGGCGCTGCTGACCTGGCTGCTCGGGCGGCGCGCCACGGACGACGTCGTCCTCGAACCCACGGCCCTCACCGGGAGACAGGTCGTACGGGCCACCGTGGTCGGTGATGTGCCCTACTGCGTGGAGGGGTACGACCACCTCGCCCTCGATCCGCCGCTGGAGCCCGGCGGCCGCGCACGTCTCGCGCCGGCCACGGACGCGTACGGGAAGGTCGTTCTCGATCCGCTGCCGGACACCCTCGTCCCGCTGCGGTTGCGGCGCAAGCACGTGGCCGACCCACGGCACCCGGGGCGGTTGTGGTCGGACGTGGTGCTGAGGTGGTACTCGGAAGTGGTGCTGGAGTGCCGGGACGGGGCGGCCCCGGTGCTCGTCGTGGCGGAACGGCACGACATGCGCTGCATCCTGGCCGCGCTGCCGCCACCGGCCGGCTGACAGCCCCCTCGACCCCCGTCGCCTCTCTGTTCGAAGAGGAGGGGAGGATGGCCCGGTGAACCCTGCTTCCTCCTCCTTTTCGCCGCCGCCCGCCCGCCCGGGCCTGATGGGCATCACCCTTGCCGCCGTGATCGGATCGGTGATGGTCCTGGCCGCGTTCGTCCTGTTCGCGCTGCTGCCCGGGTCCCTCTCCGAGGCCCGCGACTTCCGGGCCGCGCGGTCGTGTGCGGAGCTCGAGGGCTCGGTGGCGGAGAAGGGCGACTGCCTCTCCGAATGGCCCGGCACGGTCGTCTCCACCGACGTCGGCCGGAAGAACAAGGCCGTCACCAACTGGGTCACGGTCGACTTCGGCCCCGGGCAGGAGCGGTCGCTCCGGATACGGATGCAGGGCAGCGGCCCGGTGTGGGAGACGCTCGCACCCGGGGACCGGGTCACCGCGCTGACCTGGCGCGACCGGCTCTGGGGGCTGGAGAAGGGGGAGCTGCGTCAGGACACGACCGAGAAGCCGGGCCGCGCCTCCACCGTCCAGCTCGCCCTGGGGCTCGCGCTGCTGATCACCGGCGCCGTCTTCCTGCGGGCATCGGGGTGGCTGCACCGCCGCCGCGCCATCGGCGCCCCGCCCGCCCGCGCCTCACAGATCGTCGTGCCGATGGTGGCGACCTTCCTGGCGGTGGCCACCGCCGTCACCGTCGCCGCCACCACGGACGCCCTCTGGCTCGTCCTGCTGGTCACCGCCGCCGGGTGCGCGCTGGCGTGGACCGCCTCGGTGCTGCTGGTCCGGCGGCTGGGAGGCGGACGTACGGGCTGAGCCCCTGGCGTACGGACGGCCTGGGTACGGGCCGAGGCGCAGCCCCGCCGTGCGGTACGGGTACGGCCCCGACCCGCAACCCGCCGTGCGGTACGGGTGAGGGCCCGACGCGTACGTACGGCTTGGGCAACGGGCCGCGATGTGCGACCCGCCGTACGGGCTCCGCCCCCGTACCTCCCCGGCTCAGTGCCGCAGCGACCGTCCGAACCCCGCTGCCAGCGGCATCCGCAGCCCCAGCGGCGGTGGTGCGGCGAGTGCGTCCTTGACCGGGCGGGCGTAGGAGCGGGCGAAGAGGGAGCCGCGCACGAAGTCGGCGGCCAGCGCCACCACTTCGGCGCGGTGCTGACGCAGCGCGTTCCCGTCCGAGTGGACCTCGAAGCGGCAGGTGTCCCGGTTGGACTTCTTCGCCCGCTCGGCCAGCCGGTAGGACAACTCCGGGTCGGTGCGCTCGTCGTTGGTGCCGTGCACGATCAGCACCCGCCGCCCCACGAGCTGCTTCACCGGCTCCGGCTCGGCGGCGGTGTGGTCCGGCAGCCAGGGGGCCATGGCCAGCACCGAGTTCACCGCCCCGTGCCCGGCGGCCCGCAGCGCCGCCCGCCCGCCCATCCCATGGCCCACCAGGCAGACGGGCACGTCCCCGTACCGCCGCTGGACCTCGTCGGCCGCCCAGTCCGCGTCGGCCGCCGGGTGCGCGTCGGAGTCGTTCCAGCCCCGGTGGCGGTAGCGCAGGACGTGCACCGCAAGACCGTCGCCCTCCCCGGCGCGTGCCAGCGCACGGGCGAACGGCAGCTGTATCGCGTACGACAGGGGGGAGGGGCGACGCCGTGAATCGGGCTCGCCGTCCGGGAGCAGCAGGACCACGCCGCTGACCTCGTATGGTGCTCCGGCCGTCGAAACGGCCCGTCCTAGCCTGGCGGCAGGCAGGGGGAGTGCGCGCTGTGCCATGACAGAACAGTCTCAGAAGAGCAGGTGTACTCCACCCGACTTTCCGGTCACTGTTACGCATCGACGGATGGCGCCGACAAGCGCTCTACGCGCGTAGGCGCTAGAGTGCCCAGATGACGAGCCAGACCCTGAATGTCCCTGATTCCGACCAGATCCGGCGCGCCCCCAAGGTGCTGCTCCACGACCACCTCGACGGCGGCCTCCGCCCGGGGACGATCATCGAGCTGGCCCGCGCGCAGGGTTACGACTCCCTCCCCGAGACCGAGGCCGACAAGCTCGGCATCTGGTTCCGCGAGGCCGCCGACTCCGGTTCGCTGGAGCGTTATCTGGAGACCTTCGCCCACACCTGCGCCGTCATGCAGACCCGCGACGCGCTCTTCCGGGTGGCCGCGGAGTGCGCCGAGGACCTGGCCGAGGACGGTGTCGTCTACGCCGAGATCCGTTACGCCCCCGAGCAGCACCTGGAGGGCGGCCTGACCCTCGAAGAGGTCGTCGAGGCGGTCAACGCGGGCTTCCGCGAGGGCGAGCGCATCGCCCGCGCCAACGGCCACCGCATCCGCGTCGGCGCCCTGCTCACCGCGATGCGGCACGCGGCCCGCGCGCTGGAGATCGCCGAGCTCGCCAACAGCTACCGCGACCAGGGCGTCGTCGGCTTCGACATCGCGGGCGCCGAGGCGGGCTTCCCTCCCACCCGCCACCTCGACGCGTTCGAGTACCTCAAGCGGGAGAACAACCACTTCACGATCCACGCGGGCGAGGCCTTCGGCCTGCCGTCGATCTGGCAGGCCCTCCAGTGGTGCGGCGCCGACCGGCTCGGCCACGGGGTGCGGATCATCGACGACATCGAGGTCGCCGAGGACGGCTCGGTCGCCCTCGGCCGCCTCGCCTCCTACGTACGGGACAAGCGCATCCCGCTGGAGATGTGCCCGACGTCCAACCTCCAGACCGGCGCCGCCACCTCGTACGCGGACCACCCGATCGGGCTGCTGCGCAAGCTGCACTTCCGCGTCACCGTCAACACGGACAACCGCCTCATGAGCGGTACGAGCATGAGCCGGGAATTCGAGCTGCTGACCGAGGCATTCGGATACACGCTCGACGACATGCAGTGGTTCACCGTCAATGCGATGAAATCAGCTTTCATTCCTTTCGACGAACGTCTCGCGATGATCAACGAGGTCGTCAAGCCCGGTTATGCCGAGCTGAAGTCCGAGTGGCTTTTCCGGCAGACCGCTGTGACCAGCAGTTCCACCGCCGCTGCGAGCTGACGTTCGAATAGCGGAAGAGGTAGGAAAAATGGCCGGGAGGCGAAATCCCGGCCATTTTTCGTGTGTCGGGATGTTTGCGGTGGGGGCGGCGGGATGGCTAACTTGCAGAGCCGCTCACATCCCCTTCCCCAAGGATGAATTCTCCATGAAGAAGTCTGCTGCCAAGACTCTCGGTGTCGCCGCCCTCGGTGCCGCTTTCGCCGCTGCCGCCGCGGGTACCGCCTCCGCGGCCCCGGCCCTGCCGCTGGACTCCGCGGCCGGAGTGCTCCCCGTCTCCACCACGGCGCTGGAGACCCTTGCCACCTCCGCCCAGTCCGCGCCGGTCCAGGACACCGTCGGCAAGGTCCTCGGCGGCGACGCCACCGACGCCGCCGCCCCGGTCACCGCGCTGCTCGGCGGACTGCCCACGCAGGGCCTCTCCGCCAACGGCATCCCGCTCGGCCGCTGACCCGCACCACCCCTGCGCGCCGCCCCGCGGCGCGCACCCGCACACGACAGTGGGGGGCGCCCCCCCCAGAAGGTGTGGGGCCCCCACTGGGGAAGCCCGCGTTGCCGC
>NZ_JBHYVE010000002.1:62218-331049 GCF_042750035.1 Streptomyces sp. NPDC059452
AAACTTCGCCGGTGTGCGCCGCCTTTTTTTTTTAACACCCCCCCCCCCCCGGGCCCCCCCCCCCCCCCCCCGGGGGGGCCCCCCCCCCGTAGCGGGGGGCCCCCCCCACTGTGCGTACGCCGTCGTGCCCGCTCCCCGTGGACCCCGGTGTCACCAGGCCGTCGCGGAGGAGGACTTCTCCGAGGGCAGCAGCGCCCACAGGGCCAGGTAGATGAGGAACTGCGGGCCGGGCAGCAGGCAGGAGACGAGGAAGATGATGCGCATCGTGCCGGCCGTGGTGCCGAAGCGCCGTGCCAGCCCCGCGCACACACCGCCGATCATGCGTCCTTCGGTGGGGCGGACGAGTGCGGCCATGGTGGGCTCCTTCGCGAGACGTGAACCGTAGCGGGGGAGCGGGTCCCTTTCTGCTCCCGATGTATCCATGGTGCCCCCGCGAAGGGGTACAAAGCATCGCTCTACGGGGCGATGCCGACCCTGGTAATCGTCGGGGTCGAGCCCCCAGGGGCCTCGTCCCTGAGGCGGGTCTCCTGCTGGTACCGGGGGAGGTCCCGCACACCCGGCAGCCCCCGGCGGCGCAGCCGCGCCCGGCAGACCGGGACGACCAGCAGATGGGCCAGGGCCACGCCCGCGGTGTTCAGCAGCACCGAATCGATGTCGACGACCTGGCCCGGCACCCCGGTCTGACCCAGTTCGATGGCGAGCGAGATCAGCGCCCCGGCCGTCACCGTGCGCAGCAGCGAGACCCAGGGGGAGACGAAGATCCGGCCCCCGGCCATCGGCAGCAGCACCCCGAGCGGGGCCAGCAGGAGCAGCGCCCCGCCGATCCGGCGCGCGGCCTCGACCGGGCCCAGCGCGAGGTCGGCTCTGATGCCGGCGAGCGGCTCGAAGTTCGCGGCCGTGATCCAGGGCACGTCCAGCGGGCGCAGCGTCAGCCACCCGACGAGCAGCAGATGCGCGAGGAGGAGCGTGACCCCCACCGCGCGGAAGTGGATGACGGTCTGACCGTCCGAACCTTGACGCGAACCTTGACGCACGCCCACCAAGACGCCCCAACCGGCAGGATCGGTTCCGTCAGTCCCGTATCAGCGCGTCCGGTGTCGTCACGTCCTGCGGCCGCGACTTCGTCTGCGAGGTGCACAGGTAGGGGCGCGCCGGATACGGTCCTGGCCCGCCCAGGAACACCGAGCCGTCGGTCACGAGCGCCTTGCTCTCCGCGTACGTGCACACCAGCTGCGCCCGCGCCTCCCCCGACAGGTCCTCGGGCTGGCTGCTCAGCCGTACGGTGCCCGCCGGGTCGCCGTCGCGGGCGGGCTCGACCTGCAGCCCCGCCGGGACCGCCGTGGAGAACCCGGCCCGGCGCTCGCTCTCGGTCGGTGTCCGCCGGACCTGGTCGAGCAGGGCGCGGGCGGCCGCCTGCCGGTCGGAGCCTGCCGCGTCCGCCGCCACCGGCCGGTCCACGGTCACCAGCTGCGAGGCGCAGAGCAGGTACACGGGTGCCACCACGCTGTCCGGGGAGCGGGTGGTGACGTCCGCCGAGGGCAGCTTGCACGGCACCCGGGACGGCGCGGCGCCCGCGTCCACGGGCACCGTCGTCGTACGGATGCCGCACCCGGAGGCGAGGACGGCGGCCATCAGTACGGCGCCGAGCGCGACGGCACCGTTCCTCCGCAGCCGGAATGCGCCGAGCGCGACGGCACCGCTCCTCCGCAGCCCGAACGCGCCGCCCGCCACGGGCCGGAACGCGCCCCTCATGACGCCTCACCCTCCTGGCCCCGGTCCCCGTCCCGGGGCCCGGCGCTGTCGTCCCGCCCGTTCGGGTCCGCCACGCCGCCGGTCGTCAGCTTCGAGGCGTCGCGCGGCAGCCGCAGGACGAAGACCGCACCGCCCTCGGGGGAGTTGGCGGCCGTGATGTCACCGCCGTGGATGTGCGCGTTCTCCACGGCGATGGAGAGCCCGAGCCCGCTGCCCTCCGAACGCGGCCGGGAGGCGCTCGCCTTGTAGAAGCGGTCGAAGACGTGCGGCAGCACCTCCTCGGGGATGCCCGGACCGTGGTCCCGTACCTCGATGACCAGCTCCTCGCCCTCGGTCCGCACCCTGACCCCCACCGGCGAACCCCCGTGCTTGAGGGCGTTGCCGATCAGATTGGCCAGGATCACGTCCAGTCGGCGCGGGTCGAGCCGGACCATCATGCCGCGCTCCGCGTCCAGGTCCACCGCGTCCAGCCAGGCCCGCGCGTCGATGCACGCGGTGACCTGGTCGGCGACGTCCACGTCGTCCAGGACCAGGCGGGCCGTGCCCGCGTCGAAGCGGGTCACCTCCATCAGGTTCTCCACCAGGTCGTTCAGCCGCCGGGTCTCGCTGACCACGAGGTGCACGGCGGGCGCGATCATCGGGTCGAGGCTGTCCGCCTCGTCCTCCAGCACCTCCGCCACCGCCGTGATCGCGGTCAGCGGGGTGCGCAGCTCGTGGGACATGTCCGCGACGAACCGCCGGCTGGACTCCTCCCGCGCGCTCATGTCCGCGACCTTCTTCTCCAGCGAGCTGGCGGTCCGGTTGAACGTACGGGAGAGATCGGCGAGTTCGTCCGTACCGGAGACCGTGAGCCGGGTGTCGAGCTTGCCCTCACCGAGCTTGCGGGCCGCGTCACCGAGCCGCTGCACCGGGCGCAGGACGGTCGTCGCGGCGGCCTGGGCCAGCAGCGCCGAGCCGATCAGGGCCAGGGTGGTGGCGATCCCCAGCGACCAGGCCAGCGAGTTGAGGTCCTGCCGCTCCTGGTCCAGGGACTTGAGCATGTACCCGGTCGGGCCGCCGCCGATGATCCGCGTACCGGCGACGAGGTACGGGGTCCCCGCGATGCTCGTACGCTGCCAGAACAGGTGGTACTCGTGGTCGTTGTTCGAGGTCAGCGGCTGCTTGCGGGCCACCTGCTTCTGCAGTGAGTCCGGTACGTCGGTCCGGGTGAAGGCGTCCAGGTCGGAGTAGCCGACGATCGGCTTGCCCCGCTCGCGCTCGTCCTCCAGCAGCACGTCGTAGCCGGGGCCGCCGGCCGCTATCTGCCCGGCGGCCCGCTGGAGGTCGTCCTTGGTGGGCCGTACCGGCAGCGCCGCCGCCGTGTCCTGCATCTGACGGCGGAAGTCGTCGAGCGCGGTGTCCTGCGTACGGGTCAGCACGGCCTCGCGGTTGAGCCAGTACGCGATCCCCGAGGCGGAGACCGCGGCGGTCAGCGCGACCAGCGCGAACACCACGACGAGCCGCAGCCGCAGACTGGTCCAGCGCAGACCCGCCCGGATCGAACGCTTGGCTCTCTCCGTCACTGAGGCGAGTCCAGCCGGTAGCCCACGCCCCGCACCGTACGGATCAGGGTCGGCGAGGACGGCACGTCCTCCACCTTGGCGCGCAGCCGCTGCACACAGGCGTCCACCAGGCGTGAGTCGCCCAGGTAGTCGTGCTCCCAGACCAGGCGCAGCAACTGCTGGCGGGACAGGGCCTGGCCGGGCCGGCGGCTCAGCTCCAGCAGGAGCCGCAGCTCGGTCGGCGTGAGCTGCAGATCCTCCCCGCCCTTGGTCACGGTCATGGCGGAACGGTCGATGACCACGTTGCCGAAGGTCGCCGAGTCGGTCGACTCGCGCTCACCGCGGCGCAGCACCGCCCGGATCCGGGCGTCCAGCACCCGGCCCTGGACGGGTTTGACCACATAGTCGTCCGCGCCGGACTCCAGTCCCACCACGACGTCGATGTCGTCGCTGCGCGCGGTCAGCAGAATGATCGGCAGCTGGTCGGTGCGCCGGATCCGTCGGCACACCTCGAAACCGTCGATCCCGGGCAGCATCACATCCAGCACGACCAGGTCGGGCCGCTGCTCACGCAGCAGCTCCAGGCCGTCCTCTCCCGTCGCCGCGGTGGCCACACGGTGGCCCTGGCGTGACAGCGAGAGTTCGAGGGCCGTGCGGATGGCGTCGTCGTCCTCGATCAGCAACAGGAAAGGCACGAGCGTCATTCTGGCCCATGGTGGCGCTTCAGTTCGACCTGTGGCCCGGTCCGGTTGCCCGGGCACGGCCGCAACTGCCCCTGTGACAGGCCTGTGACAGTCGGGCGACAGCGCCATGAAACTGCCCCGGCAAGCTCTTGGTCAGCGGGAAACGCAAGGAACGCAGGAAACGAACGGACTTCACCGATCTCCACCGATAGGGGGCGCGAGATGAACGCACTGCACAGCAGCACCAGCTCAAGCGCAGTTGTCACGCGTCTTCACGATGTCGGCCGGTCCACGGAGAAGTCCGGCGGGATGAACGCGGCGAACATACGGGGGTGTGTTCGGAGCGTAGGGCGTCAGCACCTGCCGTCGGCCGCGGAGCAGCTGCGCAAGCCGTACATGACGGTGGTCGACGCGCCCACGGGGGACAACGGGGGAAGCGCGTACGGGGAGGTCACGGGGGACCGCACCACCCGGGTGGAGACCGAGGGCGCCGAAGCGGCGTTCACGGCCTACGTCCAGGAGCGGCGGGCCTCCCTGTACGCCACCGCCTACCACCTGACCGGCGACCGCTTCGAGGCCGAGGACCTGCTCCAGAGCGCCCTCTTCTCGACGTACCGGGCGTGGGACAGGATCAGCGACAAGGCGGCGGTCGGCGGCTATCTGCGCCGCACCATGACCAACCTGCACATCAGCGCCTGGCGCCGGCGCAAGCTGAACGAATACCCGACCGAGGAGCTCCCGGAGACGGTGGGCGACACGGACGCGATGCGCGGCACGGAGCTGCGGGCGGTGCTCTGGCAGGCGCTCGCCCGGCTGCCCGAACTCCAGCGCACGATGCTGGTCCTGCGGTACTACGAGGGCCGCACCGACCCGGAGATCGCGTCGATCCTCGACATCAGTGTCGGCACGGTGAAGTCGAGCATCTGGCGGTCCCTCCGCCGACTGCGCGAGGACGAGGTCCTCAGCTTCGGCCGTGACGAGCAGGAGTCCTTCGGCGAGCTGGTGGCCTGAGGCAACGGGGGAACGGGGGAACGGCCACTGCTTCGGGGGAGGCAGGGGCTACGGGGGAGCAGCGGGAAACCCACGGGGGATGTGGGGGGACCACGGGGGAGCGCAAGAAAAACGGGGACCGAGGGGACCCGGGGGAAACACGGGGGAACGGCGGCCCGTCGCTTCGGGGGAGGCGCGGGCCACGGGGGAAACGCAGCGGGGTCGTACGGGCCGGGGGGTCCTGTACGGCCCCGTCGGCATGCCCGAACCCTGCTCCGGCGGGTTTTTCAGCCCCTTCGGCGTTTGAGGAGCGGGATCCGGGGCGGAGCCCCGGTTCCGGGAAGGGGCGGGGTGGGGGAAAAGCCCGCCGCAGGCGCCCCACCCGCCCACGAGGGACGGTTCGGACGCCCCCTAGCCCTCAGCCCCCTAGCCCCCAGCCCCCTAGCCCCCAGCCCCCTAGACCGCCCGAGTCGCCCGGGCCGCCCGATCCGCCGGAGCCCCCCGGCGGCACCGCCCCGCCGCGGCCGCGGCCAGCCGCCCCAGGGCCTCCTCCTTGGCGCACGGGTACGCCCCCAGCGCCGTCTGCCGGGCCACGATGCGGCGTTCGGCGCGCATCAGGCGCCAGCCGCGCCGGAGCAGGAACGGGACCGACTTACGGCCCTCGCGCAGGTCCCGGACCAGGCGGCGGCGGAACGTCGTGGTGGGGCGGCCGCGCAGGCAGAGCGCGTCCGCGAGCAGGCCCAGTTCCTGGCAGCGTCCGACGATGTCCGCCGCGAAGATGCCCTCGGCCACGAAGAGCGGTGAGCGCTCGATGTGGAAGGTCTCGTGGCCCGTACGGGAGCTGGTGGCGATGTCGTACACCGGGACGTCCGTGTGGCCCGAGCGGCACAGCTCGGCGATGGCGGCCACCGCCGCGTCCGCGTCCCAGGACAGGGCGGAGTCCCAGTCGATGTCCGTGGAGCCGGGGACGCGGGGCAGCGTCGGGTCGTCGTGCTCCTTGTAGAAGTCGTCCAGGCGCAGCACCGGGAGGCCGGTGCGGGCGGCCAGGACGGACTTGCCGGAGCCGGAGGGGCCCGCGAGCAGCACGACGCGGGTCGGAATCGGTTGGGAACTGGAACTCACAGAACAGAAGTGTGAGGCATTGACCCGCGCAGGGGACCACTCGGGCCTCCTGTTGGTATCCAGCATCACACCTCAACTACTCTGCGCGTACGGACGATTACCCGACCAGGCTCGATCAGGTGGAAAACATGGCACTTCACGCACGCAAGCCCGAACGTCGCGTCCTGCTGCGCGCCGGTCTGACCGTCACCGCGCTGGGGGCGGCCCTGGGGGCCGGTGCGGGCTCCGCGCAGGCCGCCCCGCAGCTGCCCCCGGTCGCCGAGATCCCCGAGCAGGGCGTCGCGGCCGTCCAGGCGGTCACCGAGAGCGCCGGGCCCGCGGTGACCAACGCGCTCGGGACCTCGCTGACCAACAGCATCCGGCCCGTCACCGAGCTCCAGCTGCACCCGCTGGCCAAGACCGGGGTGGACCCGCTGGACAACGCGGTGGGCACCCAGGTGGCCGACTTCCAGCCGGTGTCGACGGCGATTCTCACCGACCCCCTCACCAGCGGCGGGGCGATCAGCGACCTGCCGGTGGTGGGGCAGGTGGCCCGGCTGGTCACGGGCTGACGCCGGTCGCGTACGGCATGACGAGCGGGGCCGCCCCACGTCCTGGGGGCGGCCCCGCTCGTTCGCGTACCGAAGGGCTAGTACGAGGAGCCCGCGGCTCCCAGAGCGCCCGTCGGGTGCCAGACCGTCTTGGTCTCCAGGAAGGCCGTCAGCCGGTGCGTGCCGGGCGCGGCCAGCCAGTCGGTGGAGGCGTCCGAGCCGTCCGCCTCGGCGGGGAGCGGGCGCAGGACCCGCTTCAGGTTGTCCGCCGCCGCGATCTCCAGCTCCTTGGCCAGCTCCGCGCCTGCGCCGGTGAGGTCGATCGCGTTGACGTCCTGGTGGGCGGCGAGCGGGGCCGCGAGCTCCGCCGTGGCGCCGGACAGGATGTTGACCACACCGCCGGGGACGTCGGAGGTGGCCAGCACCTCGCCCAGCGAGAGCGCGGGCAGCGGGGCGTCGGCGGAGGCGATGACGACCGCCGTGTTGCCGGTCGCGATGACCGGGGCGATCACCGAGACCAGGCCGAGGAACGACGACTTCTGCGGCGCGAGGACCGCGACCACGCCCGTCGGCTCGGGGGTGGAGAGGTTGAAGAACGGGCCCGCGACCGGGTTGGCCCCGCCGGAGATCTGGCCGATCTTGTCGGTCCAGCCCGCGTACCAGACCCAGCGGTCGATCGCCGCGTCGACGACGGCCGCCGCCTTGGACTTCGACAGCCCCTCGGAGGCGGCCACCTCGCGGACGAACTGCTCCTTGCGGCCCTCCAGCATCTCGGCGACGCGGTAGAGGACCTGGCCGCGGTTGTACGCGGTCGCGCCCGACCAGCCGCCGAACGCCTTGCGCGCGGCCACCACCGCGTCGCGTGCGTCCTTGCGGGAGGACTGCGGCGCGTTGGCGAGCCACTGGCCCTTGGAGTCGGTCACCTCGTACACCCGGCCGCTCTCGGAGCGGGGGAACTTGCCCCCGACGTACAGCTTGTAGGTCTTGAAGACGCCAAGTCGGTTCTGCTCAGACATCGAGGTACGCCTCCAGGCCGTGGCGGCCGCCCTCGCGGCCGTAGCCCGACTCCTTGTAGCCGCCGAACGGCGACGTCGGGTCGAACTTGTTGAACGTGTTGGCCCAGACGACGCCCGCGCGGAGCTTGTTGGCCACCGCGAGGATGCGGGAGCCCTTCTCCGTCCAGATGCCCGCCGACAGGCCGTACTGGCTGTTGTTGGCCTTGGCGACCGCCTCGTCCGGGGTGCGGAACGAGAGCACGGAGAGGACCGGGCCGAAGATCTCGTCACGGGCGACCGTGTGGGCCTGGGTGACGTTGGTGAAGAGGGTCGGGGCGAACCAGTAACCCGACGACGGCAGTTCGCAGGGGGCGCTCCAGCGCTCCGCGCCCTCCGCCTCGCCGGTCTCCACCAGGGCGGTGATCCGGGCGAGCTGCTCGGCGGAGTTGATCGCGCCGATGTCGGTGTTCTTGTCCAGCGGGTCGCCGAGGCGGAGGGTGGAGAGGCGGCGCTTGAGCGCGTCCAGCACCTCGTCCTGGACCGACTCCTGGACCAGCAGCCGGGAGCCCGCGCAGCAGACCTGGCCCTGGTTGAAGAAGATGCCGGTGACGATGCCCTCGACGGCCTGGTCGATGGGGGCGTCGTCGAAGACGATGTTGGCGCCCTTGCCGCCCAGCTCCAGCGTGACCTTCTTCTCCGTGCCCGCGACGGAGCGCGCGATGGCCTTGCCGACGGCGGTCGAACCGGTGAAGGCCACCTTGTTGACGTCCGGGTGCGTGACGAGGGCCTCGCCCGCGTCCCCGTAACCGGTCAGGATGTTGACGACACCCTTCGGCAGCCCGGCCTGACGGCAGATGTCCGCGAAGAAGAGGGCGGAGAGCGGGGTCGTCTCGGCGGGCTTCAGCACCACCGTGTTGCCCGTGGCGAGCGCCGGGGCGATCTTCCACGCGAGCATCAGCAGCGGGAAGTTCCACGGGATGACCTGGCCCGCCACACCCAGCGGCCGGGGGTTGGCCCCATAGCCCGCGTGGTCCAGCTTGTCGGCCCAGCCCGCGTAGTAGAAGAAGTGCGCGGCGACCAGCGGGAGGTCCGCGTCGCGGGTCTCCTTGATCGGCTTGCCGTTGTCGAGCGTCTCCAGGACGGCCAGCTCACGGCTGCGCTCCTGGATGATCCGGGCGATCCGGAACAGGTACTTGGCGCGCTCGGAGCCGGGCAGCGCCGACCACTTCTCGAACGCCTTACGTGCTGCCTTCACGGCCCGGTCCACGTCCGCCGCGCCCGCCCGGGCGACCTCGGAGAGGACTTCCTCGGTGCTCGGCGAGACGGTCTTGAAGACCTTGCCGTCGGCGGCCTCGGTGAACTCACCGTCGATGAACAGCCCGTACGAAGGGGCGATGTCGACGACGGAACGGGACTCCGGCGCCGGTGCGTACTCGAATGCGGATGCCATGGCGTATCAGTCCACCGTCACGTAATTGGGGCCGGAGTAACGGCCGGTGCTGAGCTTCTGGCGCTGCATCAGCAGGTCGTTGAGAAGGCTGGAGGCGCCGAACCGGAACCAGTGGTTGTCCAGCCAGTCCTCGCCCGCCGTCTCGTTCACCAGGACGAGGAACTTGATCGCGTCCTTGGTGGTGCGGATGCCGCCGGCCGGCTTCACACCGATCTGTACGCCGGTCTGCGCCCGGAAGTCGCGGACCGCCTCCAGCATGAGCAGCGTGTTGGCGGGGGTGGCGTTGGTGGCCACCTTGCCGGTCGAGGTCTTGATGAAGTCCGCGCCTGCCAGCATCCCGAGCCAGGAGGCCCGGCGGATGTTGTCGTACGTGGAGAGCTCGCCGGTCTCGAAGATCACCTTGAGGCGGGCGGCCCCGCACTCGGCCTTGACGGCCACGATCTCCTCGTAGACCTTCAGGAACCGGCCGGAGAGGAAGGCCCCCCGGTCGATCACCATGTCGATCTCGTCGGCCCCGGCCGCCACCGCGTCACGGACGTCGGCCAGCTTGACGTCCAGCGCGGCCCGGCCGGCCGGGAAGGCGGTCGCCACGGACGCCACCTTCACACCGGAGCCCGCGAGCGCGGCGGTGGCGGTGGCGACCATGTCGGGGTAGACGCAGACCGCGGCGGTGCGCGGGGTGGTGCGGTCGAGCGGGTCGGGGTGGACGGCCTTGGCGGCGAGAGCCCGGACCTTGCCCGGGGTGTCCGCGCCTTCCAGCGTCGTCAGGTCGATCATCGAGATGGCGAGATCGATGGCGTACGCCTTGGCCGTCGTCTTGATCGAACGGGTTCCGAGGGAGGCGGCGCGCGCTTCGAGGCCGACGGCGTCGACGCCGGGAAGCCCGAAGAGGAAGCGGCGCAGCGCACTGTCGGACGCCGTCGCGTCGGAAAATGCGGGAGCAGTGGTGGGCATGGTCACCAGAGGAGCATATCTACGCGCGTAGCGACCTGTACAGGGGGCCGGGCCATCCGTGCGTCCCACCCGCTCCTGTCCCGCCACCCCTTCCCCCTCGGGCGGTCGGCCGGGCGGGCGGAGGTCCCTCCTCCGGTCGGCCGGGCCGGGCGGAGGCCCCTCCTCCGTACCCGTCAGGCAGAATCGGCCCCATGACGAGCCCCACACCTCCCGCAGAGTCGCAGTTCGCCGACCGGACCTACCGTTCGACAGCCGCACTGGTCTGCGGGTCGCTGCTGCTCCTGCTGATCGCCTGGATGGGCGGGGACGCCCTGATCCGGGGCGAGGGACGGGTGCCGTGGCTGGCGCTGGCCGCCCTGCTCTTCGTGGTGCCGCTGGTCGTGGCGTTCACCCTGCGGCCCGCCGTCTTCGTGAACGACGAGCGCATCCGGGTCCGGAATCCGTACCGGACGGTCCAGCTGCCCTGGAGCGAGGTCGCCGATGTGCGGGCCTCGTTCTCCTCGGAGCTGTTCGGCCAGGACGGTACGAAGTACCAGCTGTGGGCCGTCCCCGTCTCCCTGCGCAGCCGCAAGCGGGCGGCGCGGGCCGCGGCCCGCGCCGCGCACGACGACCCCTACGGCCGCACCTCGGTCAGCGCCGATGTCCGCGACTCCGCCCAGCGCACCGCCTCGGCCGACCAGACCGTCCGTGACCTGCGGGACCTGGCCGAGAAGGCGGGCGCGTCGACGCCCGAGGGGGCGGCCCAGGTCTCGGTGCGATGGGCGTACGAGGTGATCGTCCCGGCCGTCGTGGGCGGGGTGCTGCTCGTGGTGCTGTGGGCGGTGGGCTGAGCCGCGAGGGGGTCGGGCCCGCGGGGTGCGCGGGCTCGCGGGGGCGTGCGGGGTCTGCACGGAGTGCGCCGGGGCCTCGTGGTGTATGCCGGGCGCCCTAAGGACTACATCCCGATGAAAACCGACCGCTCACCTGGTTTGCGGTACCTCTCGCCCCGCCCGCCTCAATAAATTGCGCCTGCCGTCCGACTTCCGAAGGGGCGGCGGGGGGTGGGGCACGATGAGGGACACCGATGGCGACGAGAGAGCCGGGAGCGCCGGGGCGGCCCGGGTGCGATGTCGCATCGACATCGACGCGGACGGCCGGTACGCCTGGCGGATGATCGCGCAGAACGGCCGGGTGGTGGCCGTCTCCGCACACGCGTTCACGGCGTACGGCGACTGCCGCCGCGCCTTCGACGAACTGCGCGGGAACCACCGCGAGCAGGCGGGCGGCGTCCAGCACACGCCTTCCGGCAACGGCTGGATCTGGCTGCTGCGGGAGGCGGACGGCCGCGCCACCGCCGTCTCCGCCCGGTCCTACGAACGGCACTCGACCTGCCGGGCCGCCTACGTACGCTTCCGGGGGCTGCTCGCCGGGATCGGGGAGGGCGCCGGAAGTTGCCTCTAGGCCGCGCCGCATTCACATCGGCGGGCGCACCGGTTCACCGCATCCCACGACCGTCGTCCGCGTGACGACACGAACTGAGGAGCGGCCACCGCCCGGAGGCCCGTCCGGGGGCCCGCCCGGCGGTCCACCGGATGGCCCGTCCGCCGGCGGGGCCGCCGACGGGGCCTCCGTACCCCGGCGGCTGTACACGGACCCCGGCCTGCCCGACCGGGTCTTCCGCACGGTGGCCCGGGGCGGCGGCGCGGCGGTCTTCGCGGTGATGCTGCTGGTCGGCGGGTTCCTGCTGTACCGGGCCTGGCAGGCGCTGGAAAGGGCGGGCTGGTCCTTCCTGACCACCGAGGCCTGGGAGCCGGACGCCGGGCGGTTCGGCATCGCCGCCGTCCTCACCGGGACCGTGCTCATCGCCGTGACCGCGATCGTGATCGCGGTACCGCTCGCCGTGGGCAGTGCGCTCTACATCTCCGAGTACGCGCCGCCGGGGCTGCGCCGCACCCTCGTCAGCGTCGTGGACCTGATGGCGGCGGTGCCGTCCGTGGTCTACGGGCTCTGGGGGCTGTTCTTCTTCGAGGGCGCGGTCCTGCCCACCGCCCGCTGGATCGCCACCTATCTCGGCTGGATCCCGGTCTTCGCCGTCGACGGGGCCGATCCGAGCGATCCGCTCGCGCCCGAGACCGTCTACACCTCCTCCACGCTCATCGCGGGCATCGTGGTCGCCCTGATGGTGGCGCCGATCATCTGCTCGGTGATGCGCGAGGTGTTCTCGCAGGCGCCCGCCGGGGAACGGGAGGGCGCCTACGCGCTGGGCGCCACCCGCTGGGGCATGATCCGCAGCGTCGTCCTCCCCTTCGGCAAGGGCGGCATGATCGGCGGCACGATGCTGGGCCTGGGGCGGGCGCTGGGCGAGACCATCGCCGTCTACCTGATCATCTCGCCGGTCTTCGAGATCCAGTGGCATGTGCTCCAGAACGGCACCAGCTCGGTCGCGGCGCTGATCGCCCTGCGGTACGGCGAAGCCAGCCCGTTCGGCATGTCCGCGCTGATGGCCGCCGGGCTCGCGCTCTTCCTGATGACCCTCGTCGTCAACTTCGCCGCCTCCTCGATCGTCGCGCGCAGCCGCTCCGGCGCGTCCAGCGATGCCTGAACGCCCGGCGTCCAGCGATGCCTGAACGCCCGGACGCCCAACGCCCGGACGCCCAACGCCCGGACGCCACGACGTCTGGCCGCCAGGAAGTGCCTGGACCTCAAGCCGCCGAGCCGCCAACAGGTCTGGACACCGAGGCGCCCAGCCGCCCGGACGCTCGGAAAGGACCCCGTCTGCCATGACCCTCGCACCCGAGTCCCCGTCTCCGCCCCCCTCCCAGCCCCAGTCCCCCTCCCAGCCCCAGCCCCAGCCCCAGTCCCCGTCTCCGTACCCCGTACGCGCATCCGCCCCGCGTACCGTCCTGCCCGCCCGCACCCGCCGTACCGACGGGGCCGTCGGCGAGGTCCGCAGGTCCCTCGTGCTGACCCGGCCCTCGGACACCTTCGCCCTGGCCGGGGCGGCGGCCGCCGCGCTGAGCCTGACCGGGCTGCTCTTCACCCGGATGCTGCCCTTCGACGGCGCGGTGGGCTTCGTCGTCGTCGCCTACGTCCTCTTCCTCGGCCTCTACGCCCTGCTGGTCTCCTTCGACGAGGACGGCCCCACGATCAGGGACCGGCTGGCCGGGGTCGTCGTGCGGAGTCTGGGGCTCCTCATGCTCACCGCGCTGGCCTTCGTGATCGTCTTCACCCTCTGGGAGGGCCGCACCGCCCTGGCCCACGCCAACTTCTTCACCCAGGACATGAAGCTCGCCGGTCCGCTGGACGGCCTCGGCGTGGGCGGGGTGCTGCACGCCGCCGTCGGCACCCTCCAGCAGATCGCGCTCGCCCTGGCCGTGACCGTGCCGGCCGGGCTCCTCTGCGCGGTCTTCCTCAACGAGGTGCCCGGCCGGTTCGCCCGCTTCGTCCGCACCATCGTGGAGGCGATGACCGCGCTGCCGTCCATCGTGGCGGGCCTGTTCATCTACGCGACCGCCATCCTGGCCCTCGGCGTCGGCAAGTCCGGCCTGGCCGCCTCCCTGGCCCTCGCGGTGATGATGCTGCCGATCATCATCCGGGCCGCCGACGTCGTGATCCGCCTCGTCCCTGGCACCCTGCGCGAAGCCTCGTACGCGCTCGGCACCTCGCGCTGGCGCACCGTGCGCCATGTGGTGCTCCCCACCGCCCGCTCGGGCCTGACCACCTCGGTCATCCTCGGCACCGCCCGGGGCGTCGGCGAGACCTCCCCGGTGCTGCTGACCGCGGGCTTCACCGCCGAGCTGAACGCCGACCCGTTCGAGGGCCCGCAGGTCTCCCTCCCGCTGGCCACCTTCGAGTTCGTCAAGTCGCCCGAACCCGACATGATCGCGCGCGGTTTCGGTACGGCGGCGGCCCTGATGGCCCTCGTGCTGCTGCTCTTCGTGGTCGCCCGGATCATCGGCGGCCGCGATCCGGGCCGGCTGACGAAGGGCCAGACCCACCGCAGGGTCCTCGCCTCGCGCCGGGACGCGGAACGGTTCGCTCCCCGCGCCTCCGCCCGTACGGACGTCTCCCGTACGACCTCCTCCCGTGCGGACGCCTCTCGTACGGACGCCGCCTCGCCTCCGCGGAACAGCCCGCCCGACGCCACCACCCCCAGGAGTACTCCGTGAGACCCGCGACCCTGTCCCGTACGGCCCTGGCCCTGGCAGCGCTGCTCTGCGCCCTGCTGGCCGTCGGCCAACCGCCCGCCGAGGCGGCCTCGTACACCAAGATCACCGGCGCCGGGTCCACCTGGAGCTCCAACGCCCTCGACCAGTGGCGCCGCAATGTCGCCGCCAACCTCGGGATGACCGTCAACTTCGCCGCCACCGGCTCCTCCGACGGCCGTCAGCAGTTCAGGAACGGCACGGCCGACTTCGCCGTCTCGGAGATCCCGTACGGGCTGGAGGAGGGCGGCGTCACCGAACCGGCCCCCCGGCGCGGCTTCGCGTACATGCCGATCGTCGCGGGCGGCACCGCCTTCATGTACAACCTGCGGATCGGCGGCAAGAAGGTCACCAACCTGCGGCTCTCCGGGGAGGTCCTGGCCAAGATCTTCACATCGAGGATCACCCGCTGGGACGCCCCCGAGATCAAGGCCGACAACCCCGGACTCACCCTCCCCGGACGGCAGATCATCCCCGTCGTCCGCTCGGACGGCTCGGGCACCACCGCCCAGTTCACCAGCTGGCTGGCCAAGGAGCACCGCTCCGAGTGGGACGACTTCTGCCGCCGCGCCGGACGGTCCACGCCCTGCCGGATGACCTCGTACTTCCCCACCGCGCCCGGCACCTCCCAGATCGCCAAGTCCGGCTCACTGGGGGTCTCGGGGTACGTACGGCAGAACCACGCCGAGGGCGCCATCACCTACGTCGAGTACTCCTACGCCATCAAGACCGGCTTCCCGGTGGCCAAGATGCTCAACCGGTCCGGCTATTACGTGGAGCCCACCGCGGCCAGCGTCGCCGTCGGCCTGATGGCGGCCCGGATCAACAACGACAAGGGCTCCACCGACTACCTCACCCAGATCCTCGACGGGGTCTACCGCTCGGGCGACCGGCGGACCTACCCGCTCTCCAGCTACAGCTACATGGTCGTGCCGACCTCGCTGGACGGGGAGAAGAACCCGATGACCGAGGCGAAGGGCCGGACGCTGGGTGCCTTCGCCAACTACTTCCTCTGCGACGGCCAGCAGCAGGCCGACGAACTCGGCTACTCGCCGCTGCCGAAGAACCTGGTGCTCGCCGGGTTCGAACAGGTACGCCGCATCCCCGGCGCGCCCACCGGGGCGGTCAACATCAACAGCTGCCGCAACCCCACGTTCTCCGCCGACGGCGGCAACACGCTCGCCAAGAACGCCCCGTACCCGAAGGCCTGCGACAAGCGCGGGCCCACGCAGTGCTCCACCGGCACGGCCGGGGCGAAGGACCAGCAGACCCCGGTGAAGCCGTCCGCCCAGGGCCCCGGCTCCTCCTCCGGCACCCCGGGTGCCGGAGGTACCGGCGGGACCGGCTCCACGGGCGGTACCGGCCCGACCGGCGGTACGGGCGGCGGGGGCGCGGCGGGCAGCCCGTCCCCCGGCTCCGGGGCCACCGGAACGACCGGGACCACCACCGGCTCCGGCGGTTCCACGGCGACCGGCGGTACGGACTCCGACGGCGACGGGACCCCGGATGCCGGGCAGCCGGGCGCCGAGGACGGCGGGGCCGCCGGGGGCGGGGCGGTCGACCCGGACACCGGCGAGATCATCGCCGCCGCCGGAACCACGGGCGGCGACTCCTCGGTGGTGGCCAACCCGGTCGGTCTCGCCTCCGACGACGCGGTGGGCCTGCGCGGGGCGCTGATGGCCCTGTCCGCCCTGTTCCTGGCCGGTGTGGTCGTCGGCCCGCCGCTCGCCGCCCGCGCGCTGGCGGCCCGGTCCCGCCGGAAGGGATACCTGTCATGAGGGTCGTACGGTCACGCCGGGGGAGCCGTCTCATGACCGCCCTACGGTCACACTCTGACCGGGACCGGGACCGGGACCGCAGCCGCGCCCGAGATCACAGCCTCGGCCGTGCCCGGGACCACAGCCCCACCCGGAACCGCCCCCGCCGCGCCGCCGCCGGAGCCGTCGCCCTGCTGACCGCCGTCCTGCTGGCCCTGCTGCCGCTGCCCCCGGGCAGCGGTGAGGCTCGGGCGGCCGCAGGCCCCGAGAACTCCTCCGCCATGACCAGGAGCGGGACCAAGGGGCCCTGGGACGACTTCTCCGGTATGCGGGTGACGGTCCACCAGACGGAGCACCTGCGGGCCCAGGGCGTACGCGTCTCCTGGACCGGCGGGAAGCCGACACCCGGCGGGACCCGGTACCTCAACTACGTACAGATCATGCAGTGCTGGGGCGACGGTCCGCAGGGCCCCGACCGCGAACAGTGTGTCTTCGGCCCCGTCGGCGGCGGCAGCGGCCACAACTCCACCCGCAGCCTGCCGGTGGGGCAGGATCCGCTGGAGACCGAGTACACCGAGGGGAAGGACAACGACAACCCGTTCGTGCCGTTCCGGCCGGTGGAGGGCGAGCCGACGAAGTCCGCCGTGGACTGGACGTACTTCGGTCCCGGCGACGCCAACACCGAGCCGCTGCGCAAGACCCAGGGCGACGGGACCGGCGAGGCGGTCTTCGAGGTGCAGACGGCCCTGGAAGCCCCGCACCTGGGCTGCGGGGCGGTGGACACGGCCGGGGGCCGCACCCAGCCCCGGCCCTGCTGGCTGGTGGTGGTCCCGCGCGGCGACCACGAGATCGAGCCGCACCGCAACGGCAGCCTCGACACCTCCGCCCTGAGCCGGTCCAACTGGGACCGGCGCATCGTCTTCCCCCTGCACTTCGACCCGGTCGGCGAGACCTGCGAGCCGGACAAGGCCGAACGGCGCGTCATCGGATCGGAGTTGCTGACCGACGCCATGACGTCCTGGCAGTCCGTCCTGTGCGCCGGGTCGGACGCCCGGTTCACCTACAGCCAGTCCGGCGAGGACCGCGCCCGCGAACTGGTCACCGCCGCCACCGGCACCTCACCCGGGCTCGCCGTCACGGTCGACCCGGTCGAGACCGGCGCGGACGGCCCCCGGGTCGTGCACGCACCGCTCGCGGTGAGCGGCCTGACGGTCGCGTTCCTGTGGGAGGAGACCGGCGTACCGCTCGAACGCGTACGGGAGCTGAAGCTCACCCCGCGCCTCCTGGCCAAGCTGCTCACCCAGTCCTACATCAGCAGCGTGAGCCTCTGGAACATGAGCATCCCCGTCCCCGCCCATCTGAAGGGAAACCCGGAGACCGTCGTCCGCGACCCGGAATTCCTGGAGCTCAATCCGGACCTCTCCGACCGGGCGGCCAGATCCGCCCCCTTCGGCCTCGCCGTCTCCGGTGAGAATTCCGACACCAGCCGCCTCCTGTGGAACTATCTGCGGGCGGACAAGGACGCCCGGGAATTCCTGTCCGGAAAAGCGGACCCCTGGGGAATGAAGATCAACCCCTTCTACGCCGATCTGGCCCTGGACAAGGAAGCGCTCGACCATTTCCCTAAGGCGGACCCCACCGGCACCCGGCTGGAGGTCATTCCGAACGGCTGGGTGGAGTACACCGGCAACGAGGTCGTGCCCTACGTCGAGAACATGCACGACGGCGCCCTCCGCGTCCGGCGCGGCTACGGCGGGCAGACGACCGACGCGGAGGCCTGCGCCGAGTGCGCGAACGGGGCCCGGCTGAAGGGCGAACGGGGGCCGCAGGGCTCCCGCCGGATCGCCGGACTCGTCGACATCCCCTCGGCCGACCGCTACGAACTCGACATCGCCGCCCTGCCCGACGCGACCGGCCGGTATGTGAAGCCGACCCCGGACGCCCTGCTCAAGGCGGTGGCGCAGATGAAGGACTCCGCCGTGGCCGGGGTGAAGGCGCCCGGCCCCCTCGGGGCGAAGGACGGCGCCTACCCGCTGACCGCCATCGCCTACGCGGCGGCCCCCCTCGACCAGCCCGCCGACGCCCGCAAGGACTACGCGCGGATGATCCGGTACGCCGCGGGGCCCGGCCAGACCCCGGGCCTCACCCCAGGACAGCTGCCGCCCGGCTACGCACCCCTCCCGCAGGAGCTCCGCACCCAGGCGCTCCGCGCGGCCGACGGCCTGGAGCGCGGGGTGGCGCAGCCGCCGCCCCCGTCCACCGGGTCCGGAGCGGGTGCGGCGGGCGGCGGAGGGGATCCGGGAGGCGGTACGGGGGACGGGGGCGGCGGTGACGGCGGCCCGGGCGAGGGGGGCCCGGCTCCGGACTCGGGCGGCTCCGGCGGGGCCGGGGGCTCCGGGGGATCCGGGGGCTCCGACGCGGGCGCACCGGGCGGCAGCGGGACGGCGGGCGCCGACCCGGAGGCCAGCGGCCCGCCGGACCCCGCGCCGACCGGCCCGGTGGAGGCGACGAACGCCTCCGCCACCGGGCCCGGGGGGCTGACCCCCTCCCAGGTCCTGGGGCTCGTCCGCTGGGTGCTCCTCGGCGTGCTCGTCGCGGGCGGCACCGCAGCGTGCGCCGGACCCGTGATGCTGCGCCTCTCCGCCCGGGGGCGAATTCCCTAGGAGTCGCCCAGGAAAGGAATTCGTAACCTGACCGGCAACTGGATGTGGTGGTCACCGCGGACCGTTCTGCGGAAATATTTGCGGTGGCCGGCCGACGGGCCGGTGGCAGCGAAATCCGGATTCTGCTGATGCGTCCATTGCCTGCATTCCGTATTCACGATTCGCGATTCATGATTCTTCGCGATTCACGATTCATGATTCATGGAGGAGAACAGAAATGAACGTCACGACGCGTGTTCGTCTCGGTGCCGCAGTCGGCGCCGCCGCTCTCGGCCTCGGCATCATGGCTCCCGCCGCCTACGCCGACCCCGCCGTCCCGACCGACTACCGCACCCTCGCCGGGGTCGGCTCGGACACCACGCAGGACGTCCTCAACGGGCTCGGTGACTCCATCGACGGCGGCACCCTGATCGCCTCCTACGACGCGACCGGCAGCGCCACGGTCAAGACCCGTACGGCCGGCTGTGTCATCAACCGCCCCAACGGCTCCTCGGCCGGTATCGACGCGCTCAACGCGTCCGTCGACGGCTCCACCGGCTGTCTCGACTTCGCCCGCTCCTCGCGCGGCCCGGTCAACTTCACCTCCTCCGACCTGACCTTCATCCCCTTCGCCGAGGACCAGGTGACCATCGCCGTCCGCGACGACAGCCCCCTCAACGCGAACCTCGACCTCACGGCCGCCCAGCTCAAGGCCGTCTACGAGTGCAGCCTGACCTCCCTCAACGGTGTGGCACTGACCCCGCTGCTGCCCCAGGCCGGCTCCGGCACCCGGTCCTTCTTCCTGGAGCAGATCGGTGTCTCGGTGCCCGGCACCTGCGTCGGCACGATGCAGGAGCACAACGGGGTCGAGCTGGACAGCGCGGGCGACATCGCCCCGTACTCCGTCTCCCAGTACAACGCCCAGGTCGGCGGCGCCGTCACCGACCGCCACGGCGACACCGTGCTCGGTGCGATCGGCGGCGGTGTGATCGCCCGTGACGTCTACAACGTCGTGCCGACCGCGAAGCTCGGCACCGCCGCCATCGCGGACACGTTCGTCGGCGCCGGCTCCAAGGTCTGCACCGAGACCGACGTCATCGAGTACTTCGGCTTCACCACGGTCGCCAACTGCGGTGACACCACGCTCAAGGCCGAGCGCTGACCACCACCATCCCGTAACCGCGCGACGGCCGGGCGCCCCGAGGGGTGCCCGGCCCCACGGCGTGTCCGAAGCCCACCACCACCCCAGGGGGGAACACCACCATGAACAACCCCGTACCACTCGCTCCACGCCCGGATCGTCCCCGGCCGCCCGGCATCCGCTTCCGGCCGCCGGGCTCGGGCTTGCGCTCGCCGGGCTCCGGTTTCCGGTCGCCGGGGTCGGGTTTCCGGTCGTCGGTGGCGCTGCTCAGCTCCTTCGCGCTGGTCTGCGGCCTGCTCGCCGCCGTACTGGCCCTGAGCGCCACCGAGGCGCACGCCGCCTCCACCCGGATCGGCTCGTTCACGCTGTCCCCCGCGACCGGTTCCATCTCCGACGCCAAGCTGGCGGACACCGCGACCTCGGCGGCCGCCTGCCCGGCCCCCACGGACCCGAACGCGCCCTACGTACGGGCGGGGCTGCGGCTCCCCAAGCCACCGACCGTGACCGGCGGGCTGCCCTCGTTCCCGCTGACGACCTCGGAGAAGGGCGCACCGCTGGACTCGGGTCCGTTCACCGTGCAGCTGCCGCCCAAGGACTCGCTGGAGACGGTCCTGCGCAAGTACGTCAAGACCGGTCCGCTGGACGGGACGTACGAGATACGCATGCACTGCGACACGGCGGTCAGCGTCGGCACGTTCGACTACTTCTCGGCGAGCGTCCGCGTGACCGGGGAGACCTGGACCCTGGTCGAATCCCAGGCGACCACCGTCGCCCTGACCGTCGGCAACGGAGGCGGCCCCGTCGGCACCCCGCTGAAGCTGACGGCGAACGTCACCCCGGCGGCGGCCGAGGGCAAGGTGACCTTCGCGACGGGCGCCGCGTTCGACGGCCCGTTCACCGAGGTGAGCACGGTCGACGTGACCGGCGGAAAGGCCGAACTGACCGTCACCGCACCGGCCGTACCCGGACAGGTCCACTACCGGGCGGAGTTCGCCCCGGACGACCCGGAGGCGTTCCGCGCCTCGACCGGCCGGGCCAGCGCCCAGATCACCGAGCCCGCCCCGAGCCCCGACCCGAGCGAGACGGACCCCACGGACAAGCCCACGGACGGCCCGACCGACGGCCCCACGGACGGCCCGACGGACGGTCCCGACGAGCCCGGTGACCTCTTCGTCACCGACGAGGAGGGCAACCCGCTCGACGCCGACCCGGTCCTCGAACCCGGCCAGAAGGTGCTGATCACGGCGCGCGGCTACACCCCGGACGCCACGGTGACCGTGAACCTCGACGAGGGGGACGACGACCTCGCCGACGCCACCGCCGACGACGAAGGCACCGTGGAGGACTACGCGTTCACCGTGCCCGAGCAGATCGGGGACGGCGACCACACCCTGACCCTCGCCGAGAAGGCGGACGAGGGCCACCGGGTGGAGTTCCCCTTCACCACCGGCGCCGAACCGAGCCCGAGCCCCACCCCGGAACCGAGCGACACCACGGGCTCCGACGACGGCGGTACGTCGACGGGTTCCGACGGCGGGAGCGACGGTACGGCGGGCGGGGGCGGCGGGTCCGGCGATTCCGGCGGATCCGGCAAGGGATCGCTCGCCTCCACCGGCAGCTCCGTGGCGGCGGTCGGCCTCACCGCCGTGGCGCTCCTCAGCCTCGGCGCGGCGCTCGTCATCCACATCCGGCGAAAGTCCCTGCTGACCTTCGGCAGCCCGGCGCTCTGAGCCGGGGCGGGGGCCGGGGGCGGGGCGGACGGGCCGGGCGGGCCGGTGCGGTGCGCTGAGCCCGCTGGGCCGGGGCGGGCGCGCTGAGCCCACTGGATCGGGGCGGGCGCGCTGAGCCCGCTGGACTGAGCCCGCGCGCGACCGTGCCCCGGCGCACTGAATCCCTCCGCCGGTCCGTCCGGGAACGGCGGGCACTCCGGGGGCTGCCGGGGCGGAACCGCCCACCTCCCCGGCACCCGCCGCCATCCGCCCCACGTCACCCGACTCCACCCTCACCCGCAACACCCCTCCCGCAGCCAGGAGCGCAGCCACCGTGACCGTGCTGACCCCGCCCCCACCCCCGCCCCCGCCCTCGCCCTTGTCCCCGCCCGTGACGGCACCGCCGCCCTCCCCGCCCGTACCGGTGTCCGGGCAGGCCCCGCGGCCGCCCGCCCGGCCCGGACTCGCCCTCACCGGGGCGGCGCTCTGCGTCCTGGCGGCCGTCCTCCTCGGCTTCGCCGCCAACCTGACCCTCGTCGGCCACCTCCAGCACTCCCGGGACCAGCAGACGGCCTACGACGAGCTGCGCCGCCAACTCGCCCTTGGCACCGCGCCCGTGGGGCCGCGCACGTACGACGACCGCCCCCTCGCGATGGGCGCCCCGGTCGCGCTCCTCCGCATCCCCGCACTCGGGGTGCGCGAGGTCGTCGGGGAGGGCACCACCTCCCGGGTCCTGATGTCGGGTCCGGGCCACCGCCGCGACACACCGCTGCCCGGGCAGGCCGGGACCTCCGTGATCATGGGCCGCCAATGGGGGTACGGCAGCCCGTTCCACTCCCTGCACAAGCTCCCGGTCGGCGCCCGCATCGAGATCACCACCGGCCAGACCAAGGCGGTGTACGCGGTCACGGGCGTCCGCCGCCCCGGCGACGCGCTGCCCGACCGCCGCGCCCCGGGACAGGGCGCGCTCACGCTCATCACCGCGACCGGCTCCCCGTACACCCCGTCCGGCGTCCTCCGCGTGGACGCCGTCCTGACCACCCCCGTACAGCCGGCGCCGCCCCGCCTTCTGCCCGCGGGCCCGCCCGGCCCGAGCGAGGAGGCGCTGGCGGGGGAGAGCGGCGCCTGGCTCCCCGTACTCCTGTGGTCGCAGGCCCTCCTCGCGGCCGCGCTGCTCACCGCCTGGGCCCTGCGTCGCCGGGGCACCTGGCAGACCTGGGTGAGCGCCGTGCCGGTACTCGCCGCCTGCGGGATCGCGCTGGCGGCGGCGATCACCCGCCTGCTCCCGAACCTGCTCTGACGCCCGACGCGACACGCACCCCGCCCCCGACGCACGAAGCCGAGCCGGTCCCCACCGAGCCGGGCCCCAGCCCCGAGTCCCCACAGCCGATCCCCGATCCCCGATCCCCGATCCCTGATCCCCGAGGAGCGCCCCACCCCATGACCGACCTCATCGACACCGTCGTCCAGCCCCGCGTCCTCGCCCACTCCACGGCGGCGACCCTCGAAGCCGACGCGGTCTCCGCCTGGTTCGGTGACCACAAGGTCCTCGACCGGGTCTCGCTCACCATGCCCGCGCGGCAGGTCACCGCGCTCATCGGCCCCTCCGGCTGCGGCAAGTCGACCTTCCTGCGGATCCTCAACCGGATGCACGAGCTGGTCGGTTCGGCCGCACTGGCCGGGCGGGTCCTCCTGGACGGCCAGGACATCTACGAGCGGGGCCGCCGGATCACCCACGCCCGCCGCGAGATCGGCATGGTCTTCCAGAAGCCGAACCCGTTCCCCGCGATGTCCCTGTACGACAACGTCCTCGCGGGCCTGAAGCTGAACGGCATCAAGGCGTCCCGGGACGGCCGTGACGACCTCGTGGAGGAGTGCCTGACCAAGGCCGGGCTGTGGAAGGAGGTCAAGGACCGGCTCCGGCGGCCCGGCGGGGCGCTCTCCGGAGGCCAGCAGCAGCGCCTGTGCATCGCGAGGTCCCTCGCCGTACGGCCCCGGGTCCTGCTGATGGACGAACCGTGCTCGGCGCTCGACCCGACGTCCACCCGGCGGATCGAGGAGACGATCCACGACCTGAAGGAGGAGGTCACGATCATCATCGTCACGCACAACATGCAGCAGGCCGCCCGGGTCTCGGACGGCTGCGCGTTCTTCCTCGCCGAGCAGGGCACCCCCGGCGTCATCGTGGAACACGGCCCGACCGACGCCATGTTCGGCTCCCCGCAGGACGAGCGGACCGCCGACTACGTGAACGGCCGCTTCGGATAGGGCGGTACACCACACCCATCCCGAAGCGGCCGTTCACGAACCGTCGGTACCGGACCCCGGCACCGGATCAAGGCATCAGATCCCGGCCGCCGTCGCCAGGTCCCGCTTGATCCCGGCCAGCAGCTCCGCGCCCCGCGCCCGTGCCGTGGGCAGCCCGGCGGCGTCCGTGACCGGGACCACGACCTCCAGGTAGCACTTCAGCTTCGGCTCGGTGCCGCTCGGGCGGACGATCACGCGGGCGCCCTCCAGGTGGTAGCGCAGCCCGTCGGTGGGCGGCAGCGCGGCCGTGCCCTGCGACAGGTCCTCGGCGGAGGTGACCGCGAGGCCCGCCAGCGCGGTCGGCGGCTGCTCGCGGAGCCGGGCCATGGCGTCGGCGATGACCGTCAGGTCCTCCACCCGCACCGAGAGCTGGTCGGTGGCGTGCAGCCCGTGGGCCAGGGCCAGGTCGTCCAGCAGGTCGAGCAGCGTACGGCCCTGCTCCTTGAGTACGGAGGCGAGCTCGGCGACGAGCAGGGCGGCGGTGATGCCGTCCTTGTCGCGGACGCCCTCGGGGTCGACGCAGTAGCCGAGCGCCTCCTCGTACCCGTACCGCAGACCGTCCACGCGGGCGATCCACTTGAAGCCCGTCAGCGTCTCCTCGTAACCGAGGCCCGCCTTCTCCGCGATCCGGCCGAGCAGTGACGACGACACGATCGACTCCGCGAACACGCCGCTCACGCCCCGCTCCACCAGGTGCGCGGCGAGCAGTGCGCCGACCTCGTCACCGCGCAGCATCCGCCAGCCGCCCTCGGCGGCGGTGTCGGGTACGGCGACGGCGCAGCGGTCCGCGTCCGGGTCGTTGGCGATGATCAGGTCCGGCGCCGCCCGGCGTGCGGTGGCGAACGCGAGATCCATTGCGCCGGGCTCTTCCGGATTGGGGAAGGCCACGGTGGGGAAGGCGGGGTCCGGCTCGGCCTGCTCGGTGACGAGCACCGGCTCCGGGAACCCGGCCCGCGCGAACGCGGCGGTCAGCACGGAGGTGCCGACGCCGTGCATCGCGGTGTAGACGGTGCGTGCCGTACGGGGGCTGCCGGCGGCCAAAACCGCGTCCGTACGGGCGAGGTAGGCGGCCAGGACCTCCTCGCCGAGGGTCTGCCAGCCGTCCTCCGGGCGGGCCACGCCGTCCAGCGGGCCGACCGCCGCGATGGCGGCCGCGATCTCGCCGTCGGCCGGGGGCACGATCTGCGAGCCGTCGCCGAGGTAGACCTTGTAACCGTTGTCGCGCGGCGGGTTGTGGCTCGCGGTGACCTCGACGCCCGCGACGGCACCCAGGTGCCTTATGGCGTACGCGAGTACGGGGGTGGGGAGCGGGCGGGGGAGCACGGCGGCGCGGAGTCCGGCGCCGGTCATCACGGCGGCGGTGTCGCGGGCGAAGTCCTCCGACTTGTAGCGGGCGTCGTAGCCGATGACGACGAGGCCGCCCTCCTGGCCCTGGGCCTTCAGGTAGGCGGCGAGCCCCGCCGCCGCCCGGATCACCACGGACCGGTTCATCCGCATGGGTCCGGCCCCGAGCTCGCCGCGCAGCCCGGCGGTGCCGAACTGGAGCGTGCCCGCGAAACGGGCGGCGAGCTCGGCGGTGTCGCCCGCCTCGATGATCGCGCCCAGCTCGTCACGGGTCTCGGGGTCGGGGTCCTCGGCCAGCCAGGTCCTGGCCTGCGCGATGAGGTCGTGCTGCACGGGGGCCGCCTTTCGGGGGTGCGGTGGTCGGTGGGGCGGGTGGGGTGGGCGGAGTGGTGGTGCGGGCGTCCGGCGGGGTGGGGCGGGAGGTGCGCGCTGCGGGGTGGGGGCGCTGCGCGGGCTGTTCCCCTCCCCGCCCCTTCCCGAAACCGGGGCTCCGCCCCGGACCCCGGTCCTCAAACGCCGGACGGGCTGAAAGGAAAGCCGGGGCGGGCGGAAGGACAGCCGGGACGGGCGGAAGAACAGCGGGGCGGGGCGGAGGAAAGCCCGGGGGGCTAGATGCGTTCGAGCACCCGGGCCAGCAGCGCGCCCATCCGGGTGGCCGAGTCGCGGCCCGCCTGGAGGACCTCCTCGTGGTTCAGGGGCTCACCCGAGAGGCCCGCCGCCAGGTTGGTGACCAGGGAGAGGCCCAGCACCTCGGCGCCCGCCTCGCGGGCCGCGATGGCCTCCAGGACGGTGGACATGCCCACCAGGTCGCCGCCGAGGACCCGGACCATGTTGATCTCGGCCGGGGTCTCGTAGTGCGGGCCGGGGAACTGGACGTACACGCCCTCTTCGAGGGTGTCGTCGATCTCCTTGCACAGCGCGCGCAGGCGCGGCGAGTACAGGTCGGTCAGGTCGACGAAGTTGGCGCCGACGATCGGGGAGGTCGCCGTGAGGTTGATGTGGTCGCTGATCAGGACCGGCTGTCCGGGGCGCATGCCCTCGCGCAGGCCGCCGCAGCCGTTGGTCAGCACGACGGTCTTGCAGCCCGCCGCCACCGCCGTACGGACTCCGTGGGCGACGGCGGCGACGCCGCGGCCCTCGTAGTAGTGCGTACGGCCCAGGAAGACCAGCGCGCGCTTGTCACCGATCTTGTACGAGCGGATGGTCCCGCCGTGGCCCTCGACCGCGGGGGCCGGGAAGCCGGGCAGCGCGGTGACGGGGAACTCGGCCTCCGGGGCGCCGAGTGCTTCGCCCGCGGGCGCCCAGCCGGAGCCCATGACCAGGGCGACGTCGTGGGTCTCGGCGCCGGTCAGCTCGCGCAGGCGGGCGGCGGCCCCGGCAGCGGCTGCGTACGGGTCGCCCTGGATGTTGTCCGGAATAACTGATGCGTTCACGCGGAAGAGCGTAACCGCTGATTGCCTACGCGCGTAGATGTCCTGGTGCAAAGACTCGCCGGAAGGCTTTGTGGCTTCGCACGAAGAGGGGTCGGCACACCTCGCTCGGCAAGGGGCCGGCACCCTTCTCGGCAAGCTCTCGCAAGGCGTCGGCGCGCCCCGCTCAGCAGGGGCGCTTGCGCAGGCTCATCACATAGTCGTGGGGGGCGCCCGCGGACTCGGCCGCGTCCGCGATCTCGCCCAGGTAGCGGGCGGAGGGCAGGCCGCCCTCGTACCCGTTCAGCACATACATCCAGGCCGGCTCCTCGCCGTCCAGGGTGTGTACGCGTACGCGCATCCGCCGGTAGATGTCGAGCCCGACGCCCTCCCAGCGGTCCATGGAGTCCTCGTCCATCGGAGCCAGGTCGTACAGCGCGACGAAGACCTGGGAGCGCGGTGCCTCCACCACGGTGGCCAGCGCGCCCTCCCAGCCCATCTGCTCCCCGCCGAAGGTCAGCCGCCAGCCGTTGAGCCAGCCGGTGCTGCGCATCGGGGAATGCGGGGCGCGGCGGGTCATGAGCCGCGCGTCGAGGTTGCCGGCGTACGCGGCGTAGAGCGACATGGGACCGAGGGTACGGGAGGGGGGCGCGGGAGTGCCGGTTCCTGTGACGAAGGCCCCGGTCGGGGGAGTACCGGCCGGGGCCTCGAAGGGCTGTGCGGGCGGGCCGTTCCCGTACGTCCGGAGCCCCGGCTCCCGTATGGAGGGCCCCGGGGCGAATCTGTTTGGCGCGTGCGGGACAATGGAGTACGTACTGCATTCCCCCGGGGCGATCCCCCGGACCCCCGGCCGGGGCGGCAGACGGCCGCGGGATTGACACCCACGCGAGGCGGACTTTTCGTGACCCGGATCGTGATCATCGGCGGCGGCCCCGGCGGCTACGAGGCGGCTCTGGTGGGCGCCCAGCTCGGCGCGGAGGTGACCGTCGTCGACTGCGACGGCCTCGGCGGAGCCTCGGTACTCACCGACTGTGTGCCATCGAAGACCCTGATCGCGACGGCCGAGGTGATGACGACCTTCGACTCCTCGTACGAGGAGCTGGGGATCATCGTCGCCGACGACACGCCGCACAAGGAGCACGCCGCCCGGGTGGTCGGCGTCGACCTCGGCAAGGTCAACCGACGCGTCAAGCGCCTGGCGCTGGCCCAGTCCCACGACATCACCGCCTCCGTCACCCGGGCCGGTGCCCGGGTGATGCGCGGGCGCGGCCGGCTCGACGGGCTCCAGGCGACCGACGGCTCCCGCGAGGTCGTCGTCACCGCCGCCGACGGCACCGAGGAGCGGCTGAGCGCCGACGCGGTGCTGATCGCGACCGGCGGCCACCCCCGCGAGATCCCCGACGCGCAGCCGGACGGCGAGCGCATCCTGAACTGGACCCAGGTCTACGACCTCGACGAGCTTCCCGAGGAGCTGATCGTGGTCGGCTCCGGTGTCACCGGCGCCGAGTTCGCCGGGGCCTACCAGGCGCTCGGCTCCCGCGTCACCCTCGTCTCCTCCCGTGACCGGGTGCTCCCGGGCGAGGACCCGGACGCGGCCGCCGTGCTGGAGGACGTCTTCCGCCGCCGCGGCATGAACGTCATGGCCCGCTCCCGCGCCCAGTCCGCCAAGCGGGTCGGCGACCGGGTCGAGGTGACGCTGGCCGACGGCCGGGTCATCACCGGCTCGCACTGCCTGATGGCGGTCGGCGCGATCCCGAACACCGCGGGCATGGGCCTGGAGGAGGCGGGCGTACGGCTGAAGGAGTCCGGCCACATCCTCACCGACCGGGTCTCGCGCACCAGCGCCCCCGGCGTCTACGCGGCCGGTGACGTCACCGGGATCTTCGCGCTGGCCTCGGTCGCCGCGATGCAGGGCCGGATCGCGATGTACCACTTCCTCGGTGACGCGGTCGCCCCGCTGAACCTCAAGACGGTTTCCGCCAACGTCTTCACCGACCCGGAGATCGCCACCGTCGGCTACAGCCAGGCCGACGTGGACGCGGGGAAGATCGACGCCCGGGTGGTCAAGCTGCCGCTGCTGCGCAACCCGCGCGCCAAGATGCAGGGCATCCGCGACGGCTTCGTCAAGATCTTCTGCCGTCCCGGTACGGGGATCGTGGTCGGCGGCTGCGTCGTCGCGCCGCGCGCCAGCGAACTCATCCATCCGATCTCGCTCGCGGTCGACAACAACCTGACCGTGGAACAGATCGCAAAGGCGTTCACCGTGTACCCGTCGCTGTCCGGATCGATCGCAGAGGTCGCGCGGCAGCTGCACACCCGCAAGCTGACGGACGAGGGCTGACGGCGGGTCAAGACCTGCTGGAGGCCTTGCGGTTGCCGGGGAATTGCGACATTCCCCGGCAACCCCCGCCAGTCCGGGCGAGGGTGATGACCGCTCGGCGATCACACCCGGACAACAACGAAAGCCCCTATACCACTTGGGGGACCGCCGGATGTACAACTTCCGTTATTCGGCGCAAACTGCTGAAAACTCACCGGCGGCCAGGTTACTGTCAGTTTCGTGTTCGCTGCAGAACGTCGTCAGTTGATCCTCGAAATGGTGCGTGCCAACGGGGCGGTATCGCTCCGTGAGCTCGCCCGCGTCGTCCAGACCTCCGAAGTGACCGTACGGCGGGACGTGCGGGCACTGGAGGCAGAAGGACTCCTCGACCGCCGGCACGGCGGTGCGGTCTTGCCGGGCGGTTTTACGCGGGAGTCCGGCTTTCCGCAGAAATCCCATCTCTCCACCGCGGAGAAGACGGCCATCGCCGACCTGGCCGCCTCGCTCGTCGGCGAGGGCGAGGCCATCGTCGTCGGCGCCGGTACGACCACGCAGGAGCTGGCCCGTCGGCTCGCGCGGGTCCCCGGTCTGACCGTGGTGACCAACTCGCTGCTGGTCGCCCAGGCGCTGGCCCATGCCAACCGGGTGGAGGTCGTCATGACCGGCGGCACCCTGCGCGGGAGCAACTACGCGCTGGTGGGCAGCGGGGCCGAGCAGTCCCTCCAGGGGCTGCGGGTCTCCCGGGCCTTCCTCTCCGGGAGCGGCCTCACCGCCGAGCGCGGCCTGTCCACCTCAAACATGCTCTCGGCCAGCGTCGACCGGGCCCTGGTGCAGGCCGCCGCGGAGGTGGTCGTCCTGGCGGACCACACGAAGCTCGGCGCCGACACCATGTTCCAGACGGTGCCCACGGAGCTGATCACCCGCCTCGTCACGGACGAACCCCCGCTCCACGACGAGCGCGCCGCCGCCGAACTCCAGGCCTTGGCGGACCAGGGCGTGGAGGTCACGGTGGCCGGTCCGGAGGCGGACGGGGAGGCTCCCCCTGCGGGCCGCCGACCCCGCCGCGACATGCCGTTGCCGGGACAGCGGCGGACCACGACCCGGACCGGGGGGCTGGGGCCGCAGCTGCGCAGCGCGTCCGCCCTCCCGCCCGACCAGACGCCGGGCGAGCGGGCCCGGGTGGCGGATCTGCGGCGGCGGTAGACCTCCGTCGTCGTACCGGGCGCGAGAGTTTCCCCTCGGCGTCCGACAGGTCAACGTACATTCAACGTCCTTGAGAGACAACGTCCTTGAGAGACACTGGACATGGACGTGTTGCTCGACCTGTAGGGGGGGGGCTGGAATGGCAGGCGTGTCGGGTGCCGGTCGCGCGGTGGCATGGGGCGTGGCGGTCGTAGCGGGCGCGGTGGCGGCGGGGCTGATCGCCATCGCTGTGCTGGTGGACATGGACGCGGCGGACCGGGCGGCCAGCCTCGCGGGAGCCGTCGCGGGTCTCGCGGCGCTGGTGGTGGCGGTGGTGACGCTGGTACGTCCCGGAGCCGGTTCCGGCGGACCGGGTGGCTCCGGAGAGCGCAGGCGCCTGCGGGCCGGACGTGGTGGCATCGTCGCGGGCGGGGACATCAGCGACAACGCCATCGGCCGGGGCTCGCGGGTGGAGTCGACCCGCCCCCGGCGCGGACCGGCGCCCTCGCAGCCGGGCTCCACGGACGTACGCGTCGGACGTGACGGGATCGGTGCGGCGGGCGACATCCGCGGCAACGCGATCGGGGACGAGAGCGAGCGGCGGTGACATCCCGGTGGCCCCGGCGGGGCGGCCGTGCCGAAGAGCCCCTCGCGCCGCCGCACCTGAGGATCGGGGACGGCGGTGTCGGCGCGGGGCGCGACATCAGCCACAACGCGTTCGGCACCGGCAGCCAGGTCTTCGACCAACGGCAATACCACCAGCACCAGCACGTGCAGGGTGAGGCGCGACCGGTGGAATGGCCGTTGGAGATCGGCCGGGTGCCGCCACTGGCCTCCGCGTTCCAGCCACGGACCGCGCTACGGAAGCGGATCGACGCCGTACGCTCCGCCGAGGCCCCGGCGGCCCAGGTGCTGACCGGCAGCGGCGGGGTCGGCAAGTCCCAGCTCGCCGCCTCCTACGCCGCCGAGGCCGTACGCACCGGCACCGACCTGGTGCTGTGGGCCCCCGCGAGCGACGTGCACCAGGTCATCGCCGCGTACGCCCGTGCCGCCGTCCTCGTCGGGGCACCCGGCGTGGAGGGCGCCCACCCGGACGCGGACGCGCGGGCCTTCCTCTCCTGGCTGGCCACGACGTCCCGCAGCTGGCTGGTGGTCCTGGACGACGTCACGGACCCGGCGGGGATGGCGGAGTGGTGGCCGCCGCAGAGCAGGGGCGGCCCGGGCCGGACCCTGGCCACCACACGGCTGTACGACGCCCAGCTCACCGGCGCCGGGCGACGCCGTATCGACGTCGACGTATACAGCCCTCAAGAGGCCCGGGACTACCTCAGTGGCCGTCTGCACGCCGACGGCTGCGACCACCTCCTGGACGGGGCGGCCGACGACCTCACCCGCGAACTCGGCTGCCTGCCCCTCGCGTTGGGTCACGCCGCTGCCTACATGATCAACCAGGCGCTGCCCTGCGCCGCGTACCTGGACCGCTTCGGCGAGAGCGACCGCCGTCTCGACCAGCTCCTCCCGCCGGAGGCCGACACGGAGGGCTACGGCCGCCAGGTGGCGGCGGCGCTGCTGCTCTCGCTGGACGCGGCGCAGCGGTCGGAGCCCCAGGGTTTGGCCGCCCCCGCGCTCTCCCTCATAGCTCTTCTCGATCCGGCAGGTCATCCGCACGCCCTATGGGGCAGCATCGGCGTTCTTCTCCATCTGACCCAGGCTCGCGGGAGCGCGTACGGGAAGAGGCGCTGGTGGCGAAAAGCGGAGCCTCCAGCGCTGGTTACGGGCGAGGAGGCGCACGCCACGCTGCGGACCCTGCACCGCTACGGGTTGATCACCAGCGACCTCCGCGACGAGCCCCGCGCCGTACGCTGCCACGCGCTCACCGGCCGCGCGGTCCGCGAGACGCTGGTCGCGGATCACGGAGACTCCCCTGCCAGTGCGGCAGCGATGGCACTGCTCACCGCCTGGCCCGACGCGGGGGAGGACTCTCCGGACCTCGAAGCCGCTCTGCGCAGCAATACGGCCGCCCTGGCCCGGAACGCAGGCGATGGCCTGTGGGGCCCGCTCGGTCTTCCGGCTCTCGACCGTGCGGGAGAGAGCCTCGTGGCCCTTCACCATGCCAGTGAGTCGATCGCCTACCACGAGTGGCTGATCCCCCAGCACGAACGCCTTCTCGGCGCGGGCCGTGCGAGCACGCGGACGGCCCGTGACCGGCTCGCCCTGGCTTATCGACAGGCGGGCCGCAACCGGGAGGCGGTCGCCCTCGAAGAGCGTAATCTCGCTTACACGGAAAGCGAGTTGGGCTGGGAACACCCGGACACTCTCGCCTCGGGCGCCCGCCTTGCCCTGTCCCGTCGTCTGGCCCGTCTCCACGAGGACGCCGAGGTGCTGGAGCGGCGGGTCGTTGTCGGCATCGAGCGGCTGAGGGATTCACCGGACCCGGCTGTCATGTACGCGCGTTCTCTGATAGCCCGTTGTCACGAACTCGCGGGCCGTGTGGGGGAAGGCATCGCCCTGGTGGAACAACTGCTGACGGAGTACGAGCAGAGGCTCGGCCGGGAGCATCGCTACACCTTGTTGATGCGTTCGACACTCGCCGCCCGCTACGGGAAGGCAGAGCGGTCCGATGAGGCGATCGCTCTTCAGCGGCAGGTTCTCGCTTCCTTCGAAAGGAGCGTCGGCCCCGATCATTCCGACGCCGTCCAGGCGAAGGCTGACCTGGCCGACCGGTACAGAGACGCGGGGCGCACGGATGAAGCCCTGGCCCTTCGGGAGCAGATCGTCGCCGTTCGGGAAGACTGCCTGGGCCCCGAACACTTCCTCACCCTCAATGCCCGCTGCCATTTCGCCGACGCCCTGGGACGAGCGGGCCGGGTGGTCGAGGCCGTTGCCCTGCTTGAGGAGATTCTCCCGGTCCAGGAGCGCGCACTGGGGCCCAAGCACCTGGACACCATGTTCACTCGGATCCTCGTCCAGAGGCTCCGGGGCGGGGACCTCGACGAGTTGCGCCGGGAGTTCCTGGAGGTGTTCAGGACGCCCCTGGCCGACTGACCCCCGCCCCCACGTCGGCTACTTCAACCCCCGCAACGTCAACCGCAGCAGCCGCTCCGCCAACTCCGGATCATCCGGCGACTGTTCGGCGGCGAGCGCGATCGCGTTCGTCAGCTGCAACAGATCATCGATGGACACGTCCGCCCGCACCGACCCGCTCTCCTGCGCCCGCCGCAGCAGCCCCGCCCCCGCCTCCCGCAACGGCAGATGGCACTGGGCGAGCGCCGAAGTCTCGTCCTGCGAGGCCGACATGAGGGCCCGGGCCAGGCCCCGGTACTCACCCGCATGAGTGACGATCGCCCCCAGCCACTCCACCAGCGCCCGGCACGGGGCCTCCGCGCCCGCCAGCTCCCGGGAGCGGTCCAGGAGCGAGCACAGCGCGTCCTGGAACACCGCGTTCATCAGGGCGTGCCGGTTGGGGAAGTGCCGGTAGAGGGTGCCGATGCCCAGGCCCGCCTGCCGTGCGATGTCCTCCAGCGAGGCATCCGTACCGTGCTCGGCGAAGGCCGTACGGGCCACGCCGAGCAGCCGTTCGTGGTTCCGGCGGGCGTCCGCGCGCATCGGCCGCTCCGGCGGCCGTGCCGTGCCCGTCTCCATCGAGATCGGCCCTGCCATGGCTCCCGCCCTCCCTCGGTCCGCGCACCTCTCGTGGGGTCCAGGATGCCACTGCGCGCGCGGTGGCCCGGTCCACCGCATGGGACCGCATACGGAGGGGCCCGGACCGCGTCCTGGTGGACGCGGGCCGGGCCCCTCCGTACGAACTGAGCTGTCAGTCCTTGATCTCGCAGATCAGGGCGCCGGAGGAGACGGACCCGCCGACCTCCGCCGTGAGCCCCTTGACCGTGCCGGAGCGGTGCGCGTTCAGCGGCTGCTCCATCTTCATGGCCTCCAGGACGACGACGAGGTCGCCCTCCTTGACCTCCTGGCCCTCCTCGACCGCGACCTTGACGATCGTGCCCTGCATGGGCGAGGCGAGGGAGTCGCCGGAGGCGGCGGAACCGGCCTTCTTCGCCGCGCGGCGCTTGGGCTTGGCACCGGCCGCGAGGCCCGTACGGGCCAGGCTCATGCCGAGCGACGAAGGCAGCGAGACCTCCAGGCGCTTGCCGCCGACCTCGACGACGACGGTCTCGCGACCGGCCTCGTCCTCGGTGTCCGCGTCGGCGGGCGCGGCGAACGGCTTGATCTCGTTGACGAACTCGGTCTCGATCCAGCGGGTGTGGACGGTGAACGGGTCCGCGGTGAAGGCGGGGTCGGCGACGACGGCGCGGTGGAAGGGGATGGCGGTGGCCATGCCCTCGACCTGGAACTCTGCCAGCGCACGGGCGGCGCGCTGGAGGGCCTGCTCGCGGGTCGCGCCGGTCACGATCAGTTTGGCCAACAGCGAGTCCCAGGCCGGGCCGATCACGCTGCCGGACTCGACGCCCGCGTCCAGGCGGACACCGGGACCGGTCGGCGGGGTGAACAGGGTCACCGTGCCGGGGGCGGGGAGGAAGTTGCGGCCCGGGTCCTCGCCGTTGATGCGGAACTCGAAGGAGTGGCCGCGTACGGCGGGGTCGTCGTAGCCGAGTTCCTCGCCGTCGGCGATGCGGAACATCTCGCGTACGAGGTCGATGCCGGTGACCTCTTCGGTGACGGGGTGCTCGACCTGGAGGCGGGTGTTGACCTCCAGGAAGGAGATCGTGCCGTCGACGCCGACCAGGAACTCGACGGTACCGGCGCCGACGTATCCGGCTTCCTTGAGGATCGCCTTGGACGCCGCGTACAGCTCGTCGTTCTGCGCCTGGGTGAGGAAGGGGGCCGGGGCCTCCTCCACGAGCTTCTGGTGGCGGCGCTGGAGGGAGCAGTCACGGGTGGAGACGACGACCACGTTGCCGTGCTGGTCGGCCAGGCACTGGGTCTCGACGTGGCGGGGCTTGTCGAGGTAGCGCTCGACGAAGCACTCGCCCCGGCCGAACGCGGCGACGGCCTCGCGGACGGCGGAGTCGTACAGCTCCGGGATCTCCTCCAGCGTCCGCGCCACCTTCAGCCCGCGCCCGCCACCCCCGAAAGCGGCCTTGATCGCGATCGGGAGCCCGTTGGCCTCGGCGAACGCCACCACCTCCGCCGAACCGGAGACCGGGTCCGGGGTCCCGGCCACCAGCGGGGCGCCCGCGCGCTGGGCGATGTGGCGGGCGGCGACCTTGTCACCCAGGTCCCGGATCGCCTGCGGGGGCGGGCCGATCCACGTCAGACCCGCATCCAGTACGGCCTGGGCGAACTCGGCGTTCTCCGACAGGAACCCGTACCCCGGGTGGATCGCGTCCGCCCCGGAGTCCTGGGCGGCCTGGAGCACCTTGGCCATGTCCAGGTAGCTGGCGGCCGGGGTGTCACCGCCCAGAGCGAACGCCTCGTCGGCGGCCCGGACGTGCAACGCGTCCCGGTCCGGATCGGCGTAGACCGCCACGCTCGCGATCCCCGCGTCCCGGCACGCCCGAGCAACGCGGACAGCGATTTCGCCACGGTTGGCGATGAGCACCTTGCGCACGATGACTCCCTCCTTGAAACAAGCTGAGTTTAGGGACTACCGACACGGCGCTACGACCCGTCCCCAATGGTGAGCTTGCCCACACGGAGTGTGATCCGAGGCTTGCCCCAGTAGTGAAATCCCTTGTGGCACCACGGTACGCCGGGTTCTACCACCGCACAGTAACCAGCCGGTGTGGTCCAGGTCTCTGTCTTGAAGGTCAACGCCTCACGGCGTTTCTTTGTGGACTCCCTACGAACGGCCGATGGATTCTTTGCCCGGCGTGCGGAGCGGCCCGACCCCTTGTCCGAAGGAATACCGGTAAGTAAGGTCCGCGCTACGTACGTACCGCAGGTAACAGGTCAGGCAACAGGGGAGGCGCCGTGCTGCGCAGACCGGTGGCGATCGTGGCCGCGCTCGTGCTGTTCGGGGAGGCGGTGGGCGTCTTCGCCGTCAACGCCGTCCTCGCCACGGTCGCCGAGAACCAGAACATGTCGCTGGCCGGGATGGACCCGGGGGCCATGTCCACCGGGACCTGGGTGATGGGCGGGGTCTCCGCCCTGCTGCTGATCGGCTGCGGGGTGATCGCGCTGCTCGCCGGGGTCCGGGACCGTTCGCCGGGGCGGTTCGGCCGGATCGCGCTGATCGGCTGCGCGGTCGTGCACGGGGTGCTCGGCGCGGTGGCCGTGGGACTGGTGGGGTGGGCCGCGTTCGCGTTCATGATGGTGGTGCTGGCGCTGCTGGTGTTCACCCTGCTGGCATACGGCCCCGAGGGCCGCGCCGGGGGCGGCGGTGCCGGGGGCGGTGTCGAGGCCGGTCCCGAGGGCCGGTCGGGCGACGGCGAGGCGGCCCCGGCGGCGGTCTGAGCCGCCGAAGGCCGGGCGGAGACGCGTGCGCCTCAGACCCACAAATCCGTGACGGAGACGTCCAGTTCGCCCAGCAGGCGGCGCAGCAGCGGCAGCGAGAGGCCGATCACATTGCCGTGGTCGCCCTCGATGGAGTCGACGAACGGCGCCGAGCGGCCGTCCAGGGTGAAGGCCCCGGCGACGTGCAGCGGTTCGCCGGAGGCGACGTACGCGGCGACCTCCGCGTCGCTCGGCTCCCCGAACCGTACGACGGTGGACGCCGTCGCCGAGGCCGTACGGCCCGAGGCGGTGTCGATCACGCTGTGCCCGGTCTGAAGAATGCCGGACCGGCCGCGCATCGCCTTCCAGCGGGCGGTGGCCTCCTCGGCGTCGGCCGGCTTGCCGAGCGCCTCGCCGTCCAGCTCCAGCACCGAATCGCAGCCGATGACCAGGGCGCCCGCCGCCTCGGGGCGCTCCGCGACGGCCGCCGCCTTGGCCCGGGCCAGCACCAGGGCCAGTTCACCGGGGGTCGGGGCGGTCAGGGCGTCCTCGTCCACCCCGCTGACGATCACCTCGGGGGCGAAACCCGCCTGGCGCAGCAGACCGAGACGGGCGGGGGAGGCGGAGGCGAGCACGAGGCGGCGCTGATCAGTCATACCGCCATCGTAGAAGGGGCCCGCCCCCTCGAAGGTCCTGCCGGGACTCAGCGGGCGCCGAGCACCAGCATCGCCACCAGCATCGCCAGCGCGAGCACGAAGCCCGCGCGGCGCATCATGTCCTCGGCGTCGCGCAGTTCCTTCGGCGGCTTGTTCTCGGGGTCGGACCACAGCATGCTTCCGATCCTGCTGCGCCGGGCGCCGATACGCCTGAGTACGGGTACTCAACCGCATCGACGCCCGCCGGACACCTCCGCGCCACTCAGGCGGGCCAGTACGTCCGGGCCCAGGCCCGGGGGCCCGGCTGCGGACGCCGGGTGCGGGCGATGCGGCCCGGGTCGGACCACTGCTCGGGCGGGACCGGCGCGCCGGACGGCACGGCGGCGCTCGCCGCGGCGCGCGCCTGGACCACCGCCAGGGCGGCGGCCAGCTCCTCGGGGGTCGGGTTGCCCCGTACGACCCTGATCATGGGCGGGCTCCTTTCTCCGGGAACGGGCTACAGCGGGATGTTGCCGTGCTTCTTCGGGGGCAGTGATTCCCGCTTCGTACGGAGCTGACGCAGCCCCTTCACGATGTGGGCCCGGGTCTCGGACGGCATGATCACCGCGTCGACGTAGCCGCGCTCGGCCGCCACGTACGGGTTGAGCAGCGCGTCCTCGTACGCCGTCATCAGCTCGGCGCGCGTCGCGTCCGGGTCCTCGGCGGCGGCGATGGTGCGGCGGTGCAGGATGTTCACCGCGCCCTGGGCGCCCATGACGGCGATCTGGGCGGTCGGCCAGGCCACGTTCAGGTCGGCGCCCAGGTGCTTGGAGCCCATCACGTCGTACGCGCCGCCGAACGCCTTGCGGGTGATGACGGTGATCAGCGGGACCGTGGCCTCCGCGTAGGCGTAGATCAGCTTGGCGCCGCGCCGGATGATGCCGCCGTACTCCTGGTCCACGCCCGGCAGGAAGCCCGGTACGTCCACGAAGGTGATGACCGGCACGTTGAACGCGTCGCAGGTCCGGACGAAGCGGGCCGCCTTCTCGCTCGCGTTGATGTCCAGGCAACCGGCGAACTGCATCGGCTGGTTGGCGACGATCCCGACCGGGTGGCCCTCCACCCGCCCGAAGCCGGTGATGATGTTCGGCGCGAACAGGGCCTGGGTCTCCAGGAATTCGGCGTCGTCCAGCACATGCTCGATCGCGGTGTGCATGTCGTACGGCTGGTTCGCCGAGTCCGGGATGAGCGTGTCCAGCTCCCGGTCCTCGTCGGTGGCGGCGAGGTCCGCCTCCTCCGGGAAGGCCGGGGCCTCGGAGAGATTGTTCGAAGGAAGGTACGACAGCAGCGACTTGACGTACTCGATGGCGTCCTTTTCGTCGCCCGCCATGTGGTGCGCCACCCCGGAGGTGGTGTTGTGCGTACGGGCCCCGCCCAGCTCCTCGAAGCCGACGTCCTCACCGGTGACCGTCTTGATGACGTCCGGGCCGGTGATGAACATGTGCGAGGTCTGGTCGACCATCACCGTGAAGTCGGTGATCGCCGGGGAGTAGACCGCACCGCCCGCGCACGGGCCGACGATCAGCGAGATCTGCGGGATCACCCCGGAGGCGTGCACGTTGCGGCGGAAGATCTCGGCGAACAGGCCGAGGGCCGCCACGCCTTCCTGGATGCGGGCGCCGCCGCCGTCGTTGATGCCGATGACCGGACAGCCGGTCTTCAGCGCGAAGTCCATGACCTTGACGATCTTCTCGCCGTAGACCTCGCCGAGCGAGCCGCCGAAGATGGTGAAGTCCTGCGAGTACACGCAGACCGGGCGGCCGTCGACCGTGCCGTACCCGGTGACGACACCGTCGCCGTACGGGCGGTTCTTCTCGATGCCGAAGTTGGTGGAGCGGTGCCGGGCGAACTCGTCGAGCTCCACGAAGGAGCCCTCGTCGAGCAGCAGCTCGACCCGCTCACGGGCCGTCAGCTTGCCCTTGGCATGCTGCTTCTCGACCGCGCGGGCCGAACCCGCGTGCGTCGCTTCGTCAATGCGGCGCCTCAGGTCCGCGAGCTTGCCCGCGGTGGTGTGGATGTCGCTCTGCGGCTCGGACATCGGGGGGCGGCTCCCTGCCTGGTCACGGGGACGACGACCGGTGGTGGTCACGGGGGGACGGGCGGTCGTCTGTCCGGCTCTGCGGCTACTGACTCGTACTCGTAACGGGTGGTCGCGCAACTCTGGTACGTAACTCTCCGGCTACTGACTCGTAGGGTATCGGCGTGTCTCCGGAAAGGCAGTGCGTCCTTTGCCACACCTAGGGTGGCTTGCATGACACCACCGGATGCGCCACACAACCGCTGGTCGGACCTGGACCGGCCGCCCCTGAACGTGACCGCACTGCGCCGCGGGCTGCTGCGGCCGGACGCCCTCTGGACCGAGCTGGAGGTCGTGGAGGCCACCGGCTCCACCAACTCCGACCTCGCGGAGCGGGCCCGCTCCGGCGACCTGGCCGAGGGGACGGTCCTGGTCGCCGAGGAGCAGACCGCCGGACGCGGCCGCCTGGAGCGGAGCTGGACCGCGCCGCCCCGCTCCGGGCTGTTCTTCTCGGTCTACCTGGAGCCCGGCGACGCCGTACCCGTGGAGCGGTGGGGGTGGGTGCCGCTGCTCGCCGGGGTCGCCGCCGCGACCGGCCTCGCCAAGTCGGCGGGCGTCGATACGGCGCTGAAGTGGCCCAACGACCTGCTGGTCACTGTGGAAGGGGCCGAGCGCAAGGCGGGCGGCATCCTCGGCGAGTTCGCCGGGGACGGCATCGTCGTCGGCCTGGGCATCAACGTCTCGCTGCGCGCGGACGAGCTCCCCGCCCCCACCGCCGGGTCCCTCGCGCTCGCCGGGGCGGTCTCCACCGACCGGGAGACCCTGCTGCGGTCCGTCCTGCGCTCGCTGGAGCACTGGTACGGGGAGTGGAAGGCAGCGAACGGGGACGCGGCGGCGAGCGGGCTCCAGGCGGCGTACGCGGCCGGGTGCGCGACCCTGGACCGGACGGTGCGGGCCGAGCTGCCGGGCGGGAACTCCCTGGTCGGGCAGGCCGTCGCGATCGACGGCGACGGGCGTCTGGTGCTCTCCACCGAGGACGGGCTCCAGCAGCCGGTCTCGGCGGGCGACATCGTGCACCTGCGGGGCGCGGCGGGCGGGCTGACCTGAGGGCGAGCCCTCAAGCCGGGCGCGCTCCAGCCGGGCGCGCTCCAGCCGGGGCGCCGGGAGCGCGCCGCGCTCCAGCCGGGCGCGCTCCAGCCGGGGCGCCGGGAGCGCGTGGCGGCTCCCCGAGTACGCCGTATCCACCCGATGGCTGTACCGGTGGATACCGCGTATCCGGTAAATGTCACGTGCGACGCACCCGTATCGGGCAACCAAGGACGTGAGCTAGGGCACACCTGCCGTATTGTTGAGGCGATCCAGCGACAGATCACTGTTGGGGCGATCAGCGACAGATCGGCAGGCAGTGCGCAGGGAACGGGCAGGAGGCGGCTGGTGACCGTCGGCGACACGACGTCCGGCGCGGGCGAGGAACAGCCCCCGTCGGACTCCTCGGTCCATGCCACCCCGCATCACGAGGTCGACCACACGGCCGAACCGACCGACGACCCCCTCGCGATCCGCCTCGAAGCCCTGATCCTCGGGGCGGACCGCCGCTACACCCCCTTCCAGGCCGCCCGCACCGCCGGGGTCTCCATGGACCTGGCCTCCCGGTTCTGGCGGGCCATGGGCTTCGCCGACATCGGCCAGGCCAAGGCGCTCACCGAGGCGGACGTGCTGGCCCTGCGCCGGCTCGCCGGTCTGGTGGAGGCGGGGCTGCTCAGCGAGCCGATGGCGATCCAGGTGGCCCGCTCCACCGGGCAGACCACCGCCCGGCTGGCCGAGTGGCAGATCGACTCCTTCCTGGAGGGGCTCACCGAGCCGCCCGAGCCGGGGATGACCCGTACGGAAGTCACGTATCCGCTGGTCGAGCTGTTGCTGCCGGAGTTGCAGGAGTTCCTTGTCTACGTGTGGCGGCGTCAGCTGGCCGCCGCGACCGGGCGGGTCGTGCAGGCGGCGGACGACGACGAGATGGTCGACCGGCGCCTGGCCGTCGGCTTCGCGGACCTCGTCGGCTTCACCCGGCTGACCCGGCGGCTGGAGGAGGAGGAGCTCGGCGAGCTGGTCGAGTCCTTCGAGACGACCGCCGCCGACCTGGTCGCCGCGCACGGCGGACGGCTCATCAAGACCCTCGGCGACGAGGTGCTCTTCGCCGCCGACGACGCGGGCACCGCCGCCGAGATAGCGCTCCGGCTGATCGAGGCGATGTCCCAGGACGAGACGATGCCCGCGCTGCGCGTCGGGATCGCCTTCGGCACGGTCACCACCCGGATGGGCGATGTCTTCGGCACCACGGTGAACCTGGCCAGCCGGCTCACCTCGATAGCTCCGAAGGACGCCGTCCTGGTCGACGGGGCGTTCGCCAAGGAGCTGGTCCGGCACGGGGACGCCCCGGAGTCGGAGGCCCAGGCCGCCGAGGAGGCCGCGGCCGCCGCCGAGCGGGCGCGGCTGGCCGAGAAGGAGGGTCGGGAGGCGTTCGACGAGCCGCCGCTGCCCACGTACCGCTTCGGGCTCCAGCCGATGTGGCAGCGGCCGGTGCGCGGGCTGGGGGTCGTGGAGCCGTGGCTGCTCGCGCGGCGGGGGAAGACGGGGGCCTGAGCCCCATTTTCGTCTTTACGGGTTCGGGCCCGGTTTACCTTTACGGGTTCGGGCCCGGCTCGCTTTACGGGTTCGGGGCCTGCTCGCCCTGTCGGTTCCCCGTACACCCTGTCTAGGATCCCTGTCGGTAACGCTCGTTAACCGGCGTTCACCGGTTGCCGCTCGTGGGTGGGCGCCGGTGTCGTCCACCGGCAGTCGACCGACAGGGGTGCAGTCATGACCGTCACGTCCGAGCAGCGGTTCGGGGAGTTCGTCGCCGTACGGCGTCACGAGGGCCAGGAGCACGTGGCCGAGCTGGTGCTCGACCGGCCGAAGGCCATGAACGCCGTCTCCACCGACATGGCCCGCTCCATCGCCGCCGCCTGCGAGGCGCTCGGCGCCGACCGGGACGTGCGGGTCACCGTCCTCACCTCCAGCCATGAGCGGGCCTTCTGTGTGGGCGCCGACCTCAAGGAGCGGAACTCCTTCACGGACGCCGAGCTGGTACGCCAGCGGCCCACCGCCCGGGCCGCCTACACCGGGGTCCTGGAGCTGCCGATGCCGACGATCGCCGCCGTGCACGGCTTCGCCCTCGGCGGCGGCTTCGAACTGGCCCTCGCCTGCGATGTGATCGTCGCCGACGCCACCGCCGTGGTCGGGCTGCCCGAGGTGTCGGTGGGCGTCATCCCCGGCGGCGGCGGTACGCAGCTGCTGCCGCGCCGGGTCGGTGCGGCGCGCGCCGCCGAGCTGGTGTTCACCGCGCGCCGGGTGGAGGCGGCCGAGGCCCGTGAGCTGGGCCTGGTCGACGAGCTGGTGGCGGCGGGCCGGGACCGGGAGGAGGCCCTTGCGCTCGGCGCCCGGATGGCCGCCAATTCGCCGGTCGGGCTGCGCGCGGCCAAGAAGGCGCTCCGGCTGGGGCACGGGCTCGACCTGCGGGCGGGTCTTGAGGTGGAGGACGCGGCCTGGCGGTCGGTGGCCTTCTCCGGGGACCGGGCGGAGGGCGTCGCCGCCTTCAACGAGAAGCGGAGCCCGCGGTGGCCGGGTGAGTAGTGGGGCGCTTCTGCGTGTACTGGGGCGGCCCGCCGCGTGACGCCGAAAATTAGTTGCCCATCAAACTGATCAAAAGCGAACAAATCTACATAAGCTGGACGAATGGGTGGAGACGATGCGCGGCTGCGGGCCGTGGTGGCGCTGGCGCAGACCATGGCCGCGGCCTACACGCCGCGTGAATCGTGGCGGGCGGCCGCGCTGGGGGCCTGCGAGGCGCTGGGCGGCAGTTTCGCCGCGCTCTCCGTGTGGGAGCGGGACCGGGGCAGGCTGCGGGTCCTGGTGAACGCGGGGCAGCGGGCCGAGGGGGAGGAGGAGTTCCCCGAGGAGGAGGCCTACCCGGTCCACGAGTTCCCGGAGATCACCGAGTTCCTGCACGAACGCTGGGCCGGCGGCGGCGAGCCCGACGCCTGGGTGGAGACCGCCGACGGCGGCCCCGGCGCGGGCGGCCCGGCGCGTGGCGCCCGCCCGTACTGCCACCAGCGGGTGGCGGCCCTGCGGCGGCGCGGCCGGGGCTGCTGCGTGGTCGCCCCGATCGTGCTGCACGGGCGGGCCTGGGGCGAGCTGTATGTGGCCCGACCGGCCGGAAAGCCGGTCTTCGACCGAGACGACGCCAACTTCGCGACCGTGCTCGCCGCCGTCGTGGCCTCCGGGATCGCCCAGACCGAACGGCTGGAGGAGGTCCGCAAGCTGGCCTTCACCGACCCGCTGACCGGCCTCGCCAACCGCCGGGCCGTCGACATCCGTCTGGACGAGGCGATCGAGGCGCACCGTACGGCGGGGATCGTCGTCAGCCTCGTCGTCTGCGATCTGAACGGCCTCAAGGCGGTGAACGACACCCACGGCCACGCGGTCGGCGACCGCCTGCTGGAACGTTTCGGCTCGGTACTCTCCCTCTGCGGGGCGATGCTCCCGGACGCGCTGGCCGCCCGGCTCGGCGGCGACGAGTTCTGCCTGCTCGCGGACGGGCCCCCGGCGGACGACGTGGTGGGGGTGGCCACCGAACTGTGCGACCGGGCGGCGGTGATCGAGCTCGGCAACGGGGTGGCCTGCGGGGTCGCGTCGACCGGCGACCCGATCGGCCCGGTGCGCTCGGCCCGCCGGCTGTTCCGGCTGGCGGACGCGGCGCAGTACCGGGCCAAGGCCGCCCGTTCGCCGCAGCCGGTGGTGGCGGGGCGGGACGGCGAGGTCATCCGGCTGGCCGACTCCCCGCCGAAGTCCGCGCACGACCGGCGCAGGCTGCGCGGCAACCGGCCGTGAGCGCGGGTGTTCGGCGCGGTCGGGTGTGCGGTGCGGAGTCGGCTCAGTGCGGTGGGGCCAACGGCTCCAGGGCGTTGCCGATGCTGCACCCGCCCTCCCCGGGCATCCGCTGGATCCGGGACGGCACCCACACCGCGGTGGTGCCGGGGCGCACATGGGCGACCAGGCAGTCCTGCGGGTCATGGCCGTTGCCCTTCAGGGACATGAGGATGCCGACCCGGTCGCCGTCCGCCTTCACCTCGGTACGTATCGCCTGATCCAGATCCAGGGCGGCGAGCGTACGACGTATCGCGGCCTCGTCCACCCGCCCGTCCTCCGGCACCTGCGGAAGTTTCGCGCGGAGCTCCTCGTGCGGCAGCCGGGGCGGTTCGGGCAGCGGGGCGAAGGTCAGCGGAGGGCCGTCCGGGCAGCCCACGGCACGGGGATCCTCGCCCCACTCGGTCTTGGGGGAGACCCGTACCGAGAAGCAGCGCACCACGGTGACCGGCTCGTGGTCGCGCCGCTGCCCGTACGCCGTACCGGAGGTGCGGACGACCAGGTCGATGCCGTCCCCTTCGTGGGTCGAGGCGCCCTTCACCCGCAGCACCTCCACCCCGTCGATACCGGACGCGGAGCGTCCGACCTCCTCCGCCGTCCGCGAGCGCGGGATATGGAGGCGCTCACCGGCCTTCCTGGCCGTCTCCCGTGCGGCGTCCGTCGCCGCACTCTCGGCCGACTGCACCAGTAATCCGCAGCCGACGGTGAACAACAACAGTGGGGCGAGCAGCAGGAGTCGTCGCATACGCGCAGCTTTCCGGTGGAGCGCCGGGCGGGCAATCCGCTCTCGTACTCAGACGGGCCGGGCGGCTGTCCGTTCCCCGAGGGCTGACCGCGAGCGGGCCGGTAAGGGGCCCTGTGCCCCACCACTAGTGACACGCAGGGTTTCAATCCGTACGCTGCTGAATATGGATATGCACACTGTCGTGGTGGGGACGTCCGGAACCACCGCCGAGGACGTCGTCGCCGTGGCCCGCCACGGCGCCCGGGTCGAGCTCTCCACCGCCGCCGTGGACGCGCTGGCCGCCTCCCGCCTCATCGTGGACGCGCTCGCGGCCAAGCCCGAGCCGGTCTACGGCGTCTCCACCGGCTTCGGCGCCCTCGCCAGCCGCCACATCAGCACCGAGCAGCGCGCCCAGCTCCAGCGCAACATCGTCCGCTCGCACGCGGCGGGCATGGGCCCCCGGGTGGAGCGCGAGGTCGTGCGCGCGCTGATGTTCCTCCGGCTCAAGACGGTCGCCTCCGGCCACACCGGCGTACGCCCCGAGGTCGCGCAGACCATGGCGGACGTGCTCAACGCGGGGATCACGCCCGTCGTCCACGAGTACGGCTCCCTCGGCTGCTCCGGCGACCTCGCGCCCCTCTCGCACTGCGCGCTCACCCTGATGGGCGAGGGTGACGCGGAGGGTCCCGACGGCACGGTCCGCCCGGCCGGTGAACTGCTCGCCGCGCATGGCATCACCCCCGTCGAGCTGCGCGAGAAGGAGGGCCTGGCCCTCCTCAACGGCACCGACGGGATGCTCGGCATGCTGGTCATGGCCCTCGCCGACCTCCGTAACCTCTACACCTCCGCCGACATCACCGCCGCCCTCTCCCTGGAGGCGCTGCTCGGCACGGACAGGGTGCTGGCCCCCGAGCTGCACGCCATCCGCCCGCACCCGGGCCAGGGCGTCAGCGCGGACAACATGCTGCGGGTGCTCGCCGGGTCGGGTCTGACGGGTCATCACCAGGACGACGCGCCCCGGGTCCAGGACGCCTACTCCGTACGCTGCGCCCCCCAGGTCAACGGCGCCGGACGCGACACCCTCGACTACGCGGCCGTGGTCGCGGGCCGCGAACTGGCTTCCTCGGTCGACAACCCGGTGGTGCTGCCCGACGGCCGGGTCGAGTCCAACGGCAACTTCCACGGGGCGCCCGTGGCGTACGTCCTGGACTTCCTCGCGATCGTCGCCGCCGACCTCGGCTCGATCTGCGAACGCCGCACCGACCGGCTCCTCGACAAGCACCGCTCGCACGGCCTGCCGCCGTTCCTCGCGGACGACGCCGGGGTCGACTCGGGGCTGATGATCGCCCAGTACACGCAGGCCGCCCTGGTCAGCGAGATGAAGCGGCTCGCGGTCCCCGCCTCCGCCGACTCCATCCCGTCCTCCGCGATGCAGGAGGACCACGTCTCCATGGGCTGGTCGGCCGCGCGCAAGCTCCGTACCGCCGTGGACAACCTGGCCCGGATCGTCGCCGTCGAGCTGTACGCGGCCACCCGCGCGGTGGAGATCCGGGCCGCCGAGGGACTGGTCCCCGCCCCCGCCTCGCAGGCCGCCGTGGCCGCGCTGCGGGCCGCCGGAGCCGAGGGGCCGGGCCCGGACCGCTTCCTGGCGCCGGACCTGGCCGCCGCCGACACGTTCGTACGGGAAGGGCGTCTGGTCGCGGCGGTGGAGCCGGTCACGGGCCCGCTGGCCTGAGAACCGGCTCCGTACGCACGGAAAGGGCTGCCGCATCGGGGGGTGCGACAGCCCTTTCGCCTGTCTGTCCGCAGGAGCCTCCAGGAACTTCCAGACGTCCGGGCGCCTGGAAGCCCGGGAGTCTGGGCATCCGGGCCTCTCCGGCGTCCGGGATCAGAACGCGGGGCGCGCTCCCGAGCGGCGTACCGAGTAGGCGACGAACCCCGCCCCGATGCCCAGCAGGGCCGTGCCGCCGATCAGATACGGGGTGGTGTCCATCCCCGGCCCGGTCTCGGCGAGCCGCAGGCCGGAGGCGGTGTCCTCGTCCTGGGTGGCGGGCCGGGCGTCCTGGCCGGAGGCCGGGGCCGCGCCGCTCCGCGAGGTGGTCTCGACGGTCGCGTTGGCCGACGGGACGAACCAGAGAGCGGCCAGTAGCGTTCCTGCGGCGGAGGCGGTCAGGAGTGTGCGACGAGTGACGGACACAGTTTCGATCCCCTTGCAACAACCGTGAGTTAGCCCCGTGGGCCGATGCTAAGCAAAGCAGCGGGTCGGAGGAAAGTCGTGGCGGCCCCGAGCCATACGCTCCGGAGCATGAGCACAGAAGAGACATCCAGGTTTGTTCGACTTCGCGTGGAAATGGTGCTGGAGGTCACCGACCTCGACGCCCTCACCGGTACCGCCCTCGAATCCATCGCCGCCGAGTACGGGGAACCCGTATCGGGTATCACCGAGAGCGACACGGCCGAGGAGCGGATGCATGCCGAGGCCACCGTCCGGGCAGACGGAGCGGAGGCCCTCGCCTCGCTGGTCGACCCCTTCGACCTGGTCAGCGAGGTGCCCGGGGTCGAGCTCGCCCAGGCTTCCTGGAGCAGTGAGAGCGTCGACTACGACCCCGAAGCGGAGGGCTGGGACGACGACGAGAACGACGAGGACGGCCCGTACCTGGCCGAGATCGGGGACGACGAGGAGGGGTACGGCGACGAGGTCGCGCACAATGGGAGGAACGACGGCGAGGACGGTGACCTCGCGCAGCGGGTCTGACGTGTGAGAACACCGGCCCCGGCCCCGCTTCACCGCGGACCGGGGCCGCGCTGTGCGGTGGTTCCGGATACCGGCCCGGCAGCGGGAACCACCGCTGCCCGGGCCGCGTCGATGAGTGGTGTTCCCCACATCCCTGGCGGATGCGGAACGGAGCACCCGTTCCGGGTGTTCTAGGAACATTGACGGGGAATCGCCGCCTGGCAGCCCCGTCCGGGGATTTTGGGGAATCGGCAACGATGGAGAAGCGTGTGATGACGGACAGCAAGCGGCGCAGGGGCCTCGCGGCCGTGTCCGCACTGCTCGGCGGCGTGCTGGTGCTTTCGGCCTGTAGCGACGACGGCGACAAGGGCGCGGCGAAGCCGAGCGCCGGGAGCTCGGAGGCATCGCAGGCGCAGGAGGTGGACAAGGCCGCGGCCGAGGACGCGTCCGAGGCCCAGATAGCGATCGAGCCCAAGAACGGCGCCACCAACGCCAGCATCAACAACGCCGCCCAGATCTCCGTCAAGAAGGGCAAGCTGACCGAGGTCGTCATGACCGGGGCGGACGGCAAGCCGGTCGAGGGCACGCTGGCCGCCGACGGCTCCAGCTGGAAGCCGGCGGGGCAGCTCCAGCGCTCCACCACGTACAAGATCGTTGCGACGGCCGAGGACGCGAAGGGCCGGCAGGCCCACGAGAACAGCTCCTTCACCACCGTCTCGCCCGACAACAGCTTCATCGGGAACTTCACCCCCGAGGACGGCTCCACCGTCGGCGTCGGGATGCCCGTCTCGATCAACTTCAACAAGCCGATCACGGACAAGAAGGCCGTCCAGGCCGGTATCACCGTGACCTCCAGCAGCGGCCAGGAGGTCGTCGGCCACTGGTTCAACAGCCAGCGCCTGGACCTGCGCCCGGAGAGCTACTGGCAGGGCGGCTCCACCGTCACCCTGAAGCTGGAGCTGGACGGCGTCGAGGGCGCCGACGGCGTGGTCGGCGTGCAGCAGAAGACGGTCACGTTCAAGGTCGGCCGCAACCAGGTCTCCACCGTCGACGCGAAGACCAAGATGATGACGGTCACGCGCGACGGCAAGACCATCAAGACCATCCCGATCTCCGCAGGCTCGCCGGAGACCCCCACGTACAACGGTCAGATGGTGATCTCCGAGAAGTACAAGGAGACCCGGATGAACGGCGCCACCGTCGGCTTCACCGATGACGACGGCAAGGGCGAGTACGACATCAAGGACGTGCCGCACGCGATGCGCCTGTCCACCTCGGGCACCTTCATCCACGGCAACTACTGGGGCAAGGGCATCTTCGGCTCCGCCAACACCAGCCACGGCTGCGTGGGCCTCGCCGACGTGAAGGGCGCGAACGACCCCAACGCGCCGGGCGCCTGGTTCTACAACAACTCGCTCATCGGCGACGTGGTCATCGTCAAGAACTCCCCGGACAAGACGATCAAGCCGGACAACGGCCTCAACGGCTGGAACATGGACTGGTCCCAGTGGAAGGCCGGCTCCGCCGCCTGATCCCCTGCTTCCTGCTTCTCCCCGTCCCCACCTGAAGGCGGCGGCCCCCGGAACGCTCGGCGGGCTGCCGCCTTCGGCGTGTTCGGGGGTTCTCATAACGCCGAGTCCAGCCCCACCAGCACCCGCTTGAGGAACGCGACATCGGGCCGGGCCGCCAGTTCGGCCCACACCACCTTCCCGCCCGCCGTGCGGTAGGAACCCCAGCGCGCCGCCAGCTCCTGTACGAGGACGAGCCCGCGCCCGCCCTCGGCGTCATCGTCGGCATGCTTGAGCACGGGCGGCTCGTCCGACACGTCCCACACTTCGACGACGACGCTGTCCCGCAGGCCGACGAGGCGGAGGTGGACGAGGCCGAGCCGTCCCAACTCGCCCCACGTCGGCGGCTCCGGGAGCACCCCGGGCCCGGTGACGGTGATGGCGTTGGTGACCAGCTCCGAGGCGATGAGAAGGACGTCGTCCTCGATGAGGGCGGCCTGCCACTTGGAGAGGGCGAGCCGCAGGAAACGGCGCGAGGTGGGGACGGCCGACTGCGCCGCGACCAGGGAGAGTTGGTCGACGAAGCGCACGTGCCCGGCCTGGTACGGCGGCTCCTGGCCCGTCATGAGCAGTCGTCCAGGCTGACGACCACCGCGCCCGTGGCGTAGAAGAGGTGCGTGAGCATGGCGTCCTGGAGCGACCGGTTGAGCGCCAGCTCCCGGTAGGACGGCACGACCACATGCTTCGCCTCGGCGCGCTTGACCGCTTCGACTAACTCCGTGAACACCGACTGCGCTCCCGGCACGTACTCGTAGAACACGACCGCCAGGTGGAAGCCGTTGCTCTCGGCGTAGGTGTTGAGGTCGTCCTGTTTCTGCTTGGCCTCTTCGTCGCTCATGCCGTCGGGCACGCGCATGTAGCCAAAGATCAGCGGGTTCATCGGGCGTCGGTCCCCTCGCCATGCCTGCGATCACGTGGAGTGCTCGCGGGAGCTCTGTGGGTCACCGAGTGAAGCACTGGATTATTCGAATGTGCAACACTCCAGATTGGAAATCTGGAATTCGATTTCTCGAACAAACATCCCCTATTCCATATCAGGGATACTCAGAGTTCCATTCCGGATGTAGGTTGGGTTGCAGATCGGAGGCGCATCAAGTGGTGGAAGCAGCAAGCGGTTCGACCGTGCCCCGCCGTCAACTGGGGCGACATTTACGTGAGCTGCGCAATCGCGCTCGGCTGACCGTGCGCGCGGCGTCGACGGCTCTGGAGTGGTCGGATCAGAAGATCTGGCGCATCGAGACGGGTCAGACGTCCATGCGCAGCCTGGACGTTGAGGCCATGTGTCGTGCGTACGGTGCTGACGCCGAGTTGACCAAGGGGCTGATGGGGCTCGCCAAGGAGACCAAGAACCGGGGCTGGTGGCACGCCTACGGTGACGTGATCCCGGAGGGCTTCGACCTCTTCATCGGGCTGGAGGGGGCGGCGGCAAGTCTGCGTCAGTACATCAAGGACCTGGTGCCGGGGCTGGTGCAGACGGAGGACTACGCGCGAGCGCTGATCAGGGAAGGTACCCATGGCGTGGACCGCGACGAGATCGAGCGACGGGTACATGTCCGCATGGCGCGCCAGGAGTTGCTGACCAGGGTGACCAGCCCGCCCACCTTGGAGTTGGTGCTCGGTGAAGCGGTGCTCCGTCAGCCGGTCGGCGGAGGTGAAGTAATGGCTCGCCAGCTGCACCGCCTGACGGAGACGATGGACCTGCCGAACGTCTCACTGCGGGTCGTACCGTTCTCGGCGGGCCTGCACTATGGCCTCGTGTCGGGGCCGTTCACCCTCTTGCGCTTCCCCGCCAACGGTGACGGGCAACCGATGGAGCCGCCCACCGTCTACATGGAGGGCTTCACCGGCGATTTGTACCTCGACAAGCCGCAGGAGATCGAGCGGTACGACCAGGCGTTCACTTCCATCTGGGGTGCCGCCCTGGATCACAAGGGCACCCAGAACATCCTTCGGCAAGCGGCAAAGGAGTTTTCCCGATGATGAGCGCGGATCTGACAGGCGCGGTATGGCGTAAGTCCAGCCGCTCGCAGAACAACGCCACCTGCGTCGAGGTCGCCTTCCTCGGCGACGGTCGCGTGGCCACGCGCGACAGCAAGGACCAGGGCAGCGGCCCGGCTCTCGTCTTCACCTCCGGTGAGTGGGCCGCGTTCGAGGGCGGCGTCGTGGGCGGCGGGTTCCAGCGGTCGTAGAGCAAGCCCCCGCACGCCATCGCAAGAGCGCCCGGCCGGCTTCCTGGCCGGGCGCAGACGCGTCGGCTGCCGGGTCGTCAGGTGCGCGGCGGTGAGCTGCGGTCCAAGGCCGAGGACGGCATGTTCTGTTCTGCCCAGACCACCTTGCCGGTCACCGTGCGGGACGAACCCCAGCGGCGGCACAGCATGTTGATGAGCTGAAGGCCCCGTCCGCCCTCGTCGCTGAGGCCCGCGTGCTGGATCTGGGGCAGGTCGGGGCCGGTGTCCGACACCTCCACGACGAGGCGGTCCCCGCGCAGCAGCCGCAGCTTGCCGGGGCCGTTCCCGTAGCGCAGTGCGTTGCCGACCAGTTCGGAGACGACGAGCTCGGAGACGTCGGCGAGTTCCTCCAGGCCCCATGCGGCGAGCTGGCCGGTGACGAGACCACGGGCGGCCGAGGCGGCCCGGCCGCCCTGCGGCAGCTCCCATACCCACAGGTCCCCCGCCGGGAGTGCGGCGCTCGTGGTGACGAGGAGTACTGCCTCGTCGAACCGGGCGGCGGCGGCCGGGGCGCGCTCCACCAGACCGCCCTTCTCCAGCGATCCGGGCGGGAGGCTCAGCGCCGCCGCACGCAGCCGGTCCAACTGGGTGTCCACGTCCGCGTCCCGGGACTTGATCAGGCCGTCCGTGTACATGATCAGGTGGGCGCCGTCCGGGACGCGCAGCCGCAGGGGGTCGTACGGGATCACGCCCGCCCCCAGCGGCGCGCCGGTGGGCACCGGGACGAGGTCGGCGGCGCCCTGCCCGTCGAGGAGCAGCGGCGGCAGGTGCCCGGCGCTCGCCAGCGTGTAGGAGGAGTCGGCGGGGTCGTAGACCGCGCACAGGCAGGTGGCGACCTGCTCGTCCTCCAGGTCGCGGGTGGCCAGGTCGAGCCGCGCGAGGATCCGCTCGGGGGCCATGTCCAGGGTCATCAGCGTGCGGGCCACCGTCCGCAGGCGCCCCATGGTGGCGGCGGCGGGCAGCCCGTGCCCCATCACGTCGCCCACCATCAGGGCCGTCCGTCCGCCGGGCAGGGCCATCACGTCGTACCAGTCCCCGCCCACGCCGTGATGAGCCGCCGCGGGCGCGTACTCGGAGTGCACCAGCAGGCCCGGCGTCGCCGGGGTGACGCGCGGCAGCAAGGAGCGCTGCAACGAGACGACGTGCTCGCGCTCCCGCCCGTACAGTCGCGCGTTGTCGATGAAGACCGCCGCTTTGGAGGCGAGCTGCTCCGCCAGAGCCAGGTCGGTGGTGGAGAACGGCGGGGTTCCACGGCCGCGTACGAAGTCGGCGCTGCCGAGCAGCAGCCCACGGGCGATCAAGGGCACGGCCAGGTAACTGTGCACGCCGGCGGCACGCAACTGCGCGGCGGCGCTCGCGGTCGGCGCGACGCGGATGAAGTCGTCGTCGCGCACCTTGCTCAGCAGCACCGGCTTGCCCTGCCGGAGGACGTACCGGTGGAGCAGCGTCTCGTGCGGCTCCTTGGCGTGCACGAAGATCTCCCCCACCGGGGTCGGCTCCAGGCTGGAGAGCTCCTCGATCGCGCACAGCGCCGTGGCTCGCATCTGCGGGATGCCGGTTTCGGTCTTCCGGGAGCCCTCGTCACCCCGCAGGACGCTCTCAAGGATGTCCACGGCCGCCCCGTCGGCGAAACGGGGCACGGTGAACTCGGCGAGTTCCTGTGCGGTGCGCTCCAGGTCCAGGGTCGTGCCGATGCGGGAGCTGGCGGAATTCAGCCAGGCAAGACGGCTGCGGGTGGTGAACCGGTCCGGCGGCAGGACGCCTCTGCCCCGGCGGAACCGCACGTTCGCGCCGGCCGAGCGCAGCCCGGCGGAGCCCCGGCCGGGCAGCCGCCGTCTACCACTGCCGGCGTTCACTTTTTGCGCCTCCCAACAGGACTCGACGCCTCTTGGTGCCCAGTGTGCACCGGAAACGACCGCGGCACCTCCGGGTACCCCTGATAGGGATCACCTGTTCAGTGACTGGGCCCCGGCGCCCGTCCCTGTCGAGCAGTACGTCCCCGCCTTGACCGCCCCGGCTGGACTGCGCGGACACCACCGTCAGCGGCGACGCCGACTGCGGCTTGGAACGATCTGAGCCCTACGGCATGGAGTCACCCCGCGGCACGTATGTCGCGGAACTCAGGTGCGCGGGAGCGGGTCACATGGCGGGTGGCCCGGCCCAGTCCCTGCCCAGTCCCTGCCCAGTTTGGCGAGGGCGGCGAGCTGGTCAGGGTTCAGCCGATCCCTTATTCGATTTGGTGTTCGAAATCCATAGTGCTGTCCACGATGAGCACGGTGTCCTTGGCGAACTGCTTCGAGGGTGGAGTGCGAGCAGGGGTCCGAGATGGTTGATGGCTCGGCCGACTGTGGACTTCGAGATGCCGAACAACGGCGTGAGTTGTCGTAGCGTCAGACTAGTGCGCCAGTAGGTCGTGACCAGCAACACCCCGGTCCTCCAGCGGCAGACTCCATGGCCGGCCTCGGTGGACCAGATCTGCTCCATCGCGCCGGAGCGTGGTCAGCAGTTTGCCGAAGCAGCGCGGGCTCAGCCCCGCGAACGGGATTGTCCAGGACGGCTCCGATGCCGTGATCGCACTCGCCACATCATGATCATCACTCAGGCCGGTCCAATGCCGAGGCAATCCCACAGTTAGGCTGATCGGGGTAGTCCACAGTGCGGCAAGACCCGGGGGAAACCGTGAACCGACCACTGCTGTTCCTCGACGTGGACGGGCCGCTCAACCCTTACGCGGCCAAGGCGGGGAGGCGTCCCGACGGCTACACGACACTCAGAGTCCCCCGGGACGACGCGCATCAGGACGACAGAGGGCTCTCGTCCCGACGGCCCCTGCGGGTCTGGCTCAACCCGGAGCACGGACGAATCCTGCTCCAGCTCGGCTTCGAGCTGTGCTGGGCCACCACATGGATGGACGACGCCAACCGGTGGATCGCACCGGTCCTGGGTCTCCCAGAACTTCCCTTCGTGGACTTCGGCGACGTCCTCCTTCGAGAACGCCCTGACGGAGTCCACTGGAAGACCGGGCCGCTGGTGGCCTACGCAGGCGGCCGTCCTTTTGCCTGGGTGGACGACGAGCAGAGCGAACTGGATCAGACCTACGTGACCGCTCACCACCAAGCTGCCGGGCTCCTGCACCATGTCAACCCGCGGATCGGCCTACGGGAGAACGACTTCCACGCGCTCGCCGACTTCGCCCGGTCCCTGGACACCTCACGAACCACCGGCTGAGTACCTCGCCGACACAGCCATCCCCGCGAGGCAGCACCCGCCGTTCTGCCCCGGTGGCGTGCGCGCCCTGCGTCGGCCCCACGATCCGGCCGGGGCGTTCTACCAGGAAGCCTTCGACGTCGTACGCGAGCAGGCAGCTGTCCGGCGGTGCAAGGTCATGTTCACCGGCAGTGGAGGGGACGAGATCAACGCCCACCACTCCAGAACGGACGCGGAACTGCCGACGCCGGAACCAGTTCCGTGGCTTGGCCCGAGGGCGGTCCGAGCCCTGGCCGAAGTGAACGAGTACCGGGCGCCCATTCCTGTCCTGCCGGTGCCGACCCCGATGGCGTTCGGGATGCACAACCCCGGCTTCCTGCGGGTCGGAGTCTGGCCTGTGAGCCTGCTCGCGCACCCGCGGATCGTCCGGTTCATGGAGCAACTGCCGCACGAGCACAAGCGAGGCAAGGCGCTGTTCCGCGAGCGATCAGACGGGCGGGACTGCCGGAATCCGTGGCTTCGCCGACCGAACCGGAGAACTTCCTGGCCGTCCTGGAGAGGAGAAGGGCCTGCGCTCCTACGGCTTGCCCGTGCTGGACGACATGCTGAAGGAATCTGTCCTGGTCGATCTCGGCTACGTTGACGGCAAGGCACTCGCTCAGGCCCGCAAGGACGCCGACGCCGTTCCGACCGTCCCTGATCTGCTGTGCGATGTCCTCGCCCTTGAGGCCGGACTGCGGAGCCTCATGTGACCAGCCACCACACGGAAGCGGAACCAGGGGAAGCGACGAACCTCCTCTACCGGGACCCGGCCCTGTACGACGTGGTCCAGTCCGACAGTACCGGCGCGGAGATGTGCCAGACCCTGATCGAACGGCACCGGCCGGACGCGCGGACGCTGGTCGACTTCGGATGCGGCACCGGCAGGGACCTGGAGATCCTGGCCGAGCGTTTCGAGTGCATCGGCCTGGACCTCCAGCCCGGCATGGTCGACTACGCCCGTCACATCCGCTCGGAGCTGGACATCCGCATCGGAGACATGCGCACCACCCGACTCCGGCGGAGCCTGGACGTGGTGACCTGCATGGGCAACAGCCTCGCCTACGTCCACGACAACAACGAGATCGCTCAGGTCTTCGTCACGTTCGCGGCCCACGCCCGACGGGGCGGCCTGCTCGTCCTGTGCTCCCCTGTGGCTTCCATCACGGAAGGCGATCCGATGACTGCCAGGGTCGACACCCCAAGCGGCCCGGCGACCGTCACGGTCCGCCATGAGTGGGACCTGCGGATTCAGATCAACACCATGCACCGACACTGGGCACTCCCATCCGGGGACGAAGCCCAGGACGAGATCCGCAGACGTGTCCTCTTCCCGCGCGAGCTCGAACGGTACGCGGAGCGTGCCGGCTTCGAGGTCCTGGACATAGCCGACGGCCCCGTCCACGACGAGGTGCTGAGCTGCATCGAGCGCATCCAGGCCACGATGGAGCCCTACGGAGGCCGCTTCCTGGTGCACGGGGCCGAGGTGGAGGTGATGGAGGGAGAGTGGCCGGGGGCGTTTGTCGCCGTCGGCTTTCCCGGGGGCGAGGAGGCCCGCGCCTGGTACGCGTCCCCCGCCTACCAGGAGATCCTGCCCCTGCGCACCCGGCACCTCGACGGGGACCTGGTGATCGTCCAGGGCGTCGGCCCCGAGTACGGCGCGGCGGCCACGGCGGCGGCCATGCGGGGGGCGCGGGACCGAGGGGCGCGGGAGCATGGGGCGCGGGACCGTGTGGCCGAGTAGGAGGGCGGGGTAGGAGGGCTGGTAGGGGATCGGGGTGGCAGGGGGCTGCTGATTGACCCGTTGGAAGCGGCCATGACAGCCTGCTCGCGGTATCGGGCCCACCTTGCTCCGGGGGAGACATGGCGCTGTTCAGAGCTGTTCTGTTCGACTGGGTGGGAACGCTCGTCGTCCCCAAGTGGGGCCCGGCGCAGGGGCAGCCGCGGGGGGCTCTGTGGATCGAGCGCTCCCTGCGGCAACTCGGCCGTGATCCCTCGGAGCCGCAGATCCGGCGGATCAGCGAGGCGCTGAGCGCCGCGGGCAGGCGGCCGGACGTCGAGCAGGGCTGGCGTCAGGCCGATGCGTCAGCCGCCTCGCACCGCCGGGGCTACGACCGCTGGGTGAACGCCGCGGGTATCGACTCCGCCTTGGCCGAGGAGATGTACGCGGCCTTCTCCGACCCCGCCGACTGCCGTTTCGCCGTCGATGTCGAGCCCACACTCGCGGCCGTGAAGGCGGCGGGGCTGAAGGTGGCGGTCATCAGCGACATCCACTTCGACCTCCGCCCGGGTTTCGTCAAGAACGGTCTCGACGCGTATGTGGACGACTTCGTGCTCTCCTTCGAGCACGGCCTGTGCAAGCCCGACCCCGCCATCTTCCACGTCGCACTCGACGCGCTCGGGGTCCGCCCGGGCGAGGCACTGATGGTCGGCGACCGCTCCGGCTACGACGGCGCGGCCGTCGAAGCCGGGGTGGCGACCCTGCTCGTCCCGCCGCTGACACAGGTGTCCGAGGCGCGACTGCACCTCGTACCGGCAGCCTGCGGCATCGCCTCCCCCTGACGACCCGGCCTCCGCCCGGCCGGGGCTGCCTCAGCCCCCGCGTCCCGCCACCGTCGCCCGGTAGTACCGCAGGTCGCTGCGGTGGACCTGGCGTACCCCTGCCAGGTCCTCGTGGGGAGCGGCCTGGGGGCAGCCGCCGAGGCGTTCCCGGGGCGGTTCGGCGGTGGTGGTGGTGCGGCGGAGGTGGTGCCAGGGCTGGAGCGGGAGCCAGAACAGGCCGTACAGCCAGCGCAGCACGAGGCGGCGGAACTCCGGGCGGCCCGCGTCGGGCAGCCGGATCACCCGTACGCCCATGATCAGCTTTCCGGCGCTCGCCCGTACGGCCATCGTGAGCAGCACCTGATTGGCGAAGGACAGCACCACCAGCTGGCCGACGAGCACCGCCGCCGTCCGCCCCGCGCCCGCCTCCGCCGAGCCCAGGCAGGAGTTGACCAGCAGGCCGACGACCAGCACGCACAGGTAGCAGTCGAGCCCGACCGCCAGATAGCGGCGCGTTTCGCCCGTGCCCTTGGGGATGCAGGGCTGCCGCACGGGTGCGCCGTACGGGGGTGGCTGCGGCCGCGCGTGAGGGGCAGCGTCGGTCCGGCCGATTCCGTACAACAACCTTGGCTGATAAGGAGATTGTGCACTCCGACGCCCCCGCCGCTTCGTCATGGGGGCATCATGACTGATCGTCAGGCGGGGTGTCGCGGTTCCTGACGGGTAACTCCCAGCCCCTTACCGGCTTTCACCGATCCCTTACGGTGGCGAGAACGGGTGAACGAACGGCGTATGGGGGCGATTGTGGGATTCTGCGGCACCATCTGGAGGCTGCGGCGCGGTACGGGGCTCGTCGGGGAGATCGCGGTCGACGACGCCGAATTCCCCTGGCTGTACGGGGGGTTCCTTCCGGGGCGGCCTACGATGCCGCCGCGCGCGAGCTCTTCGGGCGTGAACTGGCCCTGATGGAACGGCTGGAGGAGGGCGAGAGGGGCGGGAGCGGCGAGGTCGTGGAGGCCTGGGAGGCGGTCTGTGATGAGGTGAACCGCACGTTCGTGCTGGCCGGACCGGAGGGGGAGGCGGTCGCCGAGTTCCTGCTCCACATCCAGGGGGACCGGGCCTGGTTCCGGTGGAGCGACACCCCGTTCTCGGAGGAGGGGCTGTAAGGGGTGGCGCCTCGCCGTAAAGGTGGGCGGGAGGAGCGGGCGGAAAAGCGGGCGGAACGGCCACTATGTGGATGGCCGTCGAAGATCATCGGGTGACGCGGGACAATCGGGGCGTACGACGGTCCCACCCACCGCCCGTCAGGGCCGCCGGGCGGACCGGAGGCGACCCTCCGGGACGAGGGTGCTCCTCCGGGACGGGGGGCGCCGACGCGCACGAGCCGACCACGGAAGGTCTTGATCAGATGCCGGTCATCCCCGACGCCACCGACTCCGCCCGCTCGCACGATGCCGCTCATCGCATCATCGAGCCTCTCTACGCCGAGATCCTGCGGCGCAACCAGGGCGAGAAGGAGTTCCACCAGGCGGTCCGCGAGGTCCTGGAGACGCTCGGACCCGTGCTGACCCAGCGCCCCGAGTTCGTGGACGCCCGCATCATCGAGCGCATATGCGAGCCCGAGCGCCAGCTGATCTTCCGGGTGCCGTGGGCCGACGACTCCGGCGACATCCACGTCAACCGCGGCTTCCGGGTCGAGTTCTCCAGCTCGCTCGGCCCGTACAAGGGCGGCCTGCGCTTCCACCCCTCCGTCAACCTCGGCATCGTGAAGTTCCTCGGCTTCGAGCAGATCTTCAAGAACGCCCTCACCGGCATGCCCATCGGCGGCGGCAAGGGCGGCGCGGACTTCGACCCCAAGGGCCGCTCCGACGCCGAGATCATGCGGTTCTGCCAGTCCTTCATGACCGAGCTCCACCGCCACCTGGGCGAGTACACCGACGTCCCCGCCGGTGACATCGGCGTGGGCGGCCGCGAGATCGGCTACCTCTTCGGCCAGTACAAGCGGATCACCAACCGTTACGAGTCCGGCGTCCTCACCGGCAAGGGCCTCGGCTGGGGCGGCGCCCAGGCCCGTACGGAGGCCACCGGCTACGGCACGGTCCTGTTCACCGCCGAGATGCTGCGCAGCCGGGGCGAGTCGCTGGAGGGCCAGACCGTCGCGGTCTCCGGCTCCGGCAACGTGGCCATCTACGCCATCGAGAAGGCCCAGCAGCTCGGCGCGACCGTCATCACCTGCTCGGACTCCGGCGGTTACGTCGTCGACGAGAAGGGCATCGACCTCGCCCTCCTCAAGGAGATCAAGGAGGCGGGCCGGGGCCGGGTCTCGGAGTACGCCGAACGGCGCGGCGCGCACGCCCGGTTCGTTCCCGGTACGGGGGTGTGGTCGGTCCCCGTGGACGTGGCCCTGCCCTGCGCCACGCAGAACGAGCTCCACGAGCCCGACGCGCTCGAGCTCGTACGCAACGGGGTCAAGGCGGTCGCGGAAGGTGCCAACATGCCCACCACCCCGGACGCGGTCCGGGTCCTCCAGGAGGCGGGCGTCGCCTTCGCCCCGGGCAAGGCGGCCAACGCGGGCGGGGTCGCGACGAGCGCCCTGGAGATGCAGCAGAACGCCTCCCGGGACTCCTGGACCTTCGCCCACACGGAGGAGCGCCTCGGCGAGATCATGCGCCACATCCACGACTCCTGCTACACGACCGCCGAGCGGTACGGAAGCCCCGGCAACTACGTGGTCGGCGCGAACATCGCGGGCTTCGAGCTGGTGGCGGACGCGATGCTGGCGCAGGGGCTGATCTGAGGACCCGTCTCTCTGTGGTCACCGGCCCGTGCGGGAACGCCCGCCGGGCCGGTGACCCGACCTCTCGTCACCCGATACCCCTCGTCACCCGACACCTCTCGTGACCCGACCTCCCTGTCACGCCCCTTCGTTACGCCACTTCGCCCTCAGCAGATCCGCCCGGAGCGCAACGTCCGGCCCGTGCCTGCCGGGTGCCCGGCTCCTAGGCTGGAGCGGTGACCATTCGAGCGACGAACCAGCCCCGCGCCCGCGTCATCCCCCTGTGCCCGCTCCCTGCCCCGGCCGGTCCCGTCCCGGCCCGGGAACCGCTCTGGCGCGACCTTGTCGGGGACGTACTGCGGGGTGAACGGCAGTCCCAGGGGCGGACGTTGAAGGACGTGGCCGACGCGGCACGGATCTCGATGCCCTACCTCTCCGAGGTGGAGCGCGGCCGCAAAGAGGCATCCTCGGAGGTGCTGGCGGCCGCCGCCCAGGCGCTCGGGCTGAGCCTGGCCGACCTGCTGGCCCTGGCCCGGGGCGAGCTGATCAGACTCTCCGCCGCCCGCTCCCGGAGCCTCGGCCACCCCGGCCGCCCGGCAGGTCCGGGGGCCGGTCCGACGGGCACCGTACAGCTGGCTGCCTGAGGGGGGCGGGGCGGCCGTGCCTCCCGTACCCGTACCCATCCCCGTACTCGTATCCGTACTCCCATCGCACAGGAAGCAGCGGCCATGAGCACCTTCACCACCACCGACGGCACCACGATCTTCTACAAGGACTGGGGCACTGGCCGCCCTGTCGTGTTCAGCCATGCCTGGCCGCTCAACGCCGACGTCTGGGACAACCAGCTACGGCTCCTCGCCGAGCACGGCTACCGCGCCATCGCCCACGACCGCCGGGGCCACGGCCGCTCGGACCAGCCGTGGCAGGGCAACGACATGGACACCTACGCCGACGACCTGGCCCAGCTCGTCGAGCACCTCGGTCTGGCCGACGCGGTGCTGGTCGGCCACTCCATCGGCGGCAGCGAGGTGGTCCGCTACCTCGGCCGGTACGGAACCGGCCGCGTGGCCAGGGCCGTACTCCTCGGGGCCGCACCGTCGTTGACGCTCAGGACCGACGCCGACCCGGACGGTCCGGACCGTGAGGCTCTCGACGGTCTCCGCCGGGAGCTGGGCACCGACCGCTCGCAGCTCTACCGCGATCTGAGCGAGGAGTTCTACGGCACCGACGACGTGGAGGCCACGGTCTCGCAGGGGCTGCGGGACGCGTTCTGGCTGATGGGTATGGCGGTGGGCGGCAAGGCCGCGTACGACTTCGTCGAGCAGTTCTGGGAGACCGACTTCACCGAGGACCTGCGCCGCATCCGCATCCCCGTCCTGGTGGCCCACGGTGACGAGGACCATTTCGTCCCCGTCGGCGCCGCCCACAGGTCGGTCCAGCTCCTCCCGAACGCCACCCTCAAGGTCTACCCGGGTGCCCCGCACGGCCTGAGCGGTGCCTTCGAGGAGGAGTTCACCGCGGACCTGCTGGACTTCGTCAAGCGGTAGGGGCGGTCGGACCCGCCGACCCGCCGCGGGCGGTCGCGGACTTCGCCCGATCCGCGAGTGCCCGACCACGCCCCCCGCGACGGCCGACGGCCGATGGCGAACCCGGGCCCGGCGGCCCGTCCGCCCAGGCGGCCCACCTGGCCGCAGTCGCCGCCGAGGGGCGCCACCCGCACCTGCTGGCCGCCCTCACGACAGCGGGCCCACCGCCCCCGGCCGAACGGGACGCCCTGTTCGAACGGCTGCTGCGGCGGCTGGTTCCGGCGATCCTCGGGTAGGCGCTGTCCGGCCGACCATGACGGCCTGAGCGCCCGCCCGCCTGACGGCCCGACCGGCGGGGGATCATGGTCGTGGAGCAGCCGACGGAGACACCGGGGCAACGGGGACACCGGGCAACGGAGAGACCGGGGCGTCGGTGTGGATGAAAGGGGAGGGCAATCATGGTCGCGTTTCACGCGTCCGCGCTGGACGGAGTCGCCCGCAACCCGGCGCTGCCGACACCGTTGCTGCTGCGCCTGCTCGCTTCCGACGGGGACGGTGACGGCCCGCCCCGTCATGCCCTCCAGCGGGCTGAACTCCCCGAGCCGGGCATCGCGGTTATCCTGGCTCACCCGAACCCGGGCGCTCGGACCGGCTTCGCGATGAGTGCCAGGGCCGAGCCCACGCAGCGGGCGCGGCTCGTGGACGACCCTTCCCCCAAGGTGCGGGCCGCTCTCGCGTACGGACCCGAGTGGCGCGATCCCCGTACGACGGTCGCACCGCTGCCGGACGACGTGTGCGCCCGCCTGCTCGACGACCCCGACCCTTCCGTACGGACGGCCCTGCTGGACTCACCCCATCTCGCGCCGTCGTTCGTGGCCTCCTTGGCCACGCACCGCGATCCGGCAGCGCGCCGACGCGCGGCGCGCGCCGGGGAGAGGCTGCGGCCGGACGAGCGGTCGGCGCTGCTTGCCGACCCCGACCCCGAGGTACGGCGGGCCGCCACGCTGGAGGAGTGCCGACGGGACGCGCACCTCACCGCCGAACTCCTCCGCGATCCGAAGTCCGCCGCCGAGGCGCTGCGACGCGGGCTCCTCCACCGCGCCGACGCCGAGCGCTGCGTCGCCGAACGGACGCACCTGGCCGCCCTCGCCGAGAACCCGTCGCTGCCCACCGACCTCGTGGAGCGGCTCGCCGTCGACCCCGACGAGGCCGTACGGCTCGCGGTCTCCCTCCGGCCGGAACTGGACGAGACACGACGCATGTCGATCGACTTCACAGTGGAGGCCCTGGCCAGGGGGGACGTCCAGTGGGTACGGGACGGGCTCGCCGACTCCGAGGTGCTGCGGCGGGCCGCGACCTCCGCTCACCCGCTGCTCCGGCGCGCCGCCGCCCGGAGCCCCCACCTGCCGCCCGACCTCCTGCGCCTGCTCGTACGTACCGAGGACCCCTCGGTGGAGAACCTCGTGGGCATCCACCACCCCGACGCCCCGGAGGAGGTCCTGATGCGTGTGTACGCACGGCTCGGCTCCACCTTCTCCGCGTGGATGGCGGAGACACATCCCCGCTTCCCCCGCGAGGGTCTCGCCGCCCGCTACGCGGACCACCCGGACGGCAGCCACCGCCGGCTGGCCGTCCGGGACCCGGCCGCCACACCCGCGCTGATCGAACGGCTCAGCCATGACGCCGAGGTCTGGACACGCCAGGCGGCGGTCGGCGACCCGCGCCTGCCGCTCCACCGGCTGCGCGAGGCGCTGCACGTCCCTGAACTGGCCTTCAGCGCGGGTGCCAACCCTGCGCTCCCCGAGGAAGAGATGGCCGCCGTCCTGAACCGGGCCGGCGTTCCCGCCTGACCACCGAGCAGAACCGCCCGGCCCCGCGCCGCGCCCCCACGGCTCGGCGGCCCCGGACACGAAGGCCAAGACCGACCGGACGTTCCCGGGAGTGTGCCCTGACCGCCGTACGGCACATACGCCTCAGTCGAGACAGAACTCGTTGCCTTCGATGTCCTGCATCCCGATGCACGACTCGTTCTCCTCATCGGCGAGCAGCACGCGCTCGCACACCGCGCCGAGCGCCACCAGCCGGTCGCGCTCGGCCTCAAGCGCGGCGAGCCGCTCTTCGCCCACGAGCCCGGTGCCGGCCCGCACATCGAGGTGGACCCGGTTCTTGGCGGTCTTGCCCTCCGGAACGCGCTGGAAGTACAGGCGCGGACCCGCGCCCGAGGGATCGGTGCAGGCGAACCACGCGTCCCGATCCTCCGGAGGCAGGGAGCGGTTGTAGTCGTTCCAGGTCGCGAAACCTTCCGGTACCGGCGGGACTTCGTACCCCAGCACCTCGCACCAGAAACGGGCGAGGCGCTCGGGCTCCGCGCAGTCGAAGGTGACCTGGACCTGCCTGATCGTTGCCATGCGGGCACCCTAGTGGCGGGTGCCGCCCACCGGCACCTGGGTTTTCCGTCCCCGGCGGACGCTCAGCCCTCGGCCGGTGCCACGCCGATCGGGCAGGACACCCCCGTACCGCCGATCCCGCAGTAGCCGCCCGGGTTCTTGTCCAGGTACTGCTGGTGGTACGCCTCCGCGGGCCAGAACGGGCGGCCCTCCGCCGGGAGGATCTCCGTGGTGATCTCCTTGTGGCCGGAGGCCGTCAGGACCTTCTGGTACGCCTCGCGGGAGGCGTCCGCCGCCGCGGCCTGGGCGGGGGAGTGGGTGTAGACCGCGGAGCGGTACTGGGTGCCCACGTCGTTGCCCTGCCGGAAGCCCTGGGTCGGGTTGTGGGACTCCCAGAACAGCTTCAGCAGCTCCTCGTACGAGACGACCTCCGGGTCGAAGACGACGCGGACGGCCTCCGTGTGGCCGGTCAGGCCCGAGCAGGCCTCCTCGTACGTGGGGTTCTCGGTGTAGCCGCCCTGGTAGCCGACCAGCGTCGTCCAGACGCCCTCCGTCTGCCAGAACTTCCGCTCCGCGCCCCAGAAGCAGCCGAGCGCGAAGTCCGCCACCTCCAGGCCCTCCGGGTACGGGCCCACCAGGGGGTTGCCGAGGACCGTGTGGCGGGAGGGGACGGTGAATTCGGGGACGGGGCGGCCGCGCAGGGCCTGCTCCGGGGTGGGGAGCTCGGGGGTGCGGCGGTTCAGGAACATGCGGGGCTCCTCCGGGGGCGAGGTCAGGGGCTATGCCGGGGCGGGGTCCGGTACGGGCGGTGCGATCGGGTGACCGTGGCGTGCAGCGACGTACGGGTGACCGTGGCGTCCGGTGACGTACAGCGGCGTACGACGCGGTGCGGGCATCGTGACGTACAACGCGGTTCAGGCACCGTGACGTACAACGCGGCGGGGGCACCGTGGATTCCTGGGCCCCCGCCGCGTCCCGTACCCCATTCCCGGGGCGCCGGGTGATCAGGTCCCGGCCGCCTCCTGGACCTGGAGGGCGCAGTAGTCGCGCACGTCGACGTACCGCTGGAGGGGGTCGCCCGCGTACGTCCACGGGGCGCTGTCGATGTAGCCGTCGACGGCCCGGAACTGCTCCAGGGCCTCTTCGTAGCGGTCCTGCCAGTACAGCGTCCAGGCCAGCAGATGGCGGACCTGGACGATCCACGGCTCGGCGGGGTTCGCCGCGACGGCCGCCGCCAGGTCGGCCAGGCAGGCGTCGGCCGCGGCGATGAGCTCCGGGGCCTTGTAGAACGTCTCCGGGTCGGCCTCCTCCTCCGCCGTCTCCTGCTCGAACGCCGCGTACAGCGGGAGGAGGGAGAGCAGCTGCCCGGGGCTGCCCTTCGCCGCCGCCCGCCGGGCGAACTCCTCGGCCAGCTCGTGCGAGCCGCGCCACTTGCGGCACCAGTACTGGAGGGCGGAGACGTGTGCCGAGACGAGGTGCGGGCCGCGCTTCTCGACCTCGGCCCACAGCGCCCGGAAGTCGTCGTGGCCGTAGCCGAGGGAGAGGGCGCACGCGATCTCCATGGCGTACGGGCACGGGTCGTCCGCGTCGGCCAGCGCCTGGGCCTCGTGGCACGCCTCCCGGGCCTGGGCCATCACCCGGTGGAACCCGGCGAACTGCTCCTGCGTCGTGTACTTCGCCTGGAGCGCGCCCCGGATGTTGCCCGCCACGCCGATCAGGGCGTCCGCGTGGACCAGGGCCGCGTCCGCGTCGCCGGGCCGCTCCGCACGCCAGACCAGCAGCCAGCTGTCGTCCTCCTCGGCCTCGCTCTGGAGGACGCCGAGCCGGCGGTAGCGCTCCCGCCAGTTCCGGCCCGCTCCGGCGAGGTAGTCGGCGCCCGCCTGCCAGTCCCCGGACCGTACCTTCGTACGGATCTCCTCGTCATGCGGGTTCGCGGGGGCCGCCCGCGAGGTGTCGAGCTGCTCGGCAGGCAGGAGCCCCAGCGCGGCGGCCGCCTCCGCACCGCCGGGCGTGGTCTCGTCGGGTGTGCCGGTCTCTTCCCGGCGCGCCGCGGCCTTCTTCCGGGCGTTCAGCCAGAGCAGGACGCCGAGTGCGAGCAGCGCCAGGAGTATCAGTTGTGCCACGGGGGGTTCCCGTCCAATCAGGGGTGGGTGTCAGCGGGGGAGGGGCGTTCACACGGTGGGGGTCAGAGGGGTCGGTGCCGGTGCCGGTGGCTGTGCCTGTGGCTGTGCCGGTGCCTGTGCCAGCAGTGCGCGCAGCGGTGCCGTGTCCGGGCGGTCCGCCACCGCCGCCTCCAGCGCGGCCGTGAGTCCGTCCGCCGGGGTGTCCAGCAGCTCCAGCTCGGCGGAGTCCGTCCAGGACAGCTCCCAGCGGGCCCGGCCCTGGCCCAGGTACTCCGCGCTGACCAGCTGCGACAGCCCCGCGCGCAGCAGGGGACGGGCGAACTCGCGGGCCGCCCGGCCGGTCGCCGCGGCCGCCTCCTCGGAGCGGGGGAGCCGTTCGGCGATCCGCCACAGCGCACCGGCGTCGATCGCGTCGAGCAGGGCCCGCAAGGTGCCGTCGCCGCCCTCCGCCTCCCGCACCAGCGCACCGAAGCGCTGCGCGGACTCCTCGGTGTGGGCGCTCATCGCGGCGTGGACCAGCTCGGGCCAGTCCAGCCGCCGCAGCCCCAGGGCGGCCGGGGTGAGCACCGCCTCCTCGACGGCGGCGAGGGCCCGCCCCGCGTCGGCCAGCAGCGCCAGCGCGGGCCGCACCGGGTCCGAGGCGCGGCCGTCGTCCGGCAGGGCCTCGATCCGGGCGACGCGCTCGGCGATCGGCGGATGGGAGTCGTACGGGGAGACGGGCTCGGTGGGCAGCGGGCCGCCGCGCATCCCGTCCAGCTCCTCGTGGCGGGCGGTCAGCAGGTGGCGGAAGCCGCCCAGGAACTCCCCGCGCGACGGCAGCAGGCCCGCCTGGACGCCGAGCGTCGCGTAGGAGTTCAGGTAGAAGTCGTGCGCCGCGTCCAGGACCGGGATCTCGCGCAGCGCCGAGGCGGTCGCGTCCCGGCCCGCGATCCGGGCCGCCGCCACGTCCGCGGCGAACTCCGCACGGCGGGAGCCGGAGAGGGTGGCGCGCAGGTAGAACTTCCCGTACGCCGTGTAGAGCCGCGCCATCGCCCGGTAGGTCACGCCCGTGCCGGTCGTGTCGACCGCCTTCGCCTTCTTGCCCTTGGCCAGGGCGGTGGCCGCCTTCTTCTCCTGCCGGGCGCGCTCCTTGGAGACCTTGGCGCCGGCGCGTTCCTCGAAGTGGGCGATGGTACGGAGCACTTGGACACGGCCGCGTACGGAGATGGCGGCGAGGCGGGTGTCGGCGTTGGCGTAGTGGCCCATCTCGTGGGCGAGCACGGCGCGCAGCTGGGTCTCGGACAGGCCCGTCATCAGCGGCAGCCCGAGGTGGAGCCGACGGGTGCCGCCCGCCAGTCCGAGGAAGCGGGACTCCTCGCTGACTGCCGCGTTGACGTCACCGGTGAGCAGGATCTCGTCGGGGGCGCGGGTCCCGACCTGCTGGGCGACCTCCCGTACGGTCTGCCAGAGCCGCGGCTCGTGGCTGTCGTCCACCCGTACGCCGGGCTCGTCCTCGGCCTTGGGTGTCCGGAGCATGAACATGCCCCGGATGATCGGGACGGCGAGCACGGCGCTGACGATGAAGACCTTCAGCGCGAAGGCGCCCGGGGTGTGTACGGCCACCGCCCAGTCGACGGCGGCCAGGGCGGCGAGCAGGACGAGGCCGAGCAGGTAGAAGCCTGCGAGCAGGACAAGAGCGCGTGTGGCGCGCAGTGTTGGGCCCATCGGGCGGTTCCCCCCACGGGAAAGGAAGACGTCCTACCCTCGGGCGCGGGGCGCCGGGTCGGTACGCGAAGTGAACAAGGGGCGCGTCGACCGTGGGTGTCGAACGTGCGTGTGGGGGGAACCGGAGTATGCCGCACCCGATGAGGCGGCGGCAACGCGGATTCGCCCTGGTCGGCAGCCGTCACCGCCGCTCTCAGTGCGGCAGTGTCGCCGGGCTTCCGCCGTTCGCCTCGTACCCCGCGACCGCCAGCGCCCGGTAGACCGTGTACTGCGCGGCCGGGTCCGGGTCCGCCGTCCACGGCAGCGCGCCCACGTGGCCGTCGATGAGGACGAGTTGGTGCATCGCCTCCGACCAGCGCTCCATGTGGACCAGGAACAGCACCAGCAGATGGCGGACGTGGGCCAGCATCGGGTCGTCCGGGCGGGCCGAGTGGACCGCGAACATCGCGCCCTCCACCGCCCTGGTCACCACCTGGCTGCGGTAGAAGCCCTGCACGAGGTTGACCTCCGGCAGGTGCTCGTACACCGCGAACAGCGGCAGCGCGGCCAGCAGCGAACCCTGAGGGGCGCGGGCGGCGGCGGCCGTGGCGAAGGCCTCGGCGTCCTTGCGCGAGCCGTGCCACTTCTCGCAGTGGAAGTGCAGCGCCGCGATATGCGCGCCCATGTGCGCCGGGGCCCGGTCGATGATCTTCGCCCAGAGCTGGTCGAACTGCTCGGGGGTGTAGTTCAGGCCCCGGGCCACGGCCAGCTCCACGATGTACGGGACCGGGTCGCCGGGCGCGAGCAGGGCCGCCTCGCCGCAGACCGTACGGGCCTCCTCCAGGATGATCCGGAAGTCGTCGGTCCCCGCCGACGAGGAGCGCCACGCCTGCTGCACCAGGAACTCCGCGTGCACCGCCGCCCCGCCCGCGTCCTTCGGGGCCTCCGCCCGCCAGGCGCGCAGCCACGAGCCGCCCTTCCCCGGCTGCTGGGCCAGCTCCAGCGAGGCCGCGCCCGCGAAGGCCTGCACCCGCTGCCAGCGGACCTCGCCCCCTTTCGGCGTACCGGCGAGGAGCTGCGAGGCCGCCCGCCACTCCTGGGTGGCCTGGACGACGTCGAGGACGTCCAGGAGGTCCTGGTCCGGGCCCGGCATCCGGACGTCCAGCTCCTCCTGCCGGGCGAAGCCGTAGGTGTCGGGGTCGGCCGCGTCGGGCGAACCCGGGGCGACCTGGCGGATACCGCCCCGGCGGCGCATGACGAACGGGCCGACGATCGCCGCGAGCATGCACATCGCGAGCAGGAACAACAGAATCTCCATGGCTCCATTGTCCCCGGAGCGGCGAGTGGCCGGTAAGGGCCCTTTCGGCGCACCCGGTGAGGGCCCCTTTTGACGAACAGGGCCCCCGTGACGAACTACGCTCGGGACCATGAGCGACCAGCACAGCTTCGAGACTCTCGCGATCCACGCGGGGAACACCGCCGACCCCCTCACCGGCGCGGTTGTTCCGCCCATCTACCAGGTGTCCACGTACAAGCAGGATGGCGTGGGCGGACTGCGCGGCGGCTACGAGTACAGCCGCAGCGCCAACCCCACCCGTACGGCACTGGAGGAGAACCTGGCGGCCCTGGAAGGCGGCCGCCGCGGTTTCGCCTTCGCCTCCGGCCTCGCCGCCGAGGACTGCCTCCTGCGTACGCTGCTGACCCCCGGTGACCACGTGGTCATCCCGAACGACGCCTACGGCGGCACCTTCCGCCTGTTCGCGAAGGTCGCCGCCCGCTGGGGCGTGGAGTTCTCGGTCGCCGACACCTCGGACGTGGCGGCTGTCCGGGCGGCGATCACCCCGCGTACCAAGGCGGTCTGGGTGGAGACCCCCTCCAACCCGCTGCTCAACATCACCGACATCGCCGCCGTCGCCCAGGTCGCGCACCAGGCCGGGGCCCGCCTCGTCGTCGACAACACCTTCGCCTCCCCCTACCTCCAGCAGCCCCTGGCGCTCGGCGCGGACGTCATCGTCCACTCCACCACCAAGTACATGGGCGGCCACTCCGACGTCGTCGGCGGTGCCCTGGTCGTCAGCGACCCGGAGCTCGCCGACGAGCTGGCCTTCCACCAGAACGCGATGGGCGCGGTCTCCGGCCCCTTCGACGCCTGGCTCGTGCTGCGCGGCATCAAGACCCTCGCCGTCCGCATGGACCGCCACACCGAGAACGCCACCAAGGTCGCCGATCTGCTGACCCGGCACCCCAAGGTCTCCCAGGTCCTCTACCCGGGGCTCCCCGAGCACCCCGGCCACGAGGTCGCCGCCAAGCAGATGAAGTCGTTCGGCGGCATGGTCTCCTTCCGCGTCACGGGCGGCGAGGAGGCGGCGGTCGAGGTCTGCGACCGGGCGAAGCTCTTCACGCTGGGCGAGTCCCTCGGTGGGGTGGAGTCGCTGATCGAGCACCCCGGCCGGATGACGCACGCCTCCGTCGCGGGCTCCCTGCTGGAGGTCCCGGGCGACCTGGTCCGCCTCTCCGTCGGCATCGAGAACGGTGACGACCTGCTCGCCGACCTCACCCAGGCCCTGGGCTGACGCCTCCGGGCACATGCGACACGAGGGGCGCCCGCCGGAACCGGCAGGCGCCCCTCACGCTGACCATGTCGACCGGCAGGCGTCCCGCACGTTCAGGCGCTCGCCTTCTCGTCCTCCAGCATGCCCCTGATCTGCTCGCGCAGTTCGGGGCCGTTCTCGTGTCCGTGGACCGACGCGGCGTGCTCGTTCGCGGCCCGCACGACCTCGTCCTCCTCACCGGTGAGGGTGAGGGAGCAGTTCGTCTCGCTCGGATACTTGCGGCAGTCCGCGACCTTCCTGGTCATCACGGCCTCCTCGGCTCGGCCCGGCTCGTACGACGGCCGGCTCCTCCAGCGTAGGCCGGTCGTACCAGGGCCCCAACGGCTCACCAGCTCTCCAACGGTGGAGTGACCTGGGCGGGCTCGGTCGCCCACGGCTGCTCGACACCGGCCCAGACGAGGAACGCCGCGAGCGCCACGCCCAGCAGCCAGCCCGCGGTCCGTCGCACCGCGCGCCGCAGCCGCAGACGGCGCCCGCCGCGCCGGACCGCCCGCGCCACCAGGTCCGGCGGCAGGGCCGGACGCGCCCCGTCCAGCATCCGGCTGATCTGCTCGTTCCGCGGGTCCCGCCGGTCCGCGCTCACGTCGTCACCCGGGGGCCCGGCGGGGGCTCGGCCGAACCGCGCGGGGACACGGCCCCTGCCCCGGCCGAACCACGCGGGGACACGGCCTCCGCCCCGGCCGTGCCGCGCGGGGACACGGCCCCTGCCCCGGCCGTGCCGCGCGGGGACACGGCCCCTGCCCCGGCCGTGCCGCGCGGGGACACGGCCCCTGCCCCAGCCGAACCACGCGGCGATACGCCCCCCGCCCCAGCGGTCCCATACCGCGGCCCGCCCGTGCGCAGCGTCGCCACCGCGCGGGCGCACACCGCCCGTACCCGGTCCGCCGGAAGCCCCAGCAGCGCCGCCGTCTGGTCCTCGCCGACCTCCTCGTACAGCCGCAGCACCAGCACCAGCCGCTCCAGCGGGGTGAGCCGGCCCAGCACCCCGCCGCGCGGGTGCCGGTGCCGCCACGCCTCGTGCGCGAAGCGGAGCGCGAGCTCCTGGCGGGCGCGGTCGTACGGGTCCCCGCCGCGCAGCCGGTCCCACTCCGCGTACGTCCGGGCCAGCGCCGCGCAGAGCAGCCGCTCGGCCCGGACCCCCGAGCCCGCCGGAACGAGCGGCTCGCTCGTCAGCAGCGTCGCCGTGTGCAGCAGCCGGCCGCCCGCGCCCGCCACGAAGGCCTCGAACTCATGGGCGCGGAGCCGGTCCCGGTGGGTCTGCCGCTCTCGCATGACGTTCATCCGAGCCCCGGTGCGGCACCCGGGTCAAGAGGGCGGACGCGGCCGGGGCCCCCGGGCGCCGGGGTGCGTCAGTCGTTCTGCGGCGGCTGGTGCGCGGCCTGCCGGGCGGCCAGCGAACCGTTGAACCGGGTGAGCAGCGTGCAGAAGGTGTCCCGCTCCTCCTGCGTCCAGCCGTCCGTCACCTGCGACATCAGCTCGCGCCGCGAGGCGCGGACCTCCTCCAGGCGGGCCTGGCCGCGCGGGGAGAGCTGGAGCACGACGGCCCGGCCGTCCTCCGGGTGCGAGGTGCGCTTGACCAGCCCGGTGTCGACGAGCGGGGCCACCTGCCGGGTCACGGTCGAGGAGTCGATCCCCATCCCGGCCGCCAGCGCCTTGACGCCCATCGGGCCTTCCTTGTCCAGGCGGTTCAGCAGCAGATAGGCCGCCCGGTCCATCGAGTTGCGGACCTGGCCGACACCGCCGAGGCGGGTCTGCTCGGCACGGCGGGCGAAGACCGCCACCTGGTGCTGGAGGGAGTCCAGCAGGCGGTCGGGACCCGGGTGTCCGGGGGCGGCGCCCCCGGAAGGAGACGCAGCAGTCGTCATGTCCTGAGGGGGCATGGCTGGAAGCTCTCTTCGTGCGGTGTCGGATGGGTGGGGGACAGAGTACGCGGCCCCGGGGCAACGCGTACCAGTGCCGCACAAACCTGCGGACACCACCGCAGGCCGCCATGAGACAAGTCTGCCGCGCCCCGTCCGAGCTGCAAGACTTGCGGCCATGACGTTCCGCGCGACCCACCGCCACCCGGCCCTGATCCTCGACGATGTCCGGGGCGCGCAGAAAATGCTGTCCGGGGTGGCCCGGGTGACCGCCCTGGAGGGCAGCCGCCATCTGACCGAGCTGGTCGGCGCCCCCGTCCACCTCAAGTGCGAGAACCTCCAGCGCACCGGTTCCTTCAAACTGCGCGGCGCGTACGTGCGGATCTCCGGCCTCTCCCCGGTGGAGCGGGCGTCCGGGGTGGTCGCCGCCAGCGCCGGGAACCACGCCCAGGGCGTCGCGCTCGCCTCCTCCCTCCTCGGCGTACGCTCCACGGTCTTCATGCCCGTCGGGGCGCCCCTGCCCAAGGTCGCCGCGACCCAGGAGTACGGGGCCGAGGTGCGGCTGCACGGTCAGGTCGTCGACGAGACGCTGGCCGCCGCCCAGGAGTACGCGGAGCAGACGGGCGCGGTCTTCATCCACCCCTTCGACCACCCCGACATCATCGCGGGCCAGGGCACGGTCGGCCTGGAGATCCTGGAGCAGTGCCCGGAGGTCCGCACGATCGTCGTCGGCCTCGGCGGCGGCGGTCTCCTGGCCGGTATCGCCGTCGCGGTGAAGGCGGTGCGCCCGGACATCCGGATCGTCGGCGTCCAGGCCGAGGGGGCCGCCTCCTACCCGCCCTCCCTGGCCGCCGGGCACCCCGTCTCCCTGGAGAACCCGGTCACGATGGCGGACGGCATCAAGGTCGGGCGCCCCGGGAACGTCCCGTTCGCGGTGATCGAGGAGCTGGTCGACGAGGTCCGGACCGTCACCGAGGACGAGCTCTCCAGCGCGCTGCTGCTCTGCCTGGAGCGGGCGAAGCTGGTGGTGGAGCCGGCCGGGGCGAGCCCGGTGGCCGCCCTGCTCAGCGACCCGGAGGCGTTCCGGGGGCCGGTGGTGGCGGTGCTCTCCGGCGGCAATGTGGACCCGCTGCTGATGCAGCGCGTCCTCCGCCACGGCATGTCCGCCGCGGGCCGCTACCTGAGCCTGCGGCTGCGGCTCACCGACCGGCCGGGGGCGCTGGCCACCCTGCTGGCCGCGCTCTCCGTGGCCGATGCCAACGTGCTCGATATCGGCCACGTACGCACCGACCCGCGCCTCGGGCTGACCGAGGTGGAGGTCGATCTCCACCTGGAGACCAAGGGCCCCCAGCACTGCGAAGAGGTCGAGGCGGCGCTGCGCGCGGCGGGGTACCGGGTCATCGGCTGACTGCCCGGTTCCCGCCGGGTGGCCCGATCTCGTTGTTCACCGCGCGGTGAAGGCCCGTGAATCCTAGGATCGCTCACGAAGCCCTGCACCACGTACGTACGTATTCGGTCATCCGTATTCCGGTCATCCGCGAGCGACGGGGGAGCCCTTCCATGCCAGGTGCCATCCATGCCGAGGGTCTGGTGAAGACCTTCGGTGACGTACGAGCCCTGGACGGAGTGGACCTCGATGTGCCCGAGGGCACCGTCCTCGGGCTGCTCGGCCCCAACGGGGCGGGCAAGACGACCGCCGTACGGGTCCTGACCACGCTCCTGCGCCCCGACAGCGGAGCTGCGTTCGTGGCCGGGATCGACGTGCTGAAGAAGCCCAACGAGGTACGCCGTTCCATCGGGCTCTCCGGGCAGTTCGCCGCCGTCGACGAGTATCTGACCGGCCGCGAGAACCTCCAGATGGTCGGGCAGCTCTACCAGATGACCTCCCGCGACGCGAAGGCCCGGGCGGGCGTCCTGCTGGAGCGGTTCAACCTCGCCGACGCCGCCGACCGCACCGCCAAGACGTACTCCGGCGGGATGCGCCGCCGCCTCGACCTCGCGGCCGCCCTGGTCGTCTCGCCGCCCGTGATGTTCATGGACGAGCCGACGACCGGCCTCGACCCGCGCAACCGGCAGCAGCTGTGGGACGTCATCGAGGACCTGGTGGCGGGCGGTACGACCCTCCTGCTGACCACGCAGTACCTGGAGGAGGCCGACCGCCTCGCCAACGACATCTGCGTCATCGACCACGGCAAGGTCATCGCCCGCGGCACCTCCGACGAGCTCAAGGCCCGCACCGGCGGCGAGCGCGTCGAGGTCGTCGTGCACCGCCCGGACGAGATCGAGCCCGCCCGGTCCGTCCTGAGGACCCTTGGCAAGGGCGAGGTCACCGTCGTACGGCTCGCCCGCAAGCTGACGGTCCCGGTGAGCGGCGGGGCCAAGCTGCTCGCCGAGATCATCCGCGAGCTGGACGGCAACGGCGTGGAGATCGACGACATCGCCCTGCGCCGCCCGACCCTGGACGACGTCTTCCTCTCGCTCACCGGCCACGCGGCCGAAGCGGAAGGCAACGAGGAGAAGGAGGAGACCCGGTGAGCACCACCACCAAGGACGCCCCTGTCCTGGCCCCCCGGCCCTCCTCCGGCGGTGTCGTCCAGTCGGTCAAGGACTCGCTCGTCGTCGCCAAGCGGAATCTGATCCGGATGGCCCGGATCCCCGAGATGGTGATCTTCGGGCTGATCCAGCCGATCATGTTCGTGGTGCTGTTCACGTACGTGTTCGGCGGCTCGATCAGCATCGGCGGCTCCACCGATCCGCAGCTGTACAAGGAGTTCCTGATGGCGGGCATCTTCGCCCAGACCGTCACCTTCGCCACCGCGGGCGCCGGCGCGGGCATCGCCGACGACATGCACAAGGGGCTCATCGACCGCTTCCGGTCGCTGCCCATGGCCCGGGGAGCCGTCCTCACCGGACGGACGCTCGCCGACCTCGTACAGACCAGCCTCACGCTCGTCGTGCTCGCGGGCGTCGCCCTGCTCGTCGGCTGGCGGACCCACGAGAACCTCGGGAAGGTGCTCTGCGGCTTCCTGCTGCTGCTCCTGCTGGGTTACGCGTTCTCCTGGATCGGGGCCCTGATCGGTCTCTCCGTACGGACCCCGGAGGCGGCCACCTCCGGCGGGCTGATCTGGCTCTTCCCGCTGACGTTCATCTCGAACGCGTTCGTGCCGGTCACCAACATGCCGACGTTTCTCCAGCATGTCGCCGAGTGGAACCCCTTCAGCGCCACGGTGGCGGGCGCCCGTCAGCTCTTCGGGAACACCATGCCGGGCCTGCCGAAGTCGGTCACCGGGGCCTGGCCGATGGAGCACCCGGTCCTCGCGTCGGTCCTCTGGTCGATCCTGATCATCGTGGTCTTCCGGACCCTCGCGGTCCGCAAGTACCGCTCGGCGACCGCCTGAGACAAGTACCGCTCGGCGACCGCCGGAGACCGGGAGGCCATGACGTACGCGGGAGCCCCCGGCCTTCGAAGGCCGGGGGCTCCCGCGTCGCTGTGTCGTGGTGGGCGCCGGAGGTCAGCCCGTGTACGGCTTCGCGGCCAGGATCTTCACCTTGGCGGTCTTGCCGTTCGGCAGCTCGTACTCGGCGTCCTCGCCCGTCCGCTTGCCGTTCACCCCGATACCGAGGGGGGACTGCGGGGAGTACGTCTCGATGTCCGAGCTCGCGTACTCGCGGGAGGCCAGCAGGAACGTGGTCGTGTCGTCCTCGTCGCCGTCGAAGGCGATCGTCACGACCATGCCGGGCTCGACCACGCCGTCGTCGGCCGGCGCCTCGCCGACCTTCGCGTGCTCCAGGAGCTGGGTGAGCTGACGCACGCGCAGCTCCATCTTGCCCTGCTCCTCCTTGGCCGCGTGGTACCCGCCGTTCTCCCGGAGGTCACCCTCCTCACGGGCCGCCGCGATCTTGACGGCGATCTCCGTGCGCGCGGGACCAGACAGGTACTCCAGCTCGGCCTTCAGCTGGTTGTACGCCTCCTGCGTGAGCCAGGTGACGTTTTCGCTGGTCTGGGTCACAGGTGCTCCTCGTCGGTACTGGGAATACAAAGCATCGCCCTACCCAGAAGCATGTGCTTCCACGGGTGGGCGAAACCACGAGCCTAACAATTCCCCAGGAAAAGGGGGAGAAGGTAAACCGTCACACGTCCGGGTGGACCGTTCCCGCGCCGGAAGGCGCTGGTCAGGCGGGGTGTGCCGGACGGGGCGCGGCGAAAAGTCAGCCGGCCGGAGAGCCGTCGGCGGTGCAGCCCGTCAGCTCGACCGCGGTCGCCCGCGCCCGCGTCCGCATCACCACGAGCTCGTCGATCCGGTCGGGGCCGGGCCCGAAGCGGGTCTCCTTGCGGCCGACCTCGCTGCCGTCCTTGCTCAGGGCCCGTACGGTGCAGAAGCCGTCGGTCCCGCTCTTCTTGCGCACTTCGAGATGGGCCTCGGTCCGTACGTCGGAGACGATGTCGAACTTGATCAGCTCGGCGCTGATGCCCTTGCCGCCCACGTAGTCGAAGCCGATCCAGGCGATCATGGCGAGCAGTCCGACGCCCAGCACCGAACCGATGATCTTCAGCTTGCGGTCCGCGCGCTGCTCATCGGTCCTGCCGTACCGCCCCTCGGGGGTGGTCTCGCGAACCGCCGTCATGATCGTTCCTTCCCGGACAAAAGGACAACGAGGAATTTTCCCTCTCCTCGTTCGGTCACTATAGAAGTCGCCCGTTCGTCCTCCGACCGCGCCCCGGCACGGCGACCACAGGACCATCGACTACCGAGGATCGAGCTTTGACTGAGCAGCTGCGGCTGATGGCCGTTCACGCCCACCCCGACGACGAGTCGAGCAAGGGCGCGGCCACGATGGCCAAGTACGTGTCCGAGGGGGTGGACGTGCTGGTCGTGACCTGCACGGGAGGCGAGCGCGGCTCCATCCTCAACCCGAAGCTCCAGGGTGACGCGTACATCGAGAAGAACATCCACGAGGTGCGCAAGAAGGAGATGGACGAGGCCCGGGAGATCCTGGGCGTCCAGCAGGAGTGGCTCGGCTTCGTCGACTCCGGGCTCCCCGAGGGCGACCCGCTGCCGCCGCTGCCCGAGGGCTGCTTCGCCCTGGAGGACCCGCGGGTCGGGGCGGGCCGGCTGGTGGCGAAGATCCGGGCGTTCCGGCCGCAGGTCATCACCACGTACGACGAGAACGGCGGCTACCCGCACCCCGACCACATCATGACGCACACGATCTCGATGATCGCGTTCGACGGTGCGGCGGACGCGGAGGCGTTCCCGGAGGAGGAGTTCGGCCCGGTCTGGGAGCCGCAGAAGCTCTACTACAACCAGGGCTTCAACCGGCCGCGCACGGTCGCGCTCCACGAGGCGCTGCTCGCCCGCGGGCTGGAGTCGCCGTACGGGGAGTGGCTGGAGCGCTGGAAGGAGTTCGAGCGCGTCGAACGCACGCTGACCACGCACGTTCCCTGCGACGAGTTCTTCGAGATCCGCGACAAGGCGCTGGTCGCGCACGCCACGCAGATCGATCCGGAGGGCGGCTGGTTCCGGGTTCCGATGGACATCCAGCGGGAGGTCTGGCCGACCGAGGAGTACGAGCTGGCCAAGTCCCTCGTCGATACTTCCCTCCCCGAGAGCGACCTCTTCGCGGGCATCCGCGACAATGCCTGATATGTACGCGACCCAGGCACTGACGCACGTCGTCCCGCTCGCCGCCGAGCTCGACAAGAACAAGGTCACCCCCGGAGTTCTCGGCTTCCTCGTCTTCGCGGTCCTCGCCGTCGGCGTGTGGCAGCTGATGAAGTCGATGAACCGGCACATGGGGCGGGTGAACTTCGAGGAGGCCCCGGAGACGGGGGCGGCCTCGGCCGCCGAAGGCACCCCGGGGGCTTCGGCCGGGAAGTAGGCCCGGGCCCCCGGGGCGCGGGCATCCGTCCTCCCGGAAGCAGGCCCGGGGCCCCGGGTTCGGGCTTCCGTCCTCGAACGCCGGACGGGCTGGATGGGGCCCCGGACGGGCTGGAGTGACCCGTGGGCGGGCCGATCACGGGCTGGACGGTGCCCGGACGGGCTGTCATGCCGGGGCCGGGGCGTCTTCCACAGGTTCCACAGGGACGCCCAGCACCTCGCGGGAGTGGCGGGTCGGGATCAGGCCGAGCCGCCATGCCTGCCAGCCGTCCGCCAGGTCCACGCCCCGCTCCAGGACCACCGCGAGCGCCTTCAGGCACCGCCCCAGCCCGCTGTCCCGGGCCGGGTGGTCCTCCCCGGCCAGCTCCGCCAGCTCCTGCTGGGCCACCACCGTGCCCACCTCGCTGCCGCCCGGCGAGGCGTACGGCAGCAGCGTGCACCGCAGGAACCGGGCCCAGTCGCGCCCGCGCTCGTCCCCGTACGAGGCGAACAGCTCCACCGCCTCGCCGCACAGCGTGAGCGCCTGGGCCGCCCGCCCGTTGCCCGCGTCGATCAGCGCCAGCTCCAGGCACGCCCACGCCTCCCCGTGCGCCACCCCGATCCGCCGGAAGTCGGCCCGCGCGTCCATCAGGAGCTGCCGGGCGAACCCCGAATTGCGCAGGTTCCCCGTCTGCGCGGCCCGCTGGTCGCGGGTGACCCGGCCCGAGTGGTGGCGGGCGCAGGCGAGCCCGTACACGTCCCGCATCCGCGAGAACATCGTCCGGGCCCGCTCCAGCTCCCGTACGGCCTCGACGGTGTCGCCGTCCTCCTCCAGCGCCTGGCCCAGGTAGTACAGCGTCCACGCCTCACCGCGCGCGTCCTCGTTGTCCCGGTGCCGGGCGAGCGCGTCGCGGAGCTGCTCCAGGGCCGCCTCCGGGTCGCCGCCCAGCAGCCGGGCCCGGGCCAGCTGGGTGATGGCCCAGGCCTCGCCGCGCTCGTCGCGGGTGCGGCCGTACAGCTCCAGGGCGGTGGACAGGGCCTCCTCGGCCGCCGCCACCTCGCCCGTACGCAGGCGCACCTGGCCGAGCTGGAACCGCGTCCACGCCTCCCCGTGCAGCGACTCGCCCTCCCGGTGCAGGTGGAGGGCGGTGTCCAGGAGTGCGAGGGCGCGGGCCAGGTTGCCCCGGTCGCGTTCGACCGCCGCCAGGGCGTGCAGGGTCCAGGCCCGGTCCTCGGCCTGGCCGGGGGAGGACTGGAGGTCCAGCGCCTCACCGAGCCGGGCGGCGGCCTCGGTCAGGTTGCCCTGGTGGTGCAGGGTGATCCCGAGCGAGCAGAGGGCGAGGGCCGCGCCCGCGTCGTTGTGCGCCTCCCGGTAGAGGCCGACCACCGAGGAGAGCGTGGTGCGGGCCTTGTCCAGCTCACCGAGCTGCCGGGCCGCGATCCCCGTACGCCACTGCACCGACCGCTCCAGCAGCCCCTGGTCGATGGACTGGGTCAGCTCGCTGATCTCGCCCAGCCGGTAGAGGTCGCCGCGCAGCAGGCAGTAGTCGCACAGGGCGCCCAGCAGGTTCAGTACGGTGGACTGGTCGACGCCCTCGCTGTGGCGCAGCGCGGAGGTGATGAAGCTCGACTCGTCGTCCAGCCAGCGCAGCGCCGAGTCCAGCGAACCGAAGCCGTGCGAGCCGAACTGCCCGGCCCGGGTCGACATCTTGCCGTCGACCATGCGGATCACGGCGTCGGCGAGCTCGGCGTAGTTCGTCAGCAGCCGCTCATGGGCGGCGGCCCGCTCGGCGGGCTCCTCCTCGTCGAGCAGCCGGGCCAGCGCGAAGGTCCGGACGAGGTCGTGGAGCCGGTAGCGCGATCCCCGTACGTGGGTGAGCAGCCCGGCCCGGGTCAGCTCGGCCAGCAGCCGCTCGGCCTCCTGCTCGTCGGCCGCCAGCAGGGCCGCGGCGGCCGCCGCACCGAGGCTCGCCCGGCCCGCCAGCGCGAGCCGCCGCAGCAGCCGCCGGGCCTGCTCGCCCTGGTCGGTGTAGCGGAGCCAGAGGGCCCGGTCCACCGGGGACACCGGACCGTAGGCGCGCAGATCCTCCGCGAGCGCGCTCCGCGTACGGGCCCCGAGCGCGGAACCGGCCACCCGCAGCGCCAGCGGCAGCCCGCCGCACAGCTCCACGACGGCGTCGGTGGCCGGATAGTCGTACGGCCCCGCCTCCTCGCCCCCGGCCACCTCGCGCAGCAGCTCCTCCGCACCGCCCGCGTCCAGCGGGCCGACGGGCAGGTGGTGCACCCAGGCCGGAAGGTCGTCGGGCAGTTCCAGGGGCTCCCGGGCGGTGACGAGGACCAGGCTGTCGGAGCGCTCCGGGACGAGGGTGCGGACCTGCTCGGCGTCGGTCGCGTCGTCGAGCACGATGGTGACGGGGGTGCCGGTGAGGTGCTGGTGGTACAGCTCACCGAGCCGCCGGACGTGCTGCTCGGCGGCGGCTTTCCCGTACGCGGCCGCTGCCGACTGCGCGGGACCGGTCGCCGCGGGGGCTCCGGGTGCGGTCCCGACGGCCACGTCACGTCGGCCGGGGACTCCGGGGACGGCTCCTGCACTCCGGCCGGGGGTTCCGGGGACGGCTCCCGCACTCCGGCCCGGGGCTCCCGGGGTGGTCCCGTCCCGGAAGAGGAGCTGCTCGCGCGGGGCGCCCAGCCGGTTGAGGAGGTGCAGCAGGGCGTCCCGGGTCGGCAACGGGCTCTCCCCACTCACCTGGCCCCGCAGATCGACCACGCAGGCGCCCCGGAACTGGTCCTTGAGCGAGTGCGCCGCCCGCACCGCGAGCGCGGTACGGCCGGACCCCGGCTCACCGTGCAGGACGACGACGGTGGGCCGGGTCTGCGTGGAGGCGCGGGCGGCGTGCACCCACCGGGCGATCTGCGCCAGCTCGGCCCGCCGCCCGGTGAACGGCCCCTCGGCGTTGGGCAGATGGCCGAAGGACTGCTCCAGCACGACCCGGGTGCGGGCGGCGGCGCTGCGGTCGCCGCCGCGCAACTGCCGTACGGCCGGGGCGGGTTTCCGCTTCGGGGTGCGGGCGGCGGGGGTCAGCATCCGCTGCTGGTCCAGGTACGGGCGGATGCCCCGTACCTCCAGCGCGGTCAGCCACTGGAGCCGCAACTGCTCGGCCCCGCCCGGCTGTCCGGCCGCGGCGGCGCGGCGGTGGGCGGCGGGCCAGTGCGAGACGGTGGCCTTCGCCACGGTCGTGGCGGCCCCGGCCACCGCGACGACCGCGCCCGCACCGAGGGCGGGCCCGGTGGTGGTCCCGAACGCGAGGTCCGCCCCGAACGCGGCGACGGCGGCAACGCCCGTCACCAGCAGGGGAGTCCCGATGTTCTCCCGGCTGAGCCGCTCCGCCAGGGGCCGGTCACCGGCCGCCGCCGTGTCGAGCGCCTGGGTGTACGCGGCGTACTCCTCGTGCGCCCCGGCCGCGATCGTGTCGAGCGCCGCCCGCGCCCGCGCCAGCAGCACACCGGAGTCCGTCCGGCCACCCGACCGCCGCGCCTCTTCCTCCACGGCGCGCACCAACAGCCTTTCGGCCTCCGCCCGATGGCTGTCCCGCATGTATGTCCCCCTCCAAGAGCTGCGTCCGAAGCCGTCCGAGGTCAGCGACCCGGTGTCAGGGTCAAGTGTCCGGCGTACGAGGCTTCTGCGCGAGAGCCCCGGGGCAAGGGCCAGGTCAGGAACGGGGTTCGGGCTCACCCGGCAGGGGCCTCGCCCTCGCCCTCGTCCTCGTCCTCGTCCTCGACCGGCAGACCGAGGGCGACCCGAGCCTCCCACTCCTCCTCGTACTCGTCCACCTCGCCGACGCTCTCCCAGCGCTTGTCGAACTCTGCCGGTGTCCGGGCCTTCGCGGCGGAGAGGTGTACGGCGGACAGGGCGTCGAGCCGGTTCGCGAGCCCGGCCACCGGGCCGCGCACCTCCGCCGGGAAACCGTCCACCGCGCGCAGCAGCCGGGCCGACTCGGCCTCGCCCCGAGCCATCCGGCCGGCCCAGGCCGTGGCCGCTGCCAGGTCGTCCTCCGTCGCCGACTCGGGCGCGCTCACCGAGGCCTCACTGAGGGGCCGCATCGCCTTCAGGTAGGCCAGCTGGTCTTCGCTCCACCCGCTCGGGTCCTGTCGCAGCGACTTCTCCGGCAGGCCGTCCTCCGCGCCGATCCAGCACCACACCGTCCGGTCCCCGCCGGTCCCGCTGACCGACTCGGGGTAGTAGAAGGAGGTGTCGACCAGCGGGAGCGCGGCCGTGTCCAGGGCGAAATCGTGGAGCAGCGGTACGCAGCCTTCACGGGCCTGCTCGGCGATCGTCCCGGGATCGGAGATGGCGTGGTCGCCCGCCAGCCGGAACGTTCCGTAGACCTCGCCCAGATGAGGTTCGTCGCACGGGACGATGTCGGCCGACGGGTCGGTGATCCGCACGTCCTCCCCCAGCAGCAACGATTCCTTCGGGGTGAAGCAGTCCCCCGCCTTCAGAGTGGCGATGGACCCGGACGTCCGCCCCCGGGCACCGAAGACGTCACTGCCCGCTTCCATCCAGGCGGTGAGCGGCCCACCGCCGATGACCAGCAGCAGGGCGGCCAGACCGGCCACGGCCCCGCCCACGGAGGTCCCGGCGATGGCCAGCCCCTTGCCGCGCTTGCCGTTCCGGGGGATGCGCACCAGGGCGACGATCCCGAGGACCAGCCCGACCGGAGCGAGGCAGATCAGCAGCGAGAGCACGAGCGAGGCCACGGCGAGCCCACTGAGCGGCGGCCGCCCCGCGGGCTGGTCCTGATGGCCCGGACCGTACAACGGTGGAGAAGACGAACCAGGGCTCATCCGGCGAGGTCCTCCTCGTCCGCAGTCGGCAGCCCGACAGCCTCGCGTACCCGCATCTCCTCGTCGAACCCGTCGCTCCCGCCGGTGCCCACCACCGCCTCCCGGAACTCCGCCTCGGTACGGGCGGTCGACGCCTTGCGCATCGCGGCCGCCAGGGCGTCGAGCCGGTCCGCGAACTCCGCGGCGGGACCGCGCGCATCCGCCGGGAGTCCGTCCGCGCCCCGCAGCAGCCGCGCCGACTCCGCCTCTCCGTCGGCCATCCGCCCGGCCCATTCGGTCGCCGCCGCGAGGTTCGTCGCGGGCCCCTCGCCGGGCTGGCTGGCCCGCGCCTCACCGGCCGGCCGCAGCGCCTTCAGGTACGCGAGCTGGCCCTCGTCCCAGTCCTCCGCGTCCTGCCGTATCGACTCCTCCAGCAGCCCGTCCTCAGCACCCAGCCAGCACAGCACCGTACGGTTGCCGAGCGTCCAGCCCGTCGCGTCCGGGTGGTAGAAGTAGAGCTGCACCGGGGGGAGCCCCGTGGTGTCCAGCGCGAAGTCGAGCAGCAGCGGGGCGCACTCCTTGTACGCCGACTCCGCGATGGACGCGGTCCCCGGGAAACTGCCGTCCTTCAGCCGGAACGAGCCGTAGACCTCTCCCTGGTGCGGCTTCTCGCACGGCAGGACCTCGGCCGACAGGTCCTTCAACTGCTTGTCGTCGGCGGTCGGCAGCCCCGACCCCGGGGTGAAGCAGTCCCCTTCCCGCAGCCCGAACAGCGTGCCCGCCTTCGCCGTCCCGGGCCCGTCGGTGGTCCAGGCGGTGAACCGCGCGTCGCCGAACGCGACCAGCAGCAGGGAGAGCGCGACCACGGCCCCGCCCACGGAGGTCCCGGCGATGGCCAGCCCCTTGCCGCGCTTGCCGTTCCGGGGGATGCGCACCAGGGCGACGATCCCGAGGACCAGCCCCACGGGAGCGAGGCAGATCAGCAGCGACAGCACGAGCGAGGTCACCGCGAGCCCACTGAGCGGCGGCCGAACCACCGGCTGCCAGGGACCACCGGGCGGAGGCGTCGGCCCGTACCCGTAGGGGCCCTGCGCCGGAGGCCCCGGGGGCGGCGGAGACGAGGGAGGTATGTGGGACGGGGGAGGCGGCGGCACGGTCATGGTCCTGTGCCCTTTCGTTCAGTGGTGTTCAGCGCAGGAGTCCGTGTGGGGCCGGGGTGCCCGCACGCTACACCGCTGCCTCGCTCAGTAGGCTCGCCGGGGTAGCACCGCAGCCCAGGTCAAGCGGCCGACAAGCGAGTCCGCCACCACCCGGCCGAGGCACCTCCCGCGCCCTTCCCCGCCCCCCCGACCCTCGACCGCTCCCCGCTCCCCCGAACAGGCGGCAACCCCATGCGATACGACCGGGTCACAGGAGGCCACGTCCTGCGCCGCCGCTCCTTCCGGGTCCTGTCCCTGGGCGTGCTCCCCAAGAAGTCCGCCGCCGACACCGAAGGCGGGGGCTACCTGGCGGTCAGCTTCGTCGGCTCCCTCCTCGACCACACCTTCGGAACATCGGATCGGCGAAGGCGCCCGCAGAACTGAACGAAGCACCGCGACAAGGCCCGCGACCTACCCGGCGAGACCGGCGGCCAGGTCCGCCGCATCCTGGTGGCCGACACCGTCGCGGACGGAATGCTCCTGGTCTCCGTCATCTCCGCGCTGCCCTTTGTGGCGGTGGGCTGACCTCGGTGCGGCGGCGCGAGAGGCGGTTCCTCCCGCGCTGTCAGACGGCTCTCAGGCCGAAGTCCGCCCGGCGGGCCGTCCCGATGAATGCCTGCCGCGGCTGAGCTGCGAAGAGTGGGAAGACAGCCGTCCACCACCTGATGGCGCATGCGCGCGGTTCGGGCAAGCGAGGCGGAGTCCGTGCGGGCCTGCCTGACGGTAATCGGTATGCAGGCCCGGAGGTAACGCCCTTGACTTCGAGGCGTTGGGGTACCTCGCTGGCTGGCTCTCCTAGGCTTGTTCCCTAGGGGATAGAAGGGGGCGGGATGCCGAAGGTACCTGAGAGCCGACGCGTTGGGCGCATAGCCGTGAACGAGGTCCGTGCGCTGCTGGAGCGACACGGGCACATCGTGCAGGAGGTCGACGGCAGTAACGACCATGGTGAGGACCTGCATGTCACCTTTGTTCAGAATGGCGAGCGAACAGCAGACTCCATTGCGGTGCAGGTCAAGGGTGGAGTCTCGACGCGTACCAGGAGAGGCCACCGGGTCCGAGTAGGGGACCACGGGAGCAACAGGCGCGACAGCAGCCTGCCGGTGTTCTGTGTAGTCCATGATCCTGAACGGGGCGGTCTCTTCTGGGCCAACGCGACCCGTCAGATCCGCCGCGCCGACGCGCAGCGCAAGACTCTGAAGTCTGTCGTTGTCTCAAGAGAGTTCGTGCTGGATGACGACACCATCAAAACTTTCGTACCGAGTATCCGCGACTTGCTGGTCTGGGAACGTCAAGGGGTTGGACGGTGGGCGGACATGGCGGACGTTGAGTTCGCTCCGAACGACATAGTCAAGCCCTTCGAGAACGAGTGCGGCGAACCCATGATCTTCTGGCAACAGCGCGGGGAGCCATTCGCAGTTTTGCTTCATCATGATCTCGACTGGGAGCCGGTGCGCATACAGGAGCGGATGCTCTGCTTCAGCCCTATCCCGATGATCGGTGATGTGATTCTTGACAGCGCGGAAGCATATTGGCTCATGGGGTGCTTCAAATCCACGGAGTGGTGGCGTCGACCGATTGGGCAGAGCGCACCAGCCTGATCTTTCGGGAGCGTGGGGCCGATCGTGAGTAGTCACTCGTGGGGTGGTTACTCACATCTGTAACTGCTCGGGCGAAGGCACGGAAGACCGCCACTCTTTGGGGAGCGTTGAGGCCGCGCAGCGCTGACAGGAAACCGATCAAAAGGGTCAGTGGGTAGATGACTTACCGGAGGGTGAGTGCACCAGCGCATATCACGGTGGTCAGCAGTGCCACGGTCACGATGAGATCCCTTCCTGAGCGACGTCGCACCGATTGGTGCGATTGCGCTCACAAAAGGCTGCGCGGTACCGGAACTTCGAGCCGCCTTGCGTGCCAGGTTGATCGAAGTGCCTGGTCAAGTACATGGTGTCCGGACTTCCGGTCCGGACACCTGCTGGAAGTTCTCGCCACATGCCGCGTCCACGGCAGGGGTGACCTCCGAGCCGTGGACTCGCCGACCAACAGGACGAAACCACCGCTCTCCCTGACTTCTGCCAGTTGAGTCGCGACTGCCCCGTCCACGTCCCGCGGTAGATAGGACGGTAGTGAAGGGCCGCCCTCCAGGCGACTTGTTCGGTGCACATCCAGTTCCAGAGGCTGGGCGTCAGCTACTGGGCGGATCGGTATCCGGACTGTTCCTGCCGTGATGTGACGCGATTCCTCCTGTGGCGGAGGAGGGAATCTTTGCTCGTGCCCCGCGCAGCAAACGATCCCCGGGCTGCCGGGTCGGCGAGTGCGGCAGGGAGGACAATGTTTCGCTGCCGAGCCAAGGTGTCGGTCGCACGGAGGAGCTGTCGAAAGAGCTTTTTCGTCGGTACGTGCTTTCCGCTTCGCCAATCGCTGATGCGCTGGACGGACAGGGAGCTTCACCCAAGGCTGTCCCTGCTCGCAGAAGAGATCGCAGCCGGCTTGGGCGAGCCGGTCGCAGCGAAAAGCGCCTCCAGGCGTTCCCGGAACTTGCGCTTTCCTTTGTGCTCAGTCACAAAGAAAGAATCTTCCAGAGCTGTCAGACGTTTCCTAGATCAACGGTGACGGAGAAGGGTGTGGCAGTCTTGATCACGCCCGTGAACATCTGGCCGTCCCGATAAGCCTTGGTGGCGGGGTCGAGAACGTAGGTGTAGACGATCGGGACCCCGGTGGCGGCCTGTTCGACACGCCAGTAGAAGGGGATGCCGGCCTTGGCGTACTGGTCGACCTTCACGATCCGGTCGGTGGTCTCCGAGCCGGGGGACACGACCTCAACGACCAGGAGTACGTGCTCGGGGCGGGTGGGAGTGAGGTCGATGGTCTCCGCCCGGTAGACGATGACGTCAGGGCGGCGGTTGGTGAGGGGAACGTCCTGCAGGCGGACGTCGAAGTCGGTGTCGGCGTTCCAGTCCGGGCCCGCGGCGGCGTCCAGGGCGTTGGCCAGGATGCGGGCCAGCCGGTTGTGGCGCTTGGAGGGGCTCGGGCTCACGACGACCATTCCGTCCACGATCTCGATGCCGGCGCACTGCTCCTCGGTCCAGGAGTCGTACTGCTCCGCGCTGATCTGCGAATGCATCCACGCGGGCGCCACCATCTCGGCGGTCATGGTGTACCTCCTTCGAGGAGCCTCTGCGGTCCCGGTGCTGCTGGAGCCAGCCTACTGTTCGCCGGTGTCGCGCCGCCCGATATCAGCAGCACCCACCCGTCCCACCTACCCCTTCCCACCCCGCCCCGTGGCGCAGCCGCGTCCTGGAGGTGGGTGCGCGAGGATTGGGGGCATGGCCAACCGACTTGCGCAGACCACCTCCCCGTACCTGCTCCAGCACGCCGACAATCCCGTCGACTGGTGGCCCTGGTCGCCCGACGCGTTCGAGGAAGCCAGAAGGCGGAACGTTCCGGTGCTGCTCAGCGTCGGATACGCCTCCTGCCACTGGTGACAGTGAACTCGCGAACCCAGTAGCCGACGGCGCTCACACCTCTCTGAGGATCACACGGCTCCCACAGAGCTTCGACCAGTCGTCGCGGTCGGAGGTCAGAACGATCACGGGAGCCGGGACACGGAGCGCGAGCGCGGCGACGAGGGCATCGATCGCGTACTTGTGCCCATGCAGCCCGCCGGCGTCCCGAAGCAGCTTCACTGCGGTCAGAGAGTCCTCTTGGCTGACCGGTTCCACCCGCAGCCGGGAGAGCACCCACTTCAAGCGTGCCAGATCGGTCTTCCCATGCACGGCTTCAACAATGGTCAGCACGGACGCGAGGACGGGAACCCCAGCCTGCCGGGACGCCTCGATGCGAGCCGCCATGCCGCGGTCGTTGCGCAGGAGCAGAGAGAGCGCCTCGGAGTCGAGCACCAGCGAGCGGGCTGGCTGCTCTTTCACGCGGCACCCCGCTCGACGTCCTCGGCGTTCACGTCTCCGAACAGCTCGAGACGAGCGGCTTCGATCTCCTGCTCAGTGAGCGCGCCGTGCTCTTCCTCGTGGGACGCCACGATCTCGGCGAGTCCGTCCATGGCGAGCTGGTGCCTGACGGCTTCGGTGATGTAGCTGGACAGCCCGCGGCGGCCGGTTCGGGAGCGGAGCTCGCTGACCAGCTCGGCGGGCATGGACACGGAGATGTTCTCGGTGGTTCCGGCACGGGTCGGCTTCATGCTCAGAGTGTAAGACAAGCACTATTACAATGGTGAGGGCTTAGACGCTTCCCATGAGCTGGTTGAGGGCCGAAGCCGCCCTGAACCCGGATGAGCTTCCCCGGCTGGGGCAGACACCTGCTTAGGTGCGACACGGACTGGCCCACTTGCTGCCACCCGGCAGGACGCAACGGGGCCCTCAGTTCCGTTCGAAAATGATCAATTTAGATCTTCGGTGCCGTTACGTTCTCAAGTCCTCTACGCTTTAGAGGTGCATATCGATAGCGGCGTCCCCCAGGGCGCGCCTACGCCACGTCTCGTGCAAGTCGATCCGGATATGGCGGGACTCCTACTGTCTCGAGCAGTGGTAAATCGTCGCCTGGACTGGGGTCAAGTAGAATTCTTGGCTGACTCGATTATCCGCGGTGATTGGCAGTTAACGCATCAGGGAATCGCGCTCGACGGACCTCTTGGTACGGGGTATCTCCTCGATGGTCAGCATCGCTTGAATGCCGCCCTTAAGGCCGGTGTTCCCGTGTGGATTTATGTTTTCGAAGGGCTTCCGAGAACCGCGTTTCCTGTCCTCGACACAGGGAAGCGTCGAAGTGGGGTGGACACTCTTTCTTCTACTGGCGAGAGGTATCTTCCGGTGCTTTACTCCACCATTCGGCATGTTCTTCTGTTTAAGAACATGCCGGACTCCTCGTGGAGTGGTAATGCAGCCCGAATCGCGAACGGCCGCATTCTAGCTGCATACGACGGGGACAGCGACATGTACCGAGAAGCAGTGAAGATGGGTCGCGAGATCTCTAGGCATGTATTTGCGAGCCAAACCGGGGTGGCGGTTGGATATTTTGTCACGACCGAGGCGGCCCCCGCTGTGAAGGCAGATAGTTGGATCGAGGGGCTGACCTCAGGCGCAAACCTTGAGATTGGAGATCCGCGGCTCGCCCTGTCTAAGGTCCCGCATGTGAAAAGGAGGGGCGCCAAGCGCCGCTATACCATGCGTGAACAAGTAGCCATTTATATTAAGGCATGGAATGCGTGGGTCCAGGAAGGAAAGGTTGAGAACCTGCGCTTCAAGAAAACAGAGAACATGCCGATGCCCGTCGAGGAGAAGTTTGTCCAGTAAATCGATAGCGCACACACGCTAGGTGATTTCCATGCCGCTGTGAATTAGTGCATTGCCCGACTCGTTCATTACGGTCACAGGCCTACCCAAGGACTTTGTCATGCGCTCAATGAAATCGCGTGACAGAAATGCGCTACCGTTTTCCGGGTGTTGTGCGGTGATGTTCACCCCATTATTTCCCCACGAGGACTTAGTCACCTGCCATCCGATCTTCGCGAATGACGCCAAGATGAACTCATCTTCGCTGATGCGCCGACTGCGTGATAGTTTTTCCTCAGCTTGATTTACTTTCCCTTCCAGGCTTGTTCCGCGAAATTCTTGCTTTCGAACCAGCAAGAGGATCTCTTCAAGCATCTCCGCTTCGGATCGTTCGATTGAATGTCGCACACTCCCTGGTAGCGCCCTCTGTGCTTCTTGGAGGGCTCTTTCCAGTTCGGGCCAACTCCGTGCGAAAGCTCGCTCCAGGCGATCTTCCGCCACTACCCGTCCTGATGACGCCTTGTTCATGTCGCTAATCAGCTTTCGGACGTCGTCCCGATTATCGCCTACGGTAGCCTGGAACTTAGATAGAGGGCCGGCCAAGTCGGCAATCTTCATATCCAGGAGAAAAGGGGCGACATGTGCGATTTCAAATTTCTTGGCGAGTGACCCTGTCTCGAAATTGATCCATTTCGATGCTTCGTTCTCCGGGGTTACGCAGATAATCCCGAAGTCTGTCGCGGCAAGTTCATGTGTAATTTCGTCGATCCCTCTGCCCCCTTTGGCGATGTCTTGACTTGAGACCCACGGGTCAATCTCTTGGATGACATCCGGAAGCCAGCACTTGAGAGCCTCAGCCACTCGCCTGGAGCGCTCCCCGGACCAACTTAGAAATACCTTCATGGGAAGTTAATCCCTCCGTGAACTAGCCGACCAAGGACCGGGGTGCTAATTAACGTCGACTCGACTTCAGTAGTTCTTCTTGCTCGGCTTTCAGGGCGATGTACGACTCGCGCACGTACGACAGGAAAGCGCTTCCAGGGTGACGGATCAATGTAGAATCGTTAACGGAAGCGGTGCCCCAGTCTGCCAATAGGGCATCATAGGTTGCTGCGTGGGCGCAAAAGTCAAGCACCACTGGCGGCATCTCTCTTTCGATAATTAGATCTCCACGCGCGGTGACGATCTCTCTTATCTGTTGGGCCCTTGGGGCAAAAACCGTCTCAACCCAAACATGCCATCGCATCGACATCGATTCCGTCAGTGAACCCGATGGTGATTCTTCTGGATCAGGCGGAAAATATGTTCTCCGATATTCTTTCCATGCCCGTTCGTTGGTCTCCGCCAAAACAAGAAGGGGGCCGTAGAGGTCTTTCAGTTGGCTGCTTACCCAGATGATCCTTTCCTTTCTGAGGGATCTGTGAACTTCGCCTCTGTGGTTCAACCAGTACACCATGATCGCGATTACGATCCCGGCTGCAGCTGGCACGAGTGATGCGATCATTTCGCCCTCCATGGTGGTGGTTCGCAAAATATCCAAGCAGAAGGAGCGCTAAACCTCCCCCTGAATAGTATTATCATGGCTTTATCCTTGGAGTGGGGTCGAGTTAGGGATTGCTGCAGGTAATGGGTAATCGCTCTCAGGTTGCTGCTCAGCGCTGGATCGGTCACGCGTTTGCCGTTTTTGGGCAGGAGCGATTGAATCGGCTGCACACTGAAGAAGTCGCGCTGCGGACCTGAAGGCTGTCCCGCAATTCCTGGTGCAGCACCGCGCGGCGTCAGATGCGGTGCATCGCAAGGCGGACGGACCTCCGCATACTGGATTTATTCGGGCGTCCCGGCAATGCGGTGAGGTGCCGTAGCTGTCGCCGTGCGCCCGCCAGGGAGTGCGGGACAGCCCTTAGAATGATGAGAAGCCCTGGCCCCTGTCGGCGCTTCTCCCTTTGCGGTCAGCCGCTCTGGGCTGGCCGCCCCGTCGCGCAGCCGCGCCCCGTGGCGTGGAGGTGGCGTGGAGGTGGGTGCGCGAGGATTGGGGGCATGGCCAACCGACTTGTGCAGACCACCTCTCCGTACCTGCTCCAGCACGCCGACAATCCCGTCGACTGGTGGCCTTGGTCGCCCGAGGCGTTCGAGGAGGCCAGGAAGCGGGATGTGCCCGTGCTGCTCAGCGTCGGATACGCCTCCTGCCACTGGTGTCACGTCATGGCCCGCGAATCCTTCGAGGACGAGGCCGTCGCGGCCTACCTCAATGAGCGGTTCGTCGCCGTGAAGGTCGACCGGGAGGAGCGTCCCGATGTCGACGCCGTCTACATGGAGGCCGTTCAGGCGGCTACCGGGCACGGTGGGTGGCCGATGACCGTCTTCCTTACGCCCGACGCCGAACCCTTCTACTTCGGGACCTACTTCCCGCCCGAGCCCCGGCACGGATCGCCCTCCTTCCGGCAGGTGCTCGAAGGGGTGAGCGACGCGTGGAGCGACCGGCGGGAGGAGGTGGCCGAGGTGGCCGGGCGGATTGTGGCCGATCTGGCCGGGCGGTCGCTGGCCCATGGGGGCGACGGGGTGCCGGGGGAGGCGGAGATCGCGCAGGCGCTGCTCGGGCTGACGCGGGAGTACGACGAGCAGTACGGCGGGTTCGGGGGCGCGCCCAAGTTCCCGCCGTCCATGGCTGTCGAGTTCCTGCTGCGGCATTACGCCCGTACGGGAGCGGAAGGTGCCCTTCAGATGGCCGCCGACACCTGTTCGGCGATGGCCCGGGGCGGGATCTACGACCAGCTCGGGGGTGGGTTCGCGCGGTACTCCGTGGACCGGGAATGGGTCGTTCCGCACTTCGAGAAGATGCTGTACGACAATGCGCTGCTGTGCCGCGTGTACGCCCATCTCTGGCGTACCACCGGGTCCGAGGAAGCCCGGCGGGTCGCCCTGGAGACCGCCGACTTCATGGTGCGGGAGCTCCGTACCGCCGAGGGTGGTTTCGCCTCCGCGCTCGATGCCGACAGTGAGGATCAGGAAGGAAAGCATGTCGAGGGTGCTTTCTATGTCTGGACTCCCGCGCAGTTGCGCGCGGTGCTCGGTGAGGAGGACGGAGCCTTCGCCGCCGCGTACTTCGGGGTGACGGAGGAGGGCACCTTCGAGGAGGGTGCCTCTGTTCTCCAGCTCTCCGGTGAGGCGCGGCCCGTGGACGCCGGGCGCGTCGCCGACGTACGGGCGCGGCTGCTGGCGGCACGTGAGGAGCGGCCGCGTCCTGGGCGGGACGACAAGGTGGTCGCCGCCTGGAACGGGCTCGCCATCGCCGCCCTCGCCGAGACCGGGGCCTATTTCGACCGGCCCGACCTCGTGGAGCGCGCCACCGAGGCCGCCGATCTGCTGGTCCGGGTCCATCTCGGTGAAGTCGCTCGGCTGACCCGTACCTCCAAGGACGGGCGTGCGGGGGACAACGCGGGCGTGCTGGAGGACTACGGCGATGTCGCCGAGGGGTTCCTCGCGCTGGCCGCTGTCACGGGGGAAGGGGCCTGGCTGGAATTCGCCGGGTTCCTGCTCGATGTCGTGCTGGAGCAGTTCACCGGTGAGGGCGGGCAGCTCTACGACACCGCCCACGATGCCGAGAAGCTGATCCGGCGGCCGCAGGATCCCACCGACAGCGCGACCCCGGCCGGGTGGACAGCCGCTGCGGGGGCCCTGCTCTCGTACGCCGCGTACACCGGGTCCGACGCCCACCGCACCGCCGCCGAAGGTGCGCTCGGGGTCGTCAAGGCGCTGGCCCCGCGCGCCCCCCGCTTCATCGGCTGGGGGCTCGCCGTCGCCGAGGCGCTGCTGGACGGGCCCCGCGAGGTGGCCGTGGCCGGGCCGGTCGGCGGTGAGCTGCACCGTACGGCGCTGCTGGGCCGGGCCCCGGGTGCGGTCGTCGCGGCGGGGGAAGGGCCGGGCGCGGGGGCCGAGTTCCCGCTGCTGGTGGACCGGCCCCTGGTGGGCGGCGCGCCGACCGCGTACGTCTGCCGGCATTTCGTCTGTGACGCCCCGACCACGGACGCGGGCGAGCTGGCGGTGAAGCTGGGCGGCTGAGGGCCCTGTGCAGCGGTGAGGGGCCGGTCGCGTGGTGCGTGACCGGCCCCTTTCCCGTACCCGTACGGACTATCCGTGCTGGTACGCCACCAGCGAGATGCCCACGTAGTGCGCCACGAACGCGGCCAGTGTCAGCGAGTGGAAGACCTCGTGGAAGCCGAACCAGCGCGGCGACGGGTTCGGGCGCTTGATGCCGTAGATCACGCCGCCCGCGCTGTAGAGCAGCCCGCCCACGATGACCAGCACCAGCACCGCGATGCCGCCCGTCCGCATGAAGTCGGGCAGGAAGAAGACCGCCGCCCAGCCCATCGCGATGTAGCACGGCGTGTAGAGCCAGCGCGGGGCGCCGACCCAGAAGACCCGGAAGGCTATGCCCGCCGCCGCGGCCGCCCAGACCGCCCAGAGCAGGGGCCGTCCGGTGGATTCGGGCAGGAGCAGCAGGGTCAGCGGGGTATAGGTCCCCGCGATGATCAGGAAGATGTTGGCGTGATCCAGGCGGCGGAGCACCGCCTCGCCGCGCGGGCCCCAGGTGCCCCGGTGGTAGACCGCGCTCACGCCGAAGAGCAGGCAGGCGGTCACGATGTAGATCGCGACCGCGATGCGGCCCCGGGTGCTGTCGGTGAGGGCGATCAGGGTGATCCCGGCGATCACCACCGCGGGGAACATCCCGGCGTGCAGCCAGCCGCGCATCCGGGGCTTGACGGGGACGGGGTCGAGCACGACAGGTCCCGTGGCCGCCTCGGCCGGTCCTGTCGGGAGTGCGGTGACAGGTCCTGGAGTCGCGGTGGCAGGTCCTGGGGGCGCGGCGGCAGCGGCGGCGTCAGTCATATCCGCATGCTACCTACGCAACCGTAGGTAACGGATATGAGTGGTGATGCTCACGTGTGCGGCCCCCTGGACATATGGGCGAAAGGGTCGGATGATCAAATGAGTGCGGTCGGCACCGGATGAGCGCCAGGGGATTGAAGGGTACGAAGCATCCGGGTCGCAGCCCCCACGGGGCACCTGACAACACACACCCTCAACAAGGAGCGATCGTGGCGCGCGACATCGCGGCTCCCCTCACTGTCCCCACCCACCACCAGGAGCTGATCTCCTGGGTCGACGAGATCGCAGCCATCACCCAGCCGGACCGGGTGGTCTGGTGCGACGGCTCCGAGGCCGAGTACGAGCGCCTGTGCGGGGAGCTCGTCGCCAAGGGCACGTTCACCAAGCTGGACGAGATCAAGCGGCCGAACTCGTACTACGCCGCGTCCGACCCGAGCGATGTCGCCCGCGTCGAGGACCGTACGTTCATCTGCTCCAAGGAGGAGAAGGACGCGGGCCCCACGAACCACTGGAAGGACCCCGCCGAGATGCGGGAGATCTTCACGGGTGCGGACGGTGTCTTCCGTGGGTCCATGCGCGGGCGGACCATGTACGTCGTGCCCTTCTGTATGGGCCCCGTCGGCTCCCCGCTCTCCGCCATCGGCGTCGAGATCACCGACTCGGCGTACGTCGCCGTCTCCATGCGCACCATGACCCGCATGGGCCAGTCGGTCCTGGACGAGCTGGGCACCGACGGCTTCTTCGTGAAGGCCGTCCACACCCTGGGTGCCCCCCTGGCCGAGGGCCAGGAGGACGTCCCGTGGCCCTGCAACACCACCAAGTACATCTCGCACTTCCCCGAGGACCGCGAGATCTGGTCGTACGGTTCCGGCTACGGCGGCAACGCCCTGCTCGGCAAGAAGTGCTACGCGCTCCGCATCGCCTCCGTGATGGCCCGCGACGAGGGCTGGCTCGCCGAGCACATGCTGATCCTCAAGCTCACGCCGCCGCGGGGTGAGAGCAAGTACGTCGCCGCCGCCTTCCCGTCCGCCTGTGGCAAGACCAACCTCGCCATGCTGGAGCCCACCATCCCCGGCTGGACCGTGGAGACCATCGGCGACGACATCGCCTGGATGCGGTTCGGCGAGGACGGCCGCCTCTACGCGATCAACCCCGAGGCCGGGTTCTTCGGCGTCGCGCCCGGTACCGGCGAGCACACCAACGCCAACGCCATGAAGACCATGTGGGGCAACTCCGTCTTCACCAACGTGGCGCTGACGGACGACGGCGATGTGTGGTGGGAGGGCATGACCGAGGAGGCCCCGGCCCACCTCACGGACTGGAAGGGCAACGACTGGACCCCCGAGTCCGGTACGCCCGCCGCCCACCCCAACGCCCGCTTCACCGTCCCCGCCGGGCAGTGCCCGATCATCGCGCCCGAGTGGGAGGACCCCAAGGGCGTCCCGATCTCGGCCATCCTCTTCGGCGGCCGCCGCGCCTCCGCCGTACCGCTGGTCACCGAGTCCTTCGACTGGCAGCACGGCGTCTTCCTCGGAGCCAACGTCGCCTCCGAGAAGACGGCGGCCGCCGAGGGCAAGGTCGGCGAGCTGCGCCGCGACCCGTTCGCCATGCTGCCGTTCTGCGGCTACAACATGGGCGACTACATGAACCACTGGGTCAAGGTCGGCGCGGACAAGGACCAGGCCAAGCTGCCGAAGATCTACTACGTGAACTGGTTCCGCAAGAACGACGCGGGCAAGTTCGTGTGGCCCGGCTTCGGTGAGAACAGCCGTGTGCTCAAGTGGATCGTGGAGCGCCTGGAGGGCAAGGGCGAGGGCGTCGAGACCCCGATCGGCATCCTGCCGGCCAAGGGCGCGCTCGACACCGAGGGGCTGGACCTCTCCGAGTCCGACCTCGACTTCCTGCTCACGGTCGACAAGGAGGTCTGGCGCGAGGAGGCCGCCCTGGTCCCCGAGCACCTCAACACCTTCGGCGACCACACGCCCAAGGAGCTGTGGGACGAGTACCGCGCGCTGGTGGAGCGGCTGGGCTGAGCACGTACGGTGCCTGGTCCCGCTGAGCTGAGCTGGGCTGAGTTGAGTTGAGTTGAGCTCGTGCGGGGCCTGGTCCCGTGGTGACTCCGCGGCCGGGTCCATCGGACATCCGCCCTGACCTGTGGGTACGACGACCCGCCGCGGACCGGGGGCTGTCGGAGACGACGGCCCCCTCAGGGAGTCCCCGACCAAGGACGCCCTGCCGGCCCCCGGAACCCCCTCACGGTTCCGGGGGCCGTCCCTTCTGCCCGCCGTTGGGCCTACCGGTCCTCCAGATACCGCGTATGGCTCTGCTGGCGGATCTCCTCCGCCTCCCGCAACCCCGCCACCAGCGCCTCCACCTCCCGTTGCAGCACGGACAGTTGACGCTCCAACTGCTCCTCCGGGTCCTGCTGGCCCGGCGCCATCCGCGTCCACCACCGGGTCCGTACGAAGGCGTCGACGGACTCCGGAAGGTCCCGGTGCACCGCACGGGCCAGTACGTGGACGCCCTCCGGGTCCTGGGCCAGCGCCTGCGACACCCAGCCGGGCTCCAGCAGCCCGTCCAGCAGCTTCGTGAGGGCGCCGATCCGCTTCGTCGCGGCGGGCGGCAGGTCCACCTGGTCCAGATACTCCCGCAGGGTCGTCAAGTCGGCCCGTAGCGAGGACAGTTGCGAGGACGGGTCGTCCGGGAAATCCGGGGCGGGCGGACGTGTCGGCGGCGCGATCAGGGCGCCCGCGCCGTACAGCCCGGCGACCACCACCGGCCAGTACGTGCCCGCGAACCCGGCGAAGGTGAGGGCGAGCCCGCCCAGGGCGGCCGCGCTGCCGGTGAGGTTCTTGGCCGATTCGAGGTAGGCGAGCGCCCGGCCCGCCACCCCCGCCACCCTTGTTCCGGACCTACTGGTAGCCACGGATCTCCTCGAACGCCCCGTCCAGCGAGCCCGGCCCGTGCTCCTTCGTCCCGTCGAAGAGCCGGCCGCCGGTCAGTTCGGCGATCCGGTCCAGTTCGGAGCGGTCGGAGTCGCCGAACACGACCGGGAAGACCGGGGTGGCCTGCCGGGCGGACGGCAGGGACCGGTAGAACGTGGTGAAGTCGGCCGCCGAACGGCCCGCCGTGTTCTCGCCGTCCGTCATCAGCACGATGGAGGTGAACGCGGACTCGGTGTCCGGCCCGAGGTGGTCGTAGGCGGCGGAGAGGGACGAGTAGATCGCGGTCTCCCCCTCGGCGGTCAGCGCGGCGGCGTCCACCCGGATCGCGGCGGGTGCGGCCTTCGGGTCGGCCGGATCGACGGTGTGGGTGCGGACCTGCTTCACCGAGGTGCCGAACGGCAGCAGGGTGACCTCCTCGCGCTGCCGGAAGTCGCCGGTCAGCCCGGTGAGGGCGGCCTTCAGCTGCTCCAGCCGCTTGCCCCGCATCGACCCCGAGGTGTCCAGGACATACACGGTCCGCGAGGGGCGCCTGAGCTGGTGCTCGTACGCGGAGAGCAGCCCGTCGGCGACCGATCGCGAGCCGGGGAAGGGCAGTTCGCGCCGGGCCTCGGGCGAGAGCGGTTCGGCGGGGCGCGCGGAGGCGACGACCGGGCGGCGCAGGGTCTGCGCGGTGATCTCGCGCTGTACGGCGGGGGAGCGGAGGTGCTCGGTGAGGGCCCGTACCGCGTCCTTGGCGGCGGGCGCGGCGGCGGCGAGGGTGGAGAGCGGATAGTCGGCGGTGACCACCCCGTCGCGAGGGCGGATGACTGTGAGGTTGGTGCCGGTGCCGGTGCCGCTGTCAGTACCGCCGTCAGTGCCGGTGCCGGTGCCGGTGCCGGTGCTGGTTCCGGTCTCGGTGCCGCCGTCAGTGCCGGTGGCACTGTCCCTGTCCCTGTCGCTGTCCCGGTTCAGCGAGAGCAGTACCGACTCGTAGTTGATCAGCGCGTCCACCGTGGAGCGCCGGGCGTACGCGGAGGCCAGCCAGCCCGAGGAGCCGGAGGTCAGCCGCTGCCCCGCGAAGAACTCCTTCAGCTTCGGGCTCGCCGCGCGGACGTCGGCGTCGGTGAGGGCCGCCTGGGCGCCGGAGAGCCCGGACGCCACCGAAATCAGGGCGGAGAAACCGGAGTTCGAGCGCTTGGGGTCGGTCATCCCGTACGTCAGCTTCCCGGATTCGACCGCCCGGTGGACCTGGGCCCAGCTCACCTGCTCCGGGTCCCAGCCGAGCCGCTTCACCGTCGCGGGCCGCACTCCGAGGGCGACCGGCGAGGTCATCAGCGGGGTCTCGGAGGTGACGCGGCGGGCGGCCTCCGGGTTCAGGCGCAGATAGTCGTTGGACGACAGCCACACCGCGTCGTACGCCCCGTCCGCCTTCCCCGACGCCAGTCGCTCGACGGCGTCCAGGGTGCCGGTCCAGGTGGGCCGCACAGTGATCCCGGTGGCTTTGCGGGCCTCCTCCAACAGGGGCTTCATATCGGCGAGTTCGCTGGAGGCGAGGACCCGTACCGTGCCCTCGCGCGGCTTCCCGTCGTCGCCGGACTCCCCTTCGGGACCGGCCGGTTGCGTCGTACAGGCGGCGAGCGGGAGGAGGACTGCGGCGGCGAGCAGGGGAGCGAGGGTACGCCGGAGTCTGCGGGCCGCCACCGCCCCGGCCTGCGGGAGGCGGCTCATCCGAGGCCGCCGTCCAGGGCGCCTGCGCTGCGGCTGCGGTCCAGCCTGGCCCCTGCCTCCTGGAGTTCGGCGGTCAGCGACTCGACGGTGGCGGCCATCGACTCCGTCGCCTGCACCTTGTACGTGTCGATGGCGTCCAGCGTCCGGTAGATCTGCTGGAACGCCGTACGCAGCGTCTCCGCGCCCACCGCCGGATCGGCCGCGATGCGCTGGATCTCGCCGCTCTGGGTGGCCAGCATCTCCGCGTTGCCCCGGATCAGGCCCTCCGTGGTGGAGCGCAGTACCTGCACCTGTTCGGTCACCCGCCGCTGGTTCTCCAGCGCCGAGGCGAGCGTCACGGCGATCCGGAGCGCGGAGACCGTGGTGGTCGCGGCCCGGTCGACGCCCTTGATCAGCTCCTCGTTGTTGCGCCGTACGACGTCCATGGCCAGGTATCCCTGGGCGCAGACGGCGAGTTGGGTCAGCAGGTCCTGGTGTTTCTGCCGTACGGGGAAGAGGACGTCGGCCCGCAGCGCGTCGGCCCGTACGGGGTCGGTGGCCTCGGTGTCCGCGATCCGGCGGGCCACGACTCCGTCCAGGGCCTCGGTGAGGACTGCGTACTCCTGGAGTTTGCCCATGGACTCCCAGAGCCGGGTGCGTTCGGTGTGCAACGCGGCGTTGTCGCGGCTCAGTTCGTCCTGGCCGCTGCGGAGCGAGCCGACGATGCGGTTCAAAGTGCCTTGTGCGGAGGCGTACTTCGCCACGTGGTCGCGGAACCGGTTGGCGCCGGGCAGCTTCGCCAGCAGCCGACGGGGACCGCGCCCCGGGGTGTCGCCCGGGTCGAGGTCCTGGACGGTGCGCCGGAGCTCGACCAGCGAGGCCCCGACCCGGGACGGTGCGTCGCCCTCGCCGGAGGCCAGCGAGCGGACCGTGCGGTCCAGCATCCGGTTGGACTGCTGGGCGGCGCTGCGGATGTCGCCCTGGCCGAGCGCGGTGATCTCGCCGATCCGGGCGGTGAACTCCGGTGAGCGGGCGTCGAGTCCGGCGAGCGAGCCCACGTACTCCTCGGCCCGCCGGACCATCTCCTCGCGCACCGCGTCCTCGACCGGGACGAGACCGGCGGCCTGCTCGGTGCGGACGGGGGCGACGGGCTCGGGCGGGGTGAGCACGAGCGGGGTGGTGCCCTCCTGGCTCACCTCCTCCTGCGGTCTCGCGTACTGATGTCTGGGGTCCTGGGGCATGGCTGAGGTCTCCTGGGCTAGGGCCTGTCGTTCGGATCGGGCCGGATCGGGCTGGAGTCAGGCCGGATTAGGCCGGATCAGGCTGGATCGGATCGGATCGGGGTGGATCAGGTCCGATCAGGGAGCGGTGGCGGGTGTCGTCAGCCGCGGGCCCGGCGGGCCATCGTGCGCAGCACCTCGGCGGTGGGCACGGGCGCCTGTCGTACGCCGGTCAGCCCCTGGTCGATGTAGTCGGTGTGGGCCGCCGTGGCGGCGGTGAACTCGGCCGCGGCGCCCTGCGGTCGGAAGCCGTGCCGTACCGCGAGTTCCCGCAGCCGGGGGTCGGTGGAGAGCAGTTCGCCCAGCCGCCGCCCCTCGGCGGTCAGAGGGACGAGGGTGTGGTCGCTGGAGACCGTGGTGTCCGGGTAGAGGACCACGAGGTCCCCGATCTCCTGCTGTTGGTTGTGGACCAGCAGGGAGGCCACCTGCGACTCGTAGACGAGGACGAGAGGGTTGCCGACCCCGCTGATGAAGTCGCGGAACGGGGCGTCGCTGCTGGTCTGCTGGGCGCCCTGGACCTGGACGAGCTTCCGCAGCAGAGCGGCCGTCCGGTCCACGGCGGCCTGGTCCGCCGCCACCCGCCCGCCGTCGGCCACGTAGGAGGCGGCGGCGAGGTAGAGGGCGCCGGAGTTGGACGAGACGGGGTCGGTGCTCGTGATGAAGACCGTTCCGCTCAACTCGGCCTGACCGGACGCCCCTTCGAGCTGCTGCCAGGTCCGGTCCGCCTTGGCCGCCTTCAGGTAGGGGCCCATGAGGAGCGTGCCCCGGGTGGCGAACTTCGAGTCGTCGTTCGCCCTCAGCCGGACGAGCCCGTTGGCCGCGAGGACCTCGGCCGCGTTGCGGTGCGCGACGACCACGAGCGGTGAGTAGAAGGGTCGTAGCGGGCCGCCCTCGATGCCGGACTTGCGGCGTAGCTCATCGGCCGGTGCCTTCGAGCCGGGAAAGGCGAAGTCCTGTCCCTCTAGGGCGAGTTGGTCCATCGCCCAGGAGCCCGATGTCTCGGCCCTGACGGTCAGCCCCTGGGCGGCGAGGGCCTTCACGGTGTCGGGATCGGCGAAGAACTCCGCCTTCTCCGACCCGATCACCCCTCGCACGGTCGTCGCTGCCGTGCCACCGCTGCCGTTGCTGCCCTTGCTGTCGCGGCCTGCCACGACGGCTGCTGTCACGCCGCCGATCAACAGGACCGCCAGGACGATTCCCACGATGCGTCTCACCTGTGCAGCGTGCTCGCGGAAGCCCACATTCCAGGCGGAGTTGGGTGGACGGCAGATGAAGGGGCCATCCCAGTACGCAACGGAGGGGGCCCGGCCCGTGCCGGAGGGGCCCCGGTCCGTGGCGGAGGGCGGGGAGGGCACCTGCTGCCGAAGAAGCGATGACACAACCATCATGACAGGTCAGAGGGGGTTTTCGTAGGACGGATGGCACAGTCCGCAACGCTTGTCCGGCCCTCTCGGGGACACCCAGAATCTCCGTCATGGATACCTCGGGGACAGTCGATCAGGACGACATCGTGCGGGCACAGGCCATCCTGCTCGCATCGGGACGCCGCACTCCGTACGAAGAAGTCGACGCCTACCGGGTGCTGGCCCAGGTCAGCCCCGCTCCCTACCTGCCCCGCCTGGTCGGTGCTCTGCTGAGCCTGAGCTACGAGCCGGGCTACGGCTCAGCCCCCCGCAGGGGCGACGACTCCGCGGCCACTGCGCGTCAACGACAGGCGGCCTGCCTCGCGTTGCGCGAGGAAGCGGTGGTCGCGGCGCGGGCCGTCGACCCGGCCGAACCCGCCCGCGCGGATCTCCTGTACCAGGCACTCGACTCGTGCCAGAAAGGCCTGTACGAACTGGGCCGGCGCTCCGAAGGGCTCGCCCTGCGCGCGGAGATGCTCGCCGTCGGCCGGGCGCAGGCAGCACGGACCGGAGGGTCGGCGGTCAAGGGGCTGGGCGTGTGGGCGGCCGGACTCTCCGAGGAGGGCCGCTGTGGTGAGGCGGCCGATGCCCTGACCGAGCTGGTCGCGGCGATCCTGCCGGACGGGCCCCGTGAAGGCACGCTCGCCTGGTCGCTCCTGGAGTGGATCGGTGCTCTCCATGAAGCCGGCCGCTCGGATGAGGCGCTCGCCGCGTTCGGGACGCTCGTCGACATGGAGGCGGCCGAGGCGGCGGCGGACCGGGGCCCGATGGCCTGCCACCTCTACGCGCTGATCGGGTACGCGCGGATGCTCGGCACCTGGGGCCGGGGTGACCGGGCGGCCGCCGTACGGCAGGAGGCGCACGCCGTGCTGACGGAGCTGGCCGCGACCGGTGAGCGCAGGTCCTGGAGCGGCTATCAGACATCCTTCTGGGCGGTTCTGCTGCCGCTCTCGGGCGCCGACAGCGAGCGGCCGGTGTCCGGCGGGGCGCGTCCGCCCCTGGGAGCGGATCCCGGGGGCTGGTCCCCCGATGTCCGGCAGCGCTACTTCGACAGCCGTACCGCCCTGCGCGAAGAGGTGGACGCCCTCGTCGCGCGGGCGGCCGAGGACCCGGACGGGTACCTGGCCGAACTGGTCCGGCTGCACCGGGTCCTGACCGTACGCTCCGCCGTCTACTGGGAGCGCCGCACCCATCTGTTCGCGGACCGGGTGCGGGGCCTGTTCGACGAAGGGGTGGAGCTGGCCCGCCGCCTGGCCCGGCACCGTCCGGCCGAGGGAACGCCGGTCTTGGCCGAGGCGCTGATCGACCGGTCGGCCCTTTGGGCCGTGACCAAGGAGTTCGGGCCCGCTCTCGACGACTTCCGGCAGGCCATGCGCTGCCTGGGGGAAATGGACGAGGACGCGGACTGACCCCGGGGGGCGCGTACGCGCGTACGTAGGAGCAGCTGACCCGGGCGCGTACATAGAGAAGCCCCTGCACAGAGAAGCCCCTGCACAGAGAAGCGCGTGCACAGAGAAGCCCGTACGCGGACGAGCCCGTACGCCTACGAGGCCGTGGCGCCCGGTCCGCGCGCCGAGGCGGCACGCGGACCGGGGCCGTCAGTGGGCGCCGACCAGTCGCCCGGAGGGGGCGGTGTCGGCGGTGGAGGCGAGGGCCTCGGTGTGGGCGTCCATCCGCTGCGCGGAGAGGATGGCGGCGGTCGTGTCGGCGCGGGACGCGGCCACCAGCAGCGCGCGGCCCGCCAGCGCGTGGGCGCGGCGGTGCAGGGACGCCGGGGTGGCGTCGGTCAGGGCGGCGTGCCGGGCGGGCGGGGCGCCGCGCAGCCGCGCCACCTGCTCGGCGATACGGTCGCCCGCCGGGCGGAGGCCGAGTTCGTCGGTGACCGCGAGGAGTGCGGCCAGATGTCCCGCGAGCTGGATGTCCAGCTCCTCCTCGCGGCTGCGGTGCGGAAAGTCCGCGTCGTCGGCCGAGGTGTGGACCGATGGGGTGCGGATCGGCTCGTACATGGATGGCCTCCCGGTGATGCTGGGTATCCATCCTACATTGGATTCAGTCTAAAGTTGAGCCAGGTCCGGTGGTGTGGTCGCCCCACGGCTGTCCGTGACTGTTCGAGCCGTGGACTGCTCCTGCCGTTGGCTGTTCCCGCTGTGGGCTGTTCCCGCCGTTGGCTGTTCCCGCCTTCCCGCCCCCTACGGCTGGCTGTAGCCGTCCAGGAACGAGCCGATCCGGGTCATGGCGTCCGTCAGCTCCTCGGTCGCGGGCAGCGTCACCACCCGGAAGTGGTCGGGCTCCGGCCAGTTGAACCCCGTACCCTGCACGACCATGATCTTCTCGGCCCGCAGCAGGTCCAGGACCATCTGCCGGTCGTCCTTGATCTTGTAGACCTTGGGGTCGAGCCGGGGGAAGAGGTACAGCGCCCCCTTCGGCTTCACGCAGGTCACCCCGGGGATGGAGGTCAGCAGGTCGTACGCCACGTCCCGCTGCTCCAGGATCCGGCCCCCCGGCAGCACCAGGTCCTCGATCGACTGCCGTCCGCCGAGCGCGGTGGCCACCGCGTGCTGGGAGGGCATGTTGGCGCAGAGCCGCATGTTGGCGAGGATCGTCAGCCCCTCGATGTACGAGGTGGCGTGCGCCTTCGGGCCGCAGACCGCCAGCCAGCCGGAGCGGTAACCGGCCACCCGGTAGTTCTTCGAGAGCCCGTTGAACGTCAGCACCATCAGGTCCGGGGCGAGCGTCGCCGTCGGGGTGTGGGTGGCGCCGTCGTACAGGATGCGGTCGTAGATCTCGTCGGAGCAGACGATCAGGTTGTGGCGCCGGGCGATCTCGGTGAGACCGCGCAGCATCTCGTCGTCGTACACCGCACCGGTCGGATTGTTCGGGTTGATGATCGCCAGGGCCTTGGTACGGTCGGTGATCTTCCGCTCGATGTCCGCGAGGTCCGGCATCCAGTCGGCCTGCTCGTCGCACCGGTAGTGCACGGCCGTCCCCCCGGCCAGCGAGACGGAGGCGGTCCACAGGGGGTAGTCCGGAGCCGGTACGAGGACCTCGTCGCCGTCGTCGAGCAGCGCCTGCATCGACATCTGGATCAGCTCGGAGACGCCGTTGCCGAGGTAGATGTCCTCGACGTCGAGGTCGATGCCCTTGGTCTGGTAGTGCTGCACCACCGCGCGCCGCGCCGACAGCAGGCCCTTCGCGTCCCCGTATCCGTGCGCGCCCGCGAGGTTCCGGAGGATGTCTTCGAGGATCTCCGGCGGGCATTCGAACCCGAACGCGGCCGGGTTGCCCGTGTTGAGCTTGAGGATGCGCTGACCGGCCGCTTCGAGCCGCATCGCTTCCTCCAGGACGGGGCCCCGGATCTCGTAACAGACATTGGCGAGCTTGGTGGACTGGATGACCTGCATGTCCGCGAGCTTACGGCCGCGTTTCGCGCGGTGCGCGGAGAATCCGCCGTTCTCGCGGCCTCGCGGCCCGCCGGCCGCCGCGCTCCGGCTTCCATCGACATGGCGGCCCCGGCCCCGCACCGTGGGAACGGCCGGTCGGGGCGGCGTCGCGGCTTGGAATGGGGCGTGGGCCGGTCGGCCGGGTGAGATGCGCCACGCGGGAGTGGAGGTGGGGGCGGGGGGCCGGGGAAGGGCGCGGGTGACGGGGCGGGTGCGGCGGGGCGCCCGTCACCCGGGCGGGGGCACTCCGGCAGCCGGGTCCCTCGGAGGTCACTCCGGCAGCCGGGTGCCCTCGGGGAGGTCGATGCCGAAGTCGTCCCGGAGCACCTGGAGCGCCTCGTCGGGCCCCGACAGCAGCCGCTCCTTGATCGTGCCGTCGTCGGCCGTCTCCACCAGGTCCGGCCCGGAGAGCGCCAGATGGGAGCCGGGCAGGGTGCGCCGCGCGTACACCGCCTGCCGGAACGGTGAGCGCGGGTTGGTCGCCACGTGCCAGTTGATCATCTCGTAGTCCGGTGCCTCGTACGGCTCCAGCGTGAAGGAGTACTGCGGCTCCCAGGCCCCGCTGTGCTCGGCCTGCAGCTCCCACAGCTCCAGCGGCCCGTCGTGCGGGGCGTGGACCAGGCGGTGGTGGCGCGGGGTGTCGGACACCTCGGCGCCCTCCCGCAGCTCGATCGGTTCCAGCAGCGCGCCGATGGAGCCGAAGCCGACGTCCACCACGTACGGGTGCGGCTCGCCGGTCACGTCCACCTTCAGGAGCATGTGCGTACGCGGCCGGATGTCGCCCGGCGCGGCCCCCAGTACCACCCGGGCGGTCAGCGGGGTGACGGCGAAGCCGATCTGCTTGAGGGCGGTCCAGAAGAGGGTGTTGTGCTCGTAGCAGTAGCCGCCACGCCCACCGCGGACGAGCTTGGCCTCCAGGTCAGCGAGGTTCAGCGAGGGGGCCGAGCCGAGCAGCGGTTCCAGGTTCTCGAAGGGGATGCCCAGGGAGTGGGCGCGGTGCAGCGACCGCAGCACCTCCAGTGTGGGGCGGGGCTCTCCGGTCCAGCCGATCCGGGTGAAGTAGGCGTCGAGGTCGAGTGTCGTCATGCACCGACCGTACGCAGCCGGGGTGCGGACGCGCCTCAGGCCGCGGGGTGATGTGCCCTCCGCCGAAGGGACCGGGACTGTGGGCGGACGGAGGCTTGGCCGGGGCTTCGGCCGGACTGGGGCTTCGGGCGTGCGTGCCGTTCCGGGCGTCCGGGGGGCTTCGTGCCGACGGGCCGTTCCGGGTGACCGGCTCAGATCTTCCTCAACTGAGGTGCAGACCGCATGATCCGGGGAAGGGGCGCCCCCATGAGCCTGTTCAGGAAGCCGCAGCCCGTCGACGTCATCGTCCTCCGGGACGCGCCCGATGCCGTCACCTCCCTCCGCCACGCGCTGAAGACCGCCACGGACGCCGAGCGCCCCGGTCTCGAACGCGCCCTCGCCCTGGTCGAAGAGGCGGCCGAGCGCCCGGACGGGGAACTGCGGGGCCGGTGGGTGCGCCGGCACCTGGACGCCGCCGGGTACGCGGGCCCGGCGGACTCGCTGGAAGCCATCAAGGCCCTGCGCCAGGCCGAACCGGCCCTCTCGCTGCGGCAGGCGGTGACGTACGCGAAGGAGGCGGCGGCAGCCGAGCAGGCGTCGGCCGGGCAGGCCTGAGCCACCGGGCCGGGCCGAGCCACCGGCCTGGAGCGGCGGGCCCGGGTGCGGACCGGCGGGCCCGGTACGGGCGGGCGCGGCCTCCGTGGCGGGAATCGGCGCCGTGTGATGGCCTGACATCTGGGCCATCCCGCGCATGTCAAGCTGGAAGTTCTCCGGCCCTATTTGATGACGAAGGCCAAGTGAATGTGAAGGTTGTGGACAACATGGCCACCTTTTCTGGCACTAGGGTCAGCGTTTCAGCGCGGTGACATGAACCACCGCTATGGTCTCGGTCGTGAGCCAAGGCGCCATGGTCAAGCGGCAGTTCGGGCATCGAGCCCGGCTTGTGCTGTCGCCTGCCGCGGTTCGCGCGGTGGATGATCAGGCGCACGCGGCACGCACCATGTGGAACCTGCTGCATGCCTGGTGGCAGATGATGCCTAGGGAAAAGCGGACTCTTGCACGCGCGGATGCCGCGATCCGGCAGGCCCGCCAGGACATCGGCTTTCTCGCTGTCCTGCCCGCGCAGGCCGCGCAAGCGGTACTCAAGGCGTACTTCGCGGCGTGGAAGAACTGCTGGGAAGGCCGCGCCGACACCCCGAAGTTCAAGGGCCGCCTCCGCACGGTGATGTCCGTGGACATCCCGCAGGGCCGGGACCTGAACATCACCCGCGTACACCGACGCTGGGGCATGGTCAACATTCCCAAAGTGGGCCGGGTCCGCTTCCGGTGGACCGGAGACCTGCCCGTGGGCAAGTACGCCAACGAGGGAAACCGGATCACCGGGGCACGGCTGATCAGGGACGTTCTCGGCTGGCACATCGCCTTCCGTGTCCAGACCCTGCAAGCCCCGCCCGCGCCCCACCAGGGGCCGGAGGTCGGCATCGACGTGGGCATCACCGTGCCCATCGCTCTCTCGGACGGCGAAACGCATGAGCACGGAGCCTGGCTGACCGGCAAGGAAGAGGCCAAGCTCCTGCACCTGGAACAGCGCGCCGCTCAGCGTAAGCAGCACCGCAAGCCCGGCGAGCCGACCAGCCGCCGACTGCATCACACCTACGACCTGATCGCAGGACTCCGTGCGAAAGCCAAGCGCAGAGCACTCGACTGGCAGCACCGCACGACCACCGCCATCGCCCGCACCTACGGCACCGTCGTGGTCGAAGCACTCACCATCACGAACATGGTCAAGTCCGCCAGAGGAACGGCCGACGAGCCGGGAAAGAACGTTGGCCAGAAAACTGGGCTGAACCGCTCCATCAGCGGGGAGGCGTGGGGCCGCACGGTCACCATGCTGACGTACAAGACCGCCCGGCTCGGCGGCACCCTGCACAAGGTCCCTGCCCCCGGCACCTCCCAACGCTGCTCGGCATGCGGCTTCACCACGCCCGGCAACCGGGAGAGCCAGGCCGTGTTCGTGTGCAAGAACCCGGACTGCGGCTGGTCGGGCAACGCCGACCACAACGCGGCGCGAAATGTCTTGCACCTGTACCGGATGGGCCTCCCGCTCATCCCGGCTGCCGGGAGGGCAGTCGTCAGGCGCGCCAAACGCGTCAAGCCCGCTACCGCGAGGTAAGCAGGAATCTCCCGGTTTCAACTGGGAGAGCACTTCAAGAGCTCACCTCCACCTACGACTACGGGCCCTACGAGCGAGCAAGCAGATCGAAAGCACCTACAGCACAAAGGCGCTGGAGCTGTGGGTCGCCCCAGCCGTAGCCGCACCTGCCTCGTAGTAGATGCGCGCCGGGTGGGCCTGACCACCTCAAGGCCGTGAGGCTCGCGGCCTCAGGGCCGCCCGGCGCGCGCCGCGTCGATCCCGTCCAGCAGCACCCCGAGCCCCACCCGGAACGTCTCCCGCGCCTCCCGCTCCGGATAAGGCAGCATGTCCTTTGCGCCGCCTTCCGGGTACGGCTCCGGCGCCCCCTCCCGCTCCAGCCCGACCACCGCCGGGAAGCGCTCCGCGAAGTCCGGGACCAGCTCCGTGAGGGCCGCCGAGCGGGCCGCCCACCACTCCTCGTCGGAGCTCCCGGTCGCCGCCGCTGCCCGTCGCGCGTCCGCCACCGTCCGCGCCGAGCCCTGCACCAGCGGGAACAGCGTCCCCACCAGCCGCCGCACCGTCCGCGCGTCCAGCCCGGTCGCGCCGAGCAGGCGGACGAGCGTGTCCAGGTTGGCGTACTCGTGCGGCCCCAGCACCGGACGGGCCTGCGAGACCTGGAGCACCCAGGGGTGGCGGACGTAGAACTCCAGGACCTCCCCGGCCCACGCGGTGAGCGGCACCCGCCAGTCGCCCGACCCCGAGCCCGACTCCGGGTCCGGGGCCGGGTCCGGGGTCGAGTCCGACTCCGGGTACGTGGAGGGGAGTTCGGCGTGCACCGCGTCGTACATCAGGTCCAGCAGCTCGCTCTTGCCGGGTACGTGGGTGTAGAGCGCCATCGCGGTCCGGCCCAGCCGGTCCCCGACCGCCCGCATCGACAGGGCCGCCATGCCCTCCTCGTCCGCGACCGCCACGGCCGCCGCCACGATGGCGTCCACGCTCAGCCGGGGCTTGGGTCCGGGGCCGCCGCGCGGCGGGGCGGCGACCTCCGCGCGCCAGAGCAGGGAGAGGGAGCGGCGGGCGTCACCCTGCCCGGCAAAGACCACCACTTGCGACTCCTTACGCCATAAAGTAACTTCGCCCGGGTAATCCGAGAATGCTTTACGTCGTAAAGGTATCAGGGAGAGGGTGTTCGGCCCATGGGTCAGGTCATGCCGGTCAGCCATGTGCGGGTCACCGGGGTCGAGCGGATCACCCCGCGCACGGCCAGGGTCACCTTCACCGGGGACGCGCTGCCCCGCCTCCTGGAGGACCGCCCCGACCAGCAGATGAAGCTGTGCCTGCCGCGCGAGGGGCGGAGCGTGGCGGAGGGGCTGCTGCCGGAGCAGAGTGCCGAGGACGCGTACGGCATGCGCTGGTACGAGGCGTTCCTCGCGATTCCGGAGGCGCGGCGGCCCTGGATGCGCAGCTTCACCATCCGCTCCTACGACCGCCGGTACAACGCGATGGCCGTCGACTTCGTGCTCCACGGCGACCTCCACGGCAACGGCGGGCCCGCCGCGCGCTGGGGTGCGGCCGCCCGCCCCGGTGACGTACTCGGCATGGTCGGCCCGTCGTCCCTCTACGCCCGCCCGCTGCCGGAAGCGGCGCGGCTGCTCCTCGCCGGGGACGAGACGGCGCTCCCCGCCATCGCCACGGTGCTGGAGGCGCTGCCTGCCGCGACCGGGGCGCTCGTGTACGCGGAGGTGGCGGACGCGGCGGAGGAGCGGGAGCTGCCGCCCACCGCCGGAGGGGTCGAGGTGCACTGGGTGCACCGGGACCGGGGCGGCTCGCTGGTGGCGGCCGTACGGGAGGCCGGTCCGGCCCTCGACGGGGTGGACGCGGCCTGGGTGGCGGGCGAGGCCTCGGCCGTCCGGGCGCTCCGCCGCCATCTGGTGGATGAGCATCAACTGCCCAAGGCGGCAGTCGAGTTCAGTGGCTACTGGCGGCGCGCGCTCACCCAGGACGACGCCCCGACCGAGGAGGACCTGGCCTGGGCGGCGGAGCGGGCGGCGGACGCCTCGTAAGGAGCTTTCGGGTGGTGGGCGCTTTTGTGGGCACTCCCGTGCGGCGGACGCCTCGTGACGCGCCAAGAGCGCTCAGGCGGACCCTGTCGATGAGCAAAGAGCCTTCAGGTGGACCCTGCCGATGAGCAGAGAGCCCTTCAGGCGGACCCTGCCCCCGCTCCCCGCACCGCCCGGCCCGCGAGGACCGACGTCCGCCTGCCGTCCTCGATCACGAACCGGCCGTCGATCAGCACGTGCGGGATGCCCACCGGCAGCGTGCGCGGCTGCTCGAAGGTGGAGCCCGCCGCCACCGTCTCCGGGTCGAAGAGCACGAGGTCCGCGCGGTAGCCCTCGCGCACCAGGCCCCGGTCCGCCAGCCGCAGCCGGGCCGCCGGGCGCGAGGTCAGGTGGGCCACGCACTCCTCCAGCGAGAGGATGCCCAACTCCCTGACGTACCGGCCCAGATACTGCGGGAACGTGCCGTACGCCCTCGGGTGCGGCTTGTCGCCCTGGAGGATGCCGTCGCTGCCGCCCGTGTGCACGGGGTGGCGCATGATCTGCCGGACGTTCTCCTCATGGCCCACGTGCTGGAGGATCGTCGTCCCGAGCCGGTCCTCGGTGAGCAGCCGCCGCGCGGTCACCCAGGGCTCCTCGCCCAGCAGTTGGGCCGACTCCGCCACCGTACGGCCCACATACGTGTCCAGGTGGGGCGCGCCGACGCCGGAGACCTCGATGGTGTCCCAGGCGATCGGCACCCCGTGGCAGCCGTCCGAGCCGATCACCTCCAGGTGGTGCCGTATCCTCTCCGCGCTCCCCGCGTCCGCGAGCCGGGTGAGGGTCGGCTCCGGTCCGCCCTCGCTCGCCCAACTCGGCAGTAGCGCCACGAGCGTTGTGCAGCCCGGGGTGTACGGGTAGGTGTCGAGCGAGATGTCGGCCCCGGCGGTGAGTGCGCTGTCGAGCAGGGCCAGGAGGTCCGGCGCCCGGCCCTTGTTCACGCCGAAGTTCATGGTGGCGTGGGCGAGATGGAGGGCGCAGCCCGCCTTCCGGGCGAGCTGGACCATCTCCTCGTACGCTTCGAGGGCCCCGGCCCCGTAACTGCGGTGGTGCGGGCAGTAGTAGCCGCCGTGGTGGGCCACCACCCGGCAGAGTTCGGTGAGTTCGGCGTCGTCCGCGTACATCCCGGGGGTATAGGTCAGCCCGGACGACATGCCGACCGCGCCCTCCCGCATGCCCTGGTCCACCAGCTCCTTCATCCGGGCCAGTTCGGCTTCGGTGGCGGGGCGGTCGTCCCATCCGGCGGCGTACATCCGGACCGTGCCCTGCGGGATCAGGTAGGCGGCGTTCACCGCGATGCCCTCGCCGCCGAAGTTGCGGTCCAGACGGTCCAGATAGCCGCCGACGGTGCGCCAGTCGAAGTCGATGTCGGAGCCGTCGCCGTTCCAGCCGGTGATGGAGCGCCGGACCTCGGCCAGCGTGCGGTCGTCGACGGGGGCGTACGACAGGCCGTCCTGGCCCAGCACTTCGAGCGTGACGCCCTGCGCCGCCTTCGCGCTGTGGTCCGGGTCGCGCAGCAGCGCCAGATCGCTGTGGGCGTGCATGTCGATGAAGCCGGGGGCCAGCGCGAGGCCGTCCGCGTCCACGGTGCGGGGGGCGGTGGGGCGGGGGCCGGGGGAGCCCTCGCGGTGGATCCCGGCGATCCGGCCGCCGGTGACCGCCACATCGGCGCGGCAGGAGGGCCCGCCGGTGCCGTCGACGACGAGCGCGTCGCGCAGGACCAGGTCCATGTCCATGGGTGGCCTTTCGGAGGGGGAAGCGGAACGGCTCAGAAGAAGGTGCGGATGTAGTCGCCGACCGTGCCGTCCGCCTCCACCAGCGGGATCAGCTGCCACTTGTCGAAGCTGGTGCAGGGGTGCGAGAGGCCCATGCCGACCCAGTCGCCCACCTCCAGCTCGGCCCCCGCCTCCGTACGCACCCAGGTGTGCTGGTCGGAGAGGCCGGTGACCGTGATCCCGGTGGCCGGGCGGACCGATCCGTCCCGGGCGGAGCGGACCACCTGCGCCTCGGGGAGATGGAGGTCGTACGCGGCGTCCCGCTTGCCCGCGTTCAGGAACGCCTGCTCGCCGGTCGGGCGGGAGACCACCTGGGCCCAGAGGCGGAAGGCGGGCTCCAACGCACCTTCTTCCGGGACCCGGTTGAAGGGGGTGAGGTGCTTGTAGTGCCCGTCGTCGTGGGACACGTACGCGCCGGAGCGGAGCAACTTGAGGACCGGGAGCGTGAGTTCGGGGATCTCCGCGAAGACGTCCGCGACCGTGTCGAACCAGGCGCTGCCGCCCGCGCTGATCACGATCTCCTCGGCCCCGGCGAACCGCTTCTCGCCGTCGAAGGAGGCCGCGAGCGCGACGAGCCGCCGCAGCCACGCACCTACGCGCTCCGGATCGGCGTCCGGCACCTCGCCCTCGTACCCGGCCACGCCCACCAGGCGCAGCGAACCGGCCGCCGCCACCGCGTCGGCCACCGCCGCGCAGTCGGCCTCGGTCCGGGCCCCGGTGCGCGCGCCCTCGCCCGCGCCGAGCTCCACGACCACGTCGACGGGGCGGGTGGCGCCCGCCGCGCTCAGGGCCTCCTCCATCAGCTCGACCCCACGCACGGAGTCGACGTAACAGACGAAGCGGAACTCCGGGTCGGCGCTCAGCTCACCGGCCAGCCAGCGCAGCGCGACCGGGTCGACCAGTTCGTTGGCGAGGAAGATCCGCTCGATCCCGTACGCGCGGTAGACGCGGGCCTGGTGCGGCACGGCGGCCGTGATGCCCCACGCGCCGCGCCTGAGCTGGTCCGCGAAGAGCTGCGGGGACATCGAGGTCTTGCCGTGCGGGGCGAAGGCGAGGCCGTGGCGCTCCGCGTACGCCTCCAGGACGGCGAGGTTGTGCTCGACCGACTCGGCGGAGAGGGCGAGGACGGGGGTGGTGAACCCGCCGGTGAAGAGGTTGCGGCGCTCGGCGGCCAGGGTGGAGACGGTCAGGCCCTCGGCGTCGGGCGGCAGCGCCTTGAAGCGGTGGTCGACGCGCTCCTCGGCGAGAGCGGCGGCCAGTTTCGCGGCGCGGGCGGTGGCGGCAGGGTTCCCGGCGCGGGCTGCGGACGCTGTTCCGGCGCGGGCGTCGGCGGGCTTTCCGGCGCGGGCGGCGGCGGCCTCGCGCGTGGGGCCGGATGCGGAAGGGCCGGTGGGGCTGTCAGCTGCCAAGGGAAGCTCCTCGAAGTCTGTTGCATCATGCGCAACAGCCATTGCGCATATCGCTCGACGCTGTCTAACATCCGAGCCGATGCCCGGTCAATGGGTGACCGGCGGCATCCATGGTGACCGACCACCGGCCCGCACGCCGATCAGCGAGGAGCCTTCAGTGCCCGGACCCGCAGCAGGGACGGCCCGCGCCGCCACGACCACCGACGTCGTCTGTCTCGGTGAGTCCATGGTGACGTTCCTGCCCTCGCAGCCCGGCCGCCTCGCCGATGTGCCCTCCTTCGGACGCGGGATCGGGGGCGCCGAGTCCAACGTGGCCTGCGCGCTCGCCGCCGCCGGGCACCGGGCGGCCTGGGTGGGGCGGGTCGGGTCGGACGGCTTCGGCGACCACCTGGTCGCGGCGATCGCCGGGTACGGGGTCGACACATCGGCCGTCCGCCGGGACCCGGTCCGCCCCACCGGCATCTACTTCCGTACGGCGGCGGACCGGGGGGCCGACGCGCACGAGGTGGCGTACTACCGGGCGGGGTCGGCGGCGTCCGCGATGTCGCCGGAGAACGTGCCGTACGAGAAGGTCCTCGCGGGGCGTGTGCTGCACCTGTCCGGGATCACGGCGGCGCTGTCGGCCGACTGCCGGGCGCTGCTGCGGGACCTCACCGCGCCCCGGCCCGGCCGTCCGCTGGTCTCGTTCGACGTGAACCACCGCCCGCGTCTGTGGCGGGACGGGGACGCGTCGGTGCTGCTGGAGCTGGCCCGCCGCGCCGACCTGGTGTTCGTGGGGGAGGACGAGGCGGAGGCGGCGTGGGGGATCGTGGGCGCGGAGGCGGTCCGGGCGGCGCTGCCGGAGCCGTCCGTGGTGGTGGTGAAGCGGGGGAGCGCGGGGGCGACGGTGTTCTCGGGGCGCCGCCCCGGACCCCACTCCTCGAACGCCGGAGGGGCTGAGGCTGAGAACGCCCCGGGCGCGCGCTCCACGGAGGGCGGAGGGGGCGAAGATGCCCCGGCCATGCGCTCCACGGAAGGCGGCGGGGCCGAGAGCGCCGTCGGGGCGGGAGACGCCGACACCGTCACCACCGTCCCCGCCCTCCGCGCCGACACCGTCACCACCGTCCCCGCCCTCCGCGTCGACGTCGTCGCCGCCGTCGGGGCCGGGGACGCGTTCGCCGCCGGGTTCCTCTCCGCCACCCTGCGCGGTCTGCCCGTACGGGACCGGGTCCGGCACGGGCACCTGATGGCCGCCGCCGCCCTCACCGTGCCCGGCGACCTCGCCGACCCGCCGCCCGCCCGCGACCACGCCGACCACCTCGTCGCCCTCGACGATGGCGCCTGGGGGAGACTTCGTCTCGGCCCCGGCTGGACGGCAGCCGACCGGGCCCCCGAGGAGGTACGTACGCCATGAGCCAGACCGTCGACCGGGCGCTCAGCATCCTGCCGCTGCTCGCCCAGGGCCCCGCCGACCTCGGCCAGGTCGCCGAGCGGCTCGGCGTCCACAAGTCCACGGCGCTGCGCCTGCTGCGTACGCTCCACGAGCACGGGCTCGTCTACCGCCAGCAGGACCAGCGCTACCGCCTCGGCGCCCGGCTCTTCGCGCTCGCGCAGGAGGCCGTCGAGAACCTCGACGTACGCGAGATCGCCCACCCCCACCTGGTCGAGCTGAACGACCGGTGCGGGCACACCGTGCACCTCGCGGTCTACGAGGAGCAGGAGGTCCTCTACATCGACAAGGTCGAGAGCCGCTACCCGGTCCGGATGTACTCACGGATCGGCAAACCCGTCGCGATCACCGTCGCGGCCGTGGCCAAGCTGCTGCTCGCCGACCTCACCGAGCCCGAGCGGCGCACCATCGCCGAGAAGCTCGACTACCCCATGTACACGTCCCGTTCGACGCCGAACGCGGCCGCCTTCCTCAAGGAGCTGGCCGTCGTCCGCGAACAGGGCTGGGCCACCGACCTCGGTGGCCACGAGGAGTCCATCAACTGCATCGGCGCCCCCATCCGGGGCGCGGACGGGCGGGTCGTCGCGGCCATGTCGGTCTCCGCACCGAACGTGGTCGTGACGGCCGAGGAACTCCTCACCCTGCTCCCGCTGGTCCGGCGCACCGCCGAGACGATCAGCCGGGAGTACTCCGGATCCGGCACCAACCGACCCAAGAAAGTCTGATTCAGCCATGACCGAGAAGATCGCGCTCACCCCCTCCACCCACACCGCGCCGCCCGCGAAGTTCTCGCACGGCGTGAAGAAGGGGAACATCCTCCAGGTCGCCGGCCAGGTCGGCTTCCTCCCGGCGGTGGAGGGCCAGGCCCCGACCACGGCCGGCCCCACCCTGCGCGAGCAGACCCTCCAGACCTTCGCCAACGTCAAGGCGATCCTGGAGGAGGGCGGCGCGAGCTGGGACGACGTGATGATGATGCGCGTCTACCTCACGGACGTGGACCACTTCGCGGAGATGAACGAGATCTACAACGCGTACTTCGCCGAGCAGAACCTCAAGGAGGCCCCCTCGGCGCGGACGACGGTCTACGTCGGCCTGCCCAAGGGCCTGCTGATCGAGATCGACGCGCTCGCGGTGCTGAGCTGAGCTGACGGTCCTCCCCGGCGGAACGGCCCGGGGAGGACCGGTCGGGCCATCAACTCCCCTTCCGGGCCACGTAGTAGACGTTCAGGATGTCGCCCTCCACCTCGCGCACGGCGACCTCCCCGAACCCCGCCTCCTCCAGCATCCGTAGCGCGGTCTGCCGCCCCCATACGGTCCCCAGCCCCGCGCCACCCTCGCCCAGCGAGACGGTCATGCAGTAGAAGACCGAGAAGGTGTAGAGCGCGGGCCCCAGCGGGTGGTCGAGGTTTTCCTCCAGCAGGCTGGAGGCCGCGATGTCCCCCATCAGGAACACCCCGTCGTCCCGCAGCGCCCCGGCCACGGCCGCCAGGGCCTCCGCCGGGCGGGCCAGGTCGTGGATCACGTCGAAGGCGGTGACCAGGTCGTACGGTCCGGTCACCGAGGCCGCGTCCGCCCGGTCGAACCGCACGTTGCGCAGGCCCAGCGCCGCCGCCTCGGCCCGGGCCGCCGCGATACCGCCCTCCGACAGGTCCACCCCGAGGAACCGGCTGGCCGGGAACGCCCGCGCGAGCAGATTGACGGCGTGCCCCTGCCCCGTACCGATGTCGAGCACATCCAGCCCGCCGCCCGTGCCCAGCCGCTCCGGCAGCCCGGCCACCAGCGGAACGATCGTGTTGACGAGAGCGGCGTCGTACACCCGTGCCGTCTCCTCCGCCTGGAGCTCCTGGAACTTCGGATACGAGGAGTACGGCACCCCGCCCCCGTCCCGGAACGCGGCGGCCACCTCGTCCTCGACGAGCCCGATCAGCGCGAGGTTCTGCAGGAAGGAGGCCAGGTTGTCGGGCCCCGCGGCCCGGCACAGGGAGGCGGCGTGCTCGGCCGGCAGCCGGTACGTACGGTCCTCCGGCTCGTACACGACGATCCCGCCCACGGTCACCCCGCCCAGCCACTCACGCACATACCGCTCGTCCAGCCCCGCGGCCCCGGCGATCTGCCCACTGGTCGACGCAGGCAACCGCGCCATCACGTCGAACAGCCGCGTCCGGTGCCCGATGCTGCACAGATACCCCAGGCAGGCATCGTCGAGCACCTGCACCATCCGGCCCGCGAACTCCTCCTGCCGGACCGGGTCCACCGTCTGCTGAGTCATGGCGCCTCCTTCGGAAGCCCACAGCGCGCCACTGGAACAGCGCGCCACCGGAACAGCGCCCCTCCATATCCGCCGCGCGCACTGCCGGCCGATATGCCCCTCTTCAAACACTACGCCGCCCTGTGCGGCGTGCCCCAACGACAGCCGGGCCGTTCAGACCGTCATGACCGGGACGTCGTACCGGGGGATCCACTTGTCGCGGGTGACGATGGTCATTCCCTCGGTCTGCGCCTGGGCGACCAGTATCCGGTCGAAGGGGTCGCGGTGCAGAGCGGGCAGTCTGCCCGCCCGCACTCCGTGTCCTGCGGTGATCGGCAGGGCGGTGAACTGGCTGTCGCGCACACGCTCGGCCAGATCGGCCGGCCCGTCCAGTTTTCCCAAGGACTGTTTGATGGCGATCTCCCACGCGGAGACCGCACTGAGGTGTACCGAGGGTTCCGTGTCCAGGAGGTCCTTGACCTGGTCGGTGAGCTCGTCGGAGTCCCCGAGCCACCAGAGGATCACGTGTGTGTCGAGCAGGAGACGCATCAGCGCATCCCGAAGGCGTCGGCGATGTCGTCGGGCAGCTCGTCGAAGTCGTCCGCGATGTGGATGCGCCCCGCCAGCGACCCCCGCCCGGTCCGCCGGACCTTCGGACGTAGCGGCACCACCTTGGCGACCGGCTCGCCGGCCTTGCTGATGACGACCTCCTCGCCGGTGGCTACCTGCTCCAGGATCCGGGAGAAGTGCGTTTTGGCTTCGTGCACGTTGTATTGCGTGTTGTATTGACGGGCTGCTTCCACGGCTGCCTCACCAAGGGCGAGAAGGGATGGACTAAGTACTGGACTAAGGCTAACTAAGGCTACCTCACGCCAACTATGGCCAACATCTGGCGCGCCCGCCCCCCGATCCCGCGCACGCCCCCTTGTGCCGCCCCGCCGTTTGCGCTTCCTTGATCGGCATGGCGGAGACAAGCGCAACCACGGAGACAGGGGAGCCGGCCTCCCGACCACGTAAGTCCAGCTGGAAGTACATCGGCCCCGGCATCGTCGTCGCGGCGACCGGGGTCGGGGCCGGTGACCTGGTCGCGACGCTCGTCGCGGGCAGCAAGTTCGGGTACACGCTCATGTGGGCGGCGGTGATCGGCTGCCTCGTCAAGATCTCGCTCGCGGAGGCGGCCGGGCGCTGGCATCTGGCGACCGGGCGCACACTCTTCGACGGCTGGCGCAGCCTCGGCGCGTGGACGACCGTCTACTTCGCGATCTACGTCGTCATCTGGGGTTTCCTCTACGGCGCGACCGCCATGTCCTCCAGCGCCCTGCCCATCGTGGCGCTCTTCCCGGACGGACCGGGGCTGAAGTTCTGGGCGATCCTGACCGGGCTGACCGGGCTGGCCTTCGTCTGGTTCAACCGGTACGCCGTCTTCGAGAAGGTCATGACGGTGCTGGTCGGGATCATGTTCGTGGTGGTTGTGTACGTGGCCGCCCGGGTGGTGCCGGACATGGGGGCCTCGTTCGCCGGGCTCGTCCCCGTACTGCCGGACGGTTCGCTGCTCTACACCCTCGGGCTGATCGGTGGCGTCGGCGGCACGATCACCGTCGCGGCGTACGGGTACTGGGTCAACGCGAAAGGCTGGAGCAACTCCTCCTGGATGAAGGTGATGCGGCTCGACAACCGGGTCGCCTATCTCACTACGGGCGTCTTCGTCGTCGCGATGCTGATCGTCGGTGCCGAGTTGTTGCACGCCTCGCAGATCGCCCTCACCTCCGGCGACCGCGGGCTGATCGACCTGGGCAAGGTGCTGGAGGACCGCTTCGGTCCGTCGACCGCCACGCTCTTCCTGGTCGGCTTCTTCGCCACCTCGTTCTCGTCGCTGATCGGCGTCTGGCACGGGGTGAGCCTGATGTTCGCCGACTTCGTGGAGCGGTTCCGCATTCCGGAGGACCGGCAGAAGGAGCACGCGGGCCCGGAGACCGTCGACCGTCAGCAGCGTTCCCGGCCCTTCCGCGCGTACCTCCTCTGGCTGACCTTCCCGCCGATGACGCTGCTCTGGCTGGACGAACCCTTCGGCCTGGTCATCGCGTACGGGGTGCTCGGCGCGTTCTTCATGCCGTTCCTCGCCCTGACCCTGCTCTGGCTGCTCAACTCCTCCCGTACGCCCGGGGAATGGCGCAACGGATGGGTCAGCAATGGGATGCTGGCCCTGGCAGGGCTGTTGTTCGTCGTGCTGTGCGTCCAGCAGGTGCGCGAACTGCCCTGGTGATGCCGGGACCGTTACGGACGTCGGCCCGGAGAACGCGGCAGCGCCGCCGGGGGAGCGGCGGCGCTGCGGGTTCGGGGGGTGGCTGGGGTGGGAGCGGGAGGGTTACGGCAGGTTGCGGACGTGCGGGCCGACCGCCTTCGACCAGGCGTTGCCGGCCGTCGCGTCCCAGTTGGTCGACCAGGTCATCGCACCGCGGAGCGACGGGTAGGTCTTGGACGGCTTGAAGGAGCCGCAGTTGGTGCCCCTGGTGAGGCAGTCCAGGGCGGCGTTCACGACCGACGGGGCCACGTAACCGCTGCCCGCACCCCGGGTGGAGGCCGGGACGCCGATGCCGACCTGGGACGGGTCGAGGCCGTTCTCCAGCTGGATGCAGGCGAGCGCGGTGAGGAAGTCCACCGAGCCCTGGTGGTAGACCTTGCCGTCGCAGCCGAGCATCGAACCGCTGTTGTAGTACTGCATGTTGACGACGGTCAGGATGTCCTTGACGTTGAGCGCCGTCCTGAAGTAGTCGGCCGACGTCGTCTGCATGTCGATGGTCTGCGGGGCCATCGTGAGGACCAGCCCGGGGCCCGCCTTCGCTGACAGCTGGCGCAGTGCCTTCGTCATGTACGTGGCGTTGAGGCCGTTCTCCAGGTCGATGTCGACGCCGTTGAAGCCGTAGTCCTGCATCAGCGCGTACACCGAGTCGGCGAACGCGGTGGCGGCGGCGTCGTTGTCGACCCGGACCGTGCCCAGTTCGCCGCCGATGGAGATGATGATGTTCTTGCCCTGGGCCTGCTTGGTCTTGATGTCCGCCCGGAACTGGGCGTCCGTGTAGCCGTTCAGCCCGGCCGTGTCGAGGTTGAAGGTCACCGCGCCCCGCGTCGGCGTGGCGTCCGCGAAGGAGACCGCGATGATGTCGTAGTCGGCCGGCACATCGGTGAGCTTCTGGACGGCCGCGCCGTTGTTGAAGTTCTGCCAGTAGCCGGTCACCGCGTGCTTGGGCACGGCGGGGCCGGGGCCGGGACCCGTACCGGGCTTGGCCGTACGGGCGGTGACGGCGGCGGACTTGACCGACTCACCGGCCGCGTTGGTGGCGCTCACCGTGAACTGGTACGCCGTGTCGGCGGCCAGCCCCGTGACGGTCGCCGAGGTCCCGGTGGAGGTGGTGGCCTGCACACCGTCCCGGTACACCTTGTAGCCCGTGGCGCCCGACACCGCGTTCCAGGAGAGGGCGATGGAGGAGGTCGTTGTGGCGCCCGCGGTGAGACCGGCGGGGGCTGCCGGGACGACCGGGTCGGGGCCGGGGCCGTCGCCGCCCCCGCCGTCGGGGCCCGTCACCTCGATGTCGTCGGCGAAGTAGGCGGCCTGCCCGTACCAGCCGTGGGTGTAGACGGTCACCGACGTGGTGTTGGCGCCGGTCCGGAAGCTGGTGGAGAGCTTGGTCCAGGTGGTGGAGCCCGGCGTCCAGGTGGAGACGTCGGTCGTTCCGCTGCCGGTCACGCCGAGGTAGGCGTAACCGCCCTGCACCCAGGAGCTCAGCGCGTACGTCGAGTTGGGCTTCACGGCCACGGTCTGCGAGCACTTGGCGTTGTCGTGGCCGGCCGGGGTGGCCTTCAGCGCGGACGTGCCGCTGCGCACGGGGGAGGAGACGGTGGTCCCGCTGCCCCCGGAACAGGACCAGTTGGCGAGCCCCGACTCGAAGCCGGCGTTCTTGGCGTTGTTGACGTCGGCGGCCTGGGCGGTGGAGACGAGTCCGGTGACGGTCAGGGCAGCGGCCGAGATGACGGCCACCGCGCCGCCGAGGAACGGCCGGGCGTGGTGCCTTCTGCGTCTTCTGCTGCCTGCGGAGCGTTGCACGTGAGCCTCCGTGGGGGAGTTGGTGGTGCGTGGCGGGGGTGGCGGGTGTGGTGCGGGCGTGCCGGACGGATCGGGTGCGCGGCGGCGGGGATGGGGAAGGGCCGCGTGGAGGAGCCGGGACGGACGGGGCGGCGGAACGTGTGGAGCGGGTGGAGCCGAAGCGGTGGCCACCGCTGGCGGATAAACTGGTCCAGACCAATCAAGTTGTCAAGACCTCTGGCAGCGAAAGGGAGTTCGGAAAGTTCTTCCGTCGGGGCACGTATCCGTGCTCGCGGGAGGTCACGGGGCTGCCCGCGAGGCGTCGGTGGGGCCCTGGTACCGAGTTTGTTTACCGGGAGATGACCCGCCGCCCGCCCTCCGCCACCCCCACGGGTGATCTTGCGGAAGGTCTTCGTACCGTGACGAGAACCGTCCGCCGAAATGATCCGGTACGCGCCCGTATCCGCCTTGAGGTGCGGGAATGGCGGCGTGACCGAATTCCGGATGGCGGGTTCGGTGACGCTCCGCAGTGGTACGTACGGGGGGTGGAATCGATTTGGTCCTGTTTGCCACCCGACCCCCGTACGAACGGTGCTCGCATGATGACGCACTGGTCCTCGATAACTGTTCTCTGCCTGGTGAGACGTGGCTAAAGTGCTGATGCAGGAGCACGGAGCAGGAGCGATTGCGGCCGACGTCTCGACGGCGGCCGGAGCCGAACGGGGAAGAGCGTGCCGACCGCGATAGCAGTGACGAGTGCAGATCTGGTGCTGCCGCCCACCGATCAGCAGACACCGACCGCGGCCCTGCTCCAGGCCCCCGAAGCCCAGGCCCTGGAACAGGCGATCGGCGATATGCACCTGCTGCTCGAACAGCACGGATACGTGATCGCCCTCTACCCGTCCGGCATCCGCCCCGAGCACGAGCGCCGCCTCCACGCCATCCGCTCGGTCCTGGAGAGCGACCGGATCGCCCTGGTCAAGGTGGATCTGCCGCCGCTCGGCGTCGCCGTACTGGTGCGCCAGTTACGGCAGTTGTCCATCTGCGACTTCAGCCCCGGGGTGATCGCCTCCGCCGCCCGGCTGCTGTCGCACTACATCTACGCGGGTGCCGTGCTCAACTCGGTGGCCAAGCTCGACCGGGTCCCGGTCGGCCTCAAGAGCCACGCCAAGTCCTGGGTGCCCGGCTCCCAGTTCGCCGTACTCGCCGGTCCCGAACCGCAGCTCGTCAAGGTGGGCCCGGCCGCCGAACCGCTGGCCGGGCCGAAGTTCCGTACGCATCTCCTGCTGGCCAAGGGCCCGTTGCCGTCGGAGTGGGTGCAGGAGACCCTCGCACCCGCCTGGCAGGTCCAGGCCGTGCACGAGACGGCCCTTCCCGCCGACTCCCCGCGCTGGTGGGGCACGGGAAAGCTGGTGGAGTTCGCCGCCCACCTCCCGGACATCTCCATGCTGTACCAACTGGTCGCCTCCGTACGGCGGGAGAGGTGTCACTGGTGCGCGATGGAGCTCATCGGTGACCGCTGCGCCTTCTGCTCCGCCCCGCTCACCGCGCCGCTTGCCGCTCCCCCCGCCACCCCGCTCGCCTCGCCCCTCGCCGCACCGCGCGCCCCCCTCGCCGCCATCGAGAACCGAACGCCCTCCGCCGGTCCCCTCCAACTGGGCGCCGGGGAGCTCTCCGGTCCCTAGACGCCCGCGACCACCGGCCCGGGCGAGCCCGGCCCCCGGCCCGTACCGCCCCACCGCGCATTCCTCTCCGTCCGCCGCCCCACGCATCCGATACGCATCTGATACGCATTCGATCCGAACGAGGTTGTCCGGCCATGAACTCCCGCCAGCGCCGCGGCGTGATACTCCTGCTCCTGTCGGTCCTCTGTGCCTTCGGTGCCTTCGCCGGAGTGCTCTCGGTGATCAGCGATGTGAACGCGAAGGTCGGACCCGAAGTCACCGCGTACCAGCTGAAATCCGATGTGGCACCGTACACGGCCCTGCGCAGCGGCCAGTTCGAGAAGATCACGATGCCCAAGCGCTGGCTCTCGGAGAACGCGGTGACCGACCTGCGGGAGGTCGAGTCGAAGATCGCCGTCACCCACCTCCGCAAGGGCTCGCTGCTCCAGTCGGACATGATGGTGCGCAAACCCGAACTCCGCGCCGGTGAGCAGGAGATCGCCATCATGATCGACGCCGCCACCGGGGTCGCGGGCAAGATCACACCGGGCGCCACGGTCAACATCTACGCCACCTTCGCAGGTGAGCAGCGGGAGGACGGCAACCCCGCCCAGTCCAAGGTCATCGTCTCCAACGCCAAGGTGCTGGAGGTCGGCAGGCTCACCCCGCTGAACCCGACCGGCGACGACCGGCGCGGCCAGCTGACCGAAGCCGTGCCGATCACCTTCGCCCTCAACACCCTGGACACCCAGCGCATCGCCTACGCCGAGTCCTTCGCGGAGCACGTACGCCTCGCACTCGTCGCCCCGGGCAGCGACGGCACCATCCGCCCGGGGGACCGCACCTACACGCTCGACAAGGACAAGTGAGGATCGGATGACCACCAGAATCCTCCCGGCCGTGGGCGACCCCGACGCGGCCCGCTCCGTCACCACCCTGCTCAGCCAGCTCCCCGACGCCGAACCGGCGGCCCCGGTCATCGACTCGACCCAGCTGATCGACACCCTGGCCCGTCTCGCCGGCGAGGCCATCGACGAGCTGCCCGAAGTGGTGCTGGTGCACGAGCGGATCGGCCCGGTCCCGGCGCTGGAGCTGATCCGGGAGGTCTCCCTGCGGTTCCCCTCCGTCGGGGTCGTCCTGATCACCACGGACGCCAGTCCCCACCTCTTCGCCGCCGCGATGGACTCCGGCGCCCGCGGTCTGGTCACCCTCCCGGTGGGGTACGAGGAGCTGGCCAACCGGGTCCAGGCGGCGGCCCAGTGGTCGGCCGGCGTACGCCGCCACCTCTCCTCGGCGGGTGACGTCTTCACCGGCCCCGGCGGCACGGTCGTCACGGTCACCGGAGCCAAGGGCGGCGTCGGCGCCACGGTCACCGCCATCCAACTCGCCCTGGCCTCCCAGGCGTCGGGCCACACCGTCGCCCTGGTCGACATGGACCTCCAGACCGGCGACATCGCCTCCTTCCTCGACGTACAGTTCCGGCGCTCCCTCGTCGACCTCGCCCTGATCACCGACATCTCGCCCCGGGTCCTCTCCGACGCCGTCTTCTCCCACTCCACCGGCCTCGCCCTGCTGCTGGCCCCCGGCGAGGGCGAGCGCGGCGAGGAGGTCAGCGACCGCTCCGCCCGCCAGATCGTCAGCGCCCTGCGCTCCCGGTACGAGGTCGTCGTCATCGACTGCGGCGGCCAGATGAACGGCGCCAACGCGGCCGCCATCGAGATGGCCGACGTCGCCCTGCTGGTGACGACCCCGGACGTGGTCGCGGTGCGCGGCGCGAAACGGATCGTACGGATGTGGGAACGGCTCCAGATCCGCAAGGCGGAGGAGACGGTCACCCTCGTCAACCGCTTCACCCGCAACACCGAGATCCAGCCGCCCCTGATCCAGAAGATCACCGGCACCCGGGTCGCCTCCGCGGCGGTTCCCGCCAACTTCAAGGAGCTCCAGGCGGCCGTCGACTCCGGCCGCCTGCACGAACTGGACGCCAAGAGCACGGTCAAGCAGGCACTTTGGAGCCTGGCCGGAGAGCTGGGCATCGTCAAGCCGAGCGCCACCGCCAAGAAGGGCGGCGCCCTGGCCCGGAGGAACAGCGGCACCTTCAAGAACGACCGCGGCTCGATCGGACGCCCCCGCCGCCGACGTGGCGGGCCCGCCGACTCCGAGGGGACACGTTGAGCGATGACGACCACCACGAGGACGGCTCGCAGCGGCATACGGGGGCTCCGCGCGCTCCGTAAGGATGACCGGGGGCGGATCAGTGCTCTGCGTGAGCGCAGGGACCGGGGGCAGACCGCGATCGAGTTCCTGGGCATGACCCCCTTCATCATCCTGATCATGCTGGTGCTCTGGGAGTGCGCCCTGATCGGCTACACGTTCAGTCTCGCGGGCAACGCGGCGGACGTGGGCGCGCGCAAGGGGAGCGGAGCGGAGTACGGGGCCGGGGCGGCCTGCCGGGCGGGCGCGCTGAAGGACCTGCCCGCCGCCTGGTCGAGCGGGGCCGATGTGCGGTGCGGTCCGAACGGAGGGCTGTACGAGGCGAAGGTGCGGCTCAAGGTCCCGGTGCTGGTGCCGGGCCTGTTCGACCTCGACACCCACATCACGGGCGAAGCCGGATCGGCGCTGGAGGACTGGCGATGACGACTGTTCCGTACGGAGAACGCCCCGGGAACCTCCGCACGGGGAGGCGCAGGGACCGCGGCCAGGTGGCCCTGGAGTACCTCGGCTTCCTCCCCCTGCTCCTCCTCGTCGCCCTGCTCGCCATCCAGCTCGGCATCGCCGCGTACGCCGCCGCCCAGGCGGGCACGGCCGCCCGCGCCGGAGCCCGTACGGCGGCCAGCGACGACGCCCACGGGGACCCGGAGACGGCGGCCCGGGGCGCGGTCAGCGGCTGGGTGCGGGGCGACGGGTTCTCGTACAGCCAGAGCGGCTTCCAGGACATCACCGCCACCGTCGCGGTCAGGGTCCCCTCGCTCGTCCCCGGTATCGGCCCCTGGACGGCGACCCGGAGCGCCACGATGCCGCGCGAGTGACCGCGTACGGGACACCGTGGCACGCGCTGCACCCGCCGCACCCGCTGGAACCGCTACACCCGCTACACCCGTGACACCGAGGAGAGTTGGGCAGATGAGCCTGCGGGCACGCATGAGCGCCCCCGACGAGCACGGCGGCGCAGGGGAGGACGGCCACATGGTGGCCTCCTACCGGGCCAAGCTGCTGGAGGAGATCGACCTCGCGGAGATGTCCTCGCTGGCCGCCGCCGACCGGCGGGCCCGGCTGGAGCGCGTACTCGGCCACATCATCAGCCGCGAGGGCCCGGTCCTCTCCACCGTGGAGCGCTCGCAGCTGATCCGGCGTGTCGTGGACGAAGCCCTCGGCCTCGGCATCCTGGAACCGCTCCTGGAGGACGCGTCCATCACCGAGATCATGGTGAACGGCCCCGACCAGATCTTCGTCGAGCGCGGCGGCAAGGTCGAACAACTGCCCCTGCGCTTCGGCTCCCACGAGCAGCTGATGCAGACCATCGAACGCATCGTGGCGACCGTCAACCGCCGCGTCGACGAGTCGAACCCGATGGTTGACGCACGGCTGCCCAGCGGCGAACGCGTCAACGTGATCATCCCGCCGCTCTCCCTGACCGGCGCGACCCTCACCATCCGCCGCTTCCCGCGCTCCTTCACCCTCCAGGAGATGATCGGCTTCGGCTCGCTGGACGAGCAGATGCTGGTCCTGCTCGCCGGTCTCGTCCAGGCCAGGCTCAACATCATCGTCTCGGGCGCCACCGGCACCGGCAAGACGACGCTCCTCAACGCGCTCTCGGGGCTGATCCCGAACAACGAGCGCATCGTCACCATCGAGGACTCCGCCGAACTCCAGCTCCAGCAGGGCCATGTGATCCGGCTGGAGGCCCGCCCGGCCAACGTCGAGGGCAAGGGCCGGATCACCATCCGCGACCTGGTCCGCAACTCCCTGCGGATGCGCCCCGACCGCATCATCGTCGGTGAGGTCCGCGGCGGCGAGTCCCTCGACATGCTCCAGGCGATGTCCACCGGCCACGACGGCTCGCTCGCCACCGTCCACGCGAACAGCGCCGAGGACGCGCTGATGCGCCTCCAGACCCTCGCCTCCATGTCGGAGGTCGAGATCCCCTTCGAGGCCCTGCACGACCAGATCAACAGCGCCGTCGACGTGATCGTCCAGCTCACCCGGCACGCCGACGGCACCAGGAAGATCACCGAGATCGCGGTGCTCGACTCGCACGGCCGCGACCCGTACCGGATCGTGACCGTGGCCCGGTTCAACGCCCAGCCGATGGCCCCCGACGGCCGGATCCACGGCCGCTTCCAGTATCTGCCGCTGCCCCGCAGGATCGCCGACCGCCTCTACATGGCGAGCCAGCCCATCCCGCAGGCGTTCGGCATCGCCGAGAGCGCCGGACAGCTCGCCACCCGAGAGGCCAACTAGGTACCGCGCCATGGACAACGTCAATCTGCCCCTGGTCACCGTAGGCGTGACGCTGGTCGCCTGTGTGCTCGGCGTGATGGGCCTGTACGCCTACTCCGGCGGCAAGGCCGACCGCGACGCGCTGGTCGAGCGGCTCTCCCACGTCGGCCAACTCCCCGAGACGGGCCGCCGACGCCGGTTCAAGGGCCTGGACCGCCGACTGCGCTCCACCGCACTCGGCCGGAAACTTGAGCTGAAGCTCGCGGCGACCGGCATGGAGCTCACGCCCGGCGAGTTCGTCGTCTACGCCCTCGTCGTGATGGCCGGACTGTGGATGATCGCCTCCTCCCTGCTGGCAGCCTTCTTCGGCCCCGTCGCCGCCCTCATCGGCCTCTGGAGCACCAACGCCTTCCTGAACTGGCAGCGGACCAAGCGCACCGAACGCTTCATCAACCAACTCCCCGAACTCTCCCGGATCCTGGCCAACGCCACCCAGGCGGGCCTGGCCCTGCGCACCGCGCTCTCCATGGCGGCGGAGGAGATGGAGGACCCGGCGGGCGAGGAACTGGCCAGGGTGGCACGGAGGTTGGCCGTCGGCGAATCCCTGGACGACGCCCTGAGCGAACTGACCGACAGACTCCCCTCCCGCGAACTGGTCGTCCTCGTCACGACGTTGGTCCTCTCCAACCGGGCCGGCGGTACGGTCGTGAGCTCCCTGCGCAACCTCACCGAGACGCTGGAGGAGCGCAAGGAGACCCGCCGCGAGGTCAAGACCCAGCTCTCCCAGGTCACCGTCACCGCCTACGCCGTACCGGCCTTCGGCATCGGCGCGATGCTCCTGATGAACGCGGTCATGCCGGGCGCGCTGGACCGGATGACGGGTGCCTTCATCGGCCAGGTGGCGGTGGTGGTGGCCATCGCCCTGTACGCGGTCGGCTTCGTGGTCATCCGCCGCCTCTCCCGTATCGACGTCTGACGCCCGGAAGGAAGGGGACGCACCCATGGACCTGCTGCTCGCCCTGCTCGTCGGACTCGCCGTCTACGGGGCCATCCACGGCATCCGGATGTACCGGGCCGACGCGAAACTCCCCGGCGACCTGGCCATCGCCCTCGAATCCGGCTCCTCGCGCACCAGTGCGGTGGGCTCCGGCATCGACCGGCTCGGCATCCGCTGGGCCCCGATGGTGCTGCGGATGATGGGCCCCAAGGCGGTCAACAGGAAGCGCCGCCAGATCGACCTGGCCGGAAACCCGGGCGGCCTGACCATCGACCGCTACGCGGCGCGCCGCGCGGTCTACGGGGCCCTCGGCACCCTGGGCGCCTTCTCCATGCTCCTCCAGGGGCAGATCTTCCTCGCCCTCCTCATGATCGCGTTCGGCCTGTTCTGGGTGGAGGTGGGGATCTGGTCGGCCATCCGCGTCCGCCGTGAGCACATCGAACGCACCCTCCCCGACTTCCTCGACGTCCTCGCCGTCGTCGTCTCCGCCGGACTCGGCTTCCGGCAGGCGCTGGACCGGGTGGCGGAGAAGTACGAGGGCCCCTGGTCCGACGAACTGCGCATCACCCTGCGCCAGATGGACATGGGCGTCAGCCGCCGCCAGGCCTTCGAGGAGCTGCGCAGACGCAACGACTCGGAGCAGGTCGCGATGTTCGTCACCACACTCCAGCAGGGCGAGGAACTGGGCGCGCCCATCGTCGAGACGCTCATCCAGATCGCCAACGACATGCGCCGCACCGACGCCCAGAACGCCCGCCGCAAGGCCGCCAAGGCGGTCCCGAAGGCGACGTTCGCGGTGACGTCGTTCCTCCTGCCGGGCACGCTCGTTCTCCTCACGGTCGGATTCGTGTACGGAGCCGACGTCGACTTCTCGTTCCTGACGGGCGGCTGACATGAACGGCGGAGGGGATGGGGACGAGGGGAACGAGAGGGACGAGGGGAAGGAAGCGAGAAAGGACGGGGGGAAGGGCGAGAGGAAGGACGAGGAGAAGGACAAGGAGAAGGACAAGGACCGCACGGACTTACGGGGAACGAGAGGGAGGTGACCGGCACATGGCCTACCAACTGAGCGGCTCCCGGCCCGGCCTGACCACGGACCTGACCCGGGCCCACAGCGGCACCCCGGCGCGCCCGGCCCTGGCCATCCAGGTCAACGCGCTCCAGGCGATGTGCCGGCAGGTCTTCGGCTTCCGCCTTGCGATGATCGCGATAGCGACCCCGTACGCGATCAGCCATACCGCCCCTGGCCTGCCCACCTGGTTCGTCGGCGCGGCGGTCCTGGTCACCTTCATGGGCTCGTACGTCCTGTTCCGCGACTGGGAGCGCTTCGGCCCGGTCCTCCTGCGCCACCCCTGGCTGCTCGCCGTCGACATGCTCTTCGGCGCGCTGCTGCTGATCACGGCGACCCCCGAGTCGACCCTCGCGTACGTCACGGTCTGCACCCCGCTGCTGGCGGGCCTGGTCCACGGCTGGCGCGGTGCGGCGGTGTTCGCCTCGCTCCAGCTGGTGATCGTCTTCGGCGTGTACGCGAGCGTCCCGAAGCTGGAGGCGGGCGGGGCCACGGCACTCCTCCTGCCCGGCTTCTGCGTGATCGCCGGGGCGGTGGGGGTGACCCTGCGCAACCTGCTCCTGCGGTTCGGGACAGCCACCCAGGCGCTCACCGAGACCCGGGCGCGGCTGGCGGTGAACGAGGCGGTGGAGGGCGAACGCACCCGCCTGGCACGGGAGATGCACGACTCGGTGGCCAAGACCCTGCACGGCCTGGCCCTGGCCGCCGACGGCCTGGCGTCCTCGGCCGACCGTATGGACCCGTCGGCGGTGAGGCTCCAGGCGGAGCTGGTGGCCCGGGCCGCCCGCCGGGCCGCGGCGGAGTCGAGGGAACTGCTCACGGACCTGCGCCGGGAACAGGGCCTGGAGGGCGGCGTGGACATCATCCCCGAACTGACCGCTCTGGCAGCGGACTTCACGACCCGACACCCCATCAGGGCCACGTTCCGCCGCCTGGCCGAGGAGACCCCGGTCCCCCCGGTCCCGCACGCGGTGGCCCGCCAACTCCTCACGGTCGCCTCGGAGGCCCTGGAGAACGCGAACCGCCACGCGGCCCCCACGTACCTGGTCGTCCTCGCAGGCGTACAGGCCGACGTGCTCCGCCTGAGCGTGTACGACGACGGCCGCGGCCTCCCCGCCGGCACGACCTTGGAGGCCCTGCGCCGGTCGGGCCACTTCGGCCTGGTCGGCATGGTGGAACGGGCGGCCTCGATCGGAGCCCGGATCCGGATCGGGAGGGGGGAGGCGGAACGGGGGACGGAGGTGCGCCTGGAACTCCCACTGGCGGCCCTGGGGCGCAAGGCGGAGGCAGACCCTTCACCGGAGCCACAGCCACAGCCCCAGCTCCAGCCGCAGCCTCAGTCCTCGTCTCCGTCCCAGTCCCGGTCTCCCTCCCAGCCACAGCCACAGCCCCTGTCCCGGCCCGGGGCATCCCCCCGGTCGCTACCCCAGTTCGCCCCCGCCCCTGCCCCGGCCACCGCCCCTGCCCCGGCCCCCGCCACCGTCACCGCTATCGGCCCCGCCACCCCAGCCTTCCCCCTCCCCGTCCCCCTGCCCCTCCCCTTCACTTTCGCCCCCAGCCCCCACCCGTAACGAATTCCCCACGTCCCCACCCAGAGAGGAGGTCGCAGCATGCCGGACGATGTCTCCCCCGCGCCGGGCCGCCGCCACGGAGCGACGGCGGCCCACCGCCACACCACCCCCGAGCACACCGCGTCGCACATCCAGCCCGGCCCGGTCCCTGCCCCCGCCGGAGACCCGGGCCCCCCGCGCTCTGCGATCGACCCCCCAGCCCTGCCCTCACCACCACCCCCCGCGGCCCGGCTCCGGGTGGTGGTGGCCGACGACAATCCCGTCGTACGGGCAGGCCTGGGCGTCCTGCTCTCGGGCCGGGCGGACATCCGGGTGGTCGCGGAGGCGGCGGACGGCCGGGAGGCGTACGAGAAGACGCTCCAGCACCGACCGGACGTGGTGCTCCTGGACGTACGCATGCCGGGCGTGGACGGCATCTCGGCGCTGCCGCACCTGGTCGGGATCGCCCCGGTGCTGATGCTGACGTACAGCCGCGAGAGCGAGATCGTGCACGAGGCCCTGCGCCTGGGCGCGGGCGGTTACCTGGTGCACGGTGAGTTCACGGCGGACCAACTGGTGCAAGCGGTACGGGACACGAGGAACGGCCGCGCCAACTTCACGGTCACGGCCGCCGACGCCCTGCTGGCCCACATGCGCCAGGACACGTCCTCGCCCCGGGGGCCGTTACCGGACGGGCTGGGCGCGGCACTCACGGAACTCCCCGCCCAGGCGTCCCCACGACAGCCCGAACCTTCGGAAGGCCTTTCGCAACTGCAACCTCTTGTGGGACAGTCTTCTGTGACCGGGGGGCCGACTTTTTCCCCCAACAGGCAGCAGTACAAGCTGAGTTCGCGAGAGGCGGAGGTCATGGAGCTGATTGCGTCCGGAATGAGTAATCAGCAGATCGCCGCCACCTGCTTCATCAGTGAGAAGACCGTCAAGAACCACATCAACCGCATCTTCACCAAGCTCCACAGCGTCAGCCGCAGCGAGGCCATAGCCCGCTGGCTGGGCACGGCGCCCCGGCCCCCCGGGCGGCAGCCATGACCGACCGAAGCCCGAACCATGGTGCCCGGAATACCTTTTGGGCCCGGAAATGGGCCCACGGGCCCTCTGACGGCGCGCCTGTCCCCTCCTATGTTTCTCGCGTCATCTCCGGCACCGGCCAGGAGGAAGCCGGTACCGAGGACGGCACCGCAGAAACGCCCGAGTCGGCCGGCCCCCGGTCGGCCGAACCAGGAGGGGAACCCCATGTCGAACTTCACCCTGAAGGCCAGCGTCCGCGTCCACGGCTGGGCCGGCACCGCCGTCAGCGCGATCCAGAAGCGTTACGCGGCGAAGGACCGGGGGCAGACGGCGTTCGAGTACCTGGGCATCATTCTGGTGGTCGTGGCGATCATCGGCGCGATCGTGGCGACGGGCATCGGCACCGCGATCTCGACGCGCATCAACCGCCTGGTGACGTCCATCACGACGCAGTGATGAGCCGTCGCCGCCGCGGCGATGCAGGGCAGGCCTTCCCCATCTACGTAGTGATGGTGGCGGGCCTGCTCTTCCTTGCGTTCGCCTTCTTCGCTGTCGGTAAGGCGTCTGCCCTGCGGAACGGGTCCCAGGGAGCTGCGGACGCGGCGGCCCTGGCTGCCGCTCAGAGTGCCCGCGAGCAGTTCGCCGCAGGATTCCATGAGTCGCTTCCCGGCGACCAACTGGACCAGTTCCTCAATGCCGCCTTCCCGACTCTCACGCCGTGTGCGGAGGCCCAGAGGCTGGCGTCCGCCAATGGGGCCGATATCCGTTCCTGTGGCACGTCCGGGACCAGCTGGGACCGCGACAAGATCACGGTAGAAGTCGAGGGGCGTCAGTCCGTGGACTCACCGGTGATCCCCGGTACGGAGAGCACCTTCGCCAAGGCTGAGGCAACGGCGCTCATCGAATTCCGTTGCACGTGGGTCGCCGAGGGCCTCGACAGCGACGGCGACAGCGACAGCGACAGCGACGGCGACGGCGACAGCGACGGCGCCGAGGGCCTGTACACGTTCGCGTGTGGCAAGGCAGGGGTGGCAGAAGTCGTTCCGGGTGACCTGGCCGACTGGCCCCGGGTGAGCAAGATTCTCTTCGATGTGCGGTTGGTCGACCAGTGACAGCGAACGACGAGTAGAGGAATCGGACCATGAGCATTCGGCGGACCACGTCGACCAGAAGGGCAATGGCGGCTGTCACGGTGACGGCTGCCCTGACTCTCGCTCTTGCCAGTTGTGGCGATGACGGAGGCGAGCAGCCCCGCAGTGAGGGATCCGTCGCACCGTCCGGCCCCGCCACCACCCCTTCGGCAGCGGAGGACAAGGGCGAACCGCAACAGGAGGGCACTGCGGCGGGTGAGAGCGTGGACCCGAACGTGAAGCTGGCCGAGGCCCGTGGTGAAGGCCTGACGCTCGTCATCCATCAGGCCAAGCGGGATTCCGGAGGGTTCGTCACCGTCCAGGGCACCATCACCAACGACAGCGAAGAGACGCGTAACTCCAGTGGCTGGGTGGGGTCCGAAAGTTTGCTGGCAGCACAGAATCCGAACTCGGTCGCGGGTGCCACACTGGTCGACAAGGAGGGGAAGAAGCGCTACTACATTCTGCGGGACACCGAGAGCCGCTGCCTGTGCACCACCGACATTCCCCCCCTCGTCGGGGGTAGGTCCACGCCGGTGTTCATGCAGTTCCCGTCGCCGCCCCGTACGACAACGGAGGTCGACTTCAACCTCCCGACTTTCGGGACGACCTCCCTCAAGATCTCCGGGTGACGGCCGACATGACGCAGACGCGCACCCGAATCAGGCCAACGAGCCTGTCGGCCCTGTCACTCCTGGTCGTTGCGAGTCTCACGCTGTTCGGGGCAGAGCCCGCGCTGGCCGACGACGGCCCCAGCGTTCCACCCGGCACCGAGGCCCAGTCGGTGCCTCCTGTGGAGGTCGACCCCAACGACCCGGATCTCAAGATGTCCGAGGGCGGCACGCTGGGGCCTGCCAAGGTCCTCGACATCGTCCAGGTAGTCGAAGACCTGGGCGGTGAAGAGCGCCGCGAGGACAGCAACGCCGACATCAAGTTCGCCCTCCAGGCGGAAGTCCTCTTCGGCAAGGACAGCGCGAAGCTGGGCTCGGCGGCCAACGCCCGTATCGCCGCCATCGCCGAGGAGATCAAGAAGCAGAACACGACCACGGTCCGTATCTTCGGCTTCACCGACAACCTCGGCTCCTCCGCCCACGGCGACGTGCTTTCCAAGAAGCGCGCCGACGCCGTGCACGGGGTCCTGTCGAAGCAGCTCGGCCCCACGATCACGTACGAGATCCGGGGCTACGGCGAGCAGTACCCGATCGCCAGCAACAGCAACGAAGAGGGCCGGAAGAAGAACCGCCGCGTGGAGGTCTCCTTCCCGCGCGGCGAGGGTTCCTGACCGTTCCCGCTGCCCCTCCGCGCACAGCAGAGAGAGTCCGGCACCCGCGATCGCATCGCGGTGCCGGACCCTCGTCATCACAGCAGCTGGTCCGCCTTGCCGGACGTGGTACCGCAGATCATATGCTGCAGTGTTTCCCAAGCGTCCGTGAGGAACAACTGTCCTTGGCCCTGCTTTGTCCCGGTCGTCCGTGCCCATGCGGTGAGCAGCTGGCGCCTTCGCCGCAGAATGGCTCTTCCCCTGTGGCGTCCGGCATGGAGTCTTCCCTCAGAGGTCGCGTGCAATGGCGTAGTTGACCGCCTGACCTGCTCCGGGACATGCGCGTGCTTCGAATGAGAATGACCCGCAACGTGATGTGGCGGTGCTCAGGCATAGCGAGCAGGTTTTGTAGCTATCTGTGAGCTATTTGACGGCCGCCGAACTGAATATGCCTGGCTGTCTCATAGATGTCTCCGACGTACTCCTGAGATGTCATGCCCTGTAGTACCTGCTGACGCTCGATGTGGTGGGCGAGGCGAAGGACACCTCGTGCTCGGGCGGGGGCGGACCATGGCGCGGCAGATGCCCAGGGCGTGGTTGCTGGTCCGGAGGGCCCCGGAATCTGCGCGGAGTGCGCCGACCTCATCCGTTCCGGAGGAGAGGCCGGCCGTGACGTGCATCTTCGTGAAGCCTCTGTACGCTTCGACGCAAAATAGGGCCCTTCCCTCCAGCATGCAGTCTCACCAAGGGCAGTCGTCATACCTCTGTTTTCACGCGCCGTACTCTGCCCCGTCATCGCCGAGGGGGCGTCCCACTACATCCCACCGTTCATAGCCTCCGCGCGCGGGCTCGTGCTGAGCGTGCCCCTGCTCGGCAACCCGCACAGCACGGTGGTCGGGCGAAGCTTGCCTGCAACAGCGCTGCGTACTCACGGGCTCCCCCGGTACGCCTGGCCTCCTGCGCTTGCGATGATCGAACATTTGTCGGCTGATGGATGGCAGGGAACGACGCGGCGGCCCCCAGGGCCATCTGCCCGGCGAGCGGGGCGTCCGCCGCACACGCGGTCGACTCGGTCGCGGAGCATCCCCCCGCCCTTCTCCGCGGCCAAGTCCTCCGATCTGTTGCAGCAGGTGAGGCAAGGCTGCAGGGCACAAGGACGATGTCCGGCGGGTTGTACAGGGTGAAACCGTAGATGGCCTTGGTCATCAAGGTCGACAGGATGAAGACCTTCAAGAAGATTGGTTGCGACCGCTGTTCGAGCTCGATAGCTCTGAGGAGGCGTCTCATAGGATGGGAGATGGTCGGCTTATGCGTATGCAGACGGGTTTCGCCGACTGCAACCCGACGGAGGCAGGCGAGATGACGTGTTTTGGAGGATGGAGTTGTGCCCGCTTTCTCCCGAAGAGCCAAAAGGCCTGGTTATTCAGGGAAAGTACCGGATCTTCGGTTTCACTTACGAGACCGCGAAGCCTCCGTCCCCGGAGTGCTCCGAGGCTGACTCGGGGGCGTCCCCACGGGAGCAGTCCGCAACTGCCGCCACCGAGTACCCGCCTCCGCCACGTTGCTGCGACCGGTATCGCAAGGCGGAAAGTCGCCGCGCCTTCTGAGCTTCGAAGCCAGGAGGCCACACAGCACAGACCGCAACTACAACGGGAAGGCATGAGGATGACTTGGGACCAAGAGTGGCAGGAGATCAAGGCCGGAGCGCGTGAGCGCGAGACCGCGTCTGTGCAGCTGAACCAGCTTGCCCCTGTTGGTGGAGCGGGCGCTACACCGGACCTGGAGTCAAGCCCTGCTCGCAAGAGAGCAGCGGGCCACGAACTCCGGGATTATTTGGTGCCTGGAGTGAAGGATCATGGTAATGACGCTGAAGACAGCACAGCAACAGCGGTGAAGGAGTTTGGTGCCAGGGACGGCGACGGCTGGGACACCGCTGCTGCCCTGAAAAAGGCACATGCGACGTGGGAGAAGCAGGTCAAGGCCCTGATCGATCGTCTGGTGTTTGAGCAGAACGGGCTATTGAACACAGCAATTGATCTGCGGAGGACAGATTTTGGTATCGGCGCAAGTTTGCGACCGAAGTCCAATATTGACGCTCTTTGACTGTTTCTTTGGGGGAAGCTGTGCCGACTTATTATGAAGTGATGCAAACTGACTTGTCGAAGCTTACTGCCGCTGCCGGTAAGTGGGAGGCAATGGCAGGTGAGTTCAAGAAGCTTGAAGATCAGTACAAGCGGGATATCCACGGAGTCACCGTGGTCGGCTCATGGGCGGGCCTCAGTGCGAGAGCAGCCAAGGAACGCTTCGACGTGACACTCAGGGAAATCCAAGCAGCCCAGAAGGAAGCGAAGGCTATCGGCTCACTGTTGCGCGATGCGTATACCCAGTTCGTGAATCTTCGAGGTAAAGTCCAGGCTGCCCGGGCTGACGCCATCGAGGCGGGCATGAAGGTCTCGGACCAAGGCGCGGTTTTTTTCGATACCGAGAGGCTGAGCCCGAGTAACCGAATTGCTTACCATCACGATCCGAGCTACCAGGAGTCCGGCCGGGTCGAGGCGAACAAATGGGCGCAGGTAATTGATCGAGCGGTCAAAGCAGTCGCAGACGCTGACGACGGTGTGAGGATCGCACTTAACGCCGTTGTTGTCGACACCGACTTGCTCGACGGGACCACGAACGGATTTAACGCGAACGCCGAGGGTGACATCGAAAAATACGAACTCGATCAGATGATGGAGATTGCTAGCCGGATCAACTCAGGAACGGCGACTGCTCAGGATCTCAAGGATGCGGAGAGGTCACTGCGCGACAACTCTGGCAACAAGTTCTACAGTCAAACGCTGCTCAACAGTTGGGGGGCTGACCAAACGATCCAGTTCACCAACAAACTTAATGACCTGGCGTACTTCGATGACAAGAAAGACAAGGCTGCATATCTGAGAATTCAAGGTGGTTTGTCCGATGTTCTGGCTACGGCGACCAGGGTGCCTGACTTCGGAAAGGGTGGGAATCCGCTCCCTGCTGGTTCGAAAGAGAAGCCGCTTGCGCTGGGGACGAAAGGCTATGCTGAGGCTGTCCAGAATTGGAGGTCGACCAAGGATGCGGATTTCTACAACAACTGGCTTGATGGCCTGCGGAAGGTTGGTGCCAGGGAGTACGACACCAAGGTAGTCGACGAATTGACGCCGCTTGCGCGGTCCGACGACAAGGCCCGTGGATACCAGAGCCTAGTTACCTTGATGCAGACAGGCGGAGATTATAGCGGGTATTTTCTGCACGATCTGGCAGACGATATCCGTCGCGCTGAAGATCCTGGCCAGAAGGGGGACTCCAATATCTGGGACCTAGGTGTCAAATACGACAGTGGGCACCAGGGCAAAGGTGGTGGCTGGTTTGCAAACGACCCACTTGACGGTCTGCTCGGCATTATGAGTAATGATCCCGACACTGCCACTGCCTACTTTGACTCCAAGGCATACCAGTTCGACAATGAAGCAGAGTCCGGTGCCGGAGCCGTCACGCAACCTGGCAAGGATCGCCTGGCGTACCTGCAGACCGGGCGGGACTGGGAAATCATCGGCGATCAGACGCGGAGCTTTAAGGATGACGTTTCGTTCCAAGTCCCCGTTTCTGAGGACACGGACAGCCGTGTCGGCTTCGGCAAGGCGCTTGAAGCAGCGGCAACAGGTTATGTACCGGGCACAACAGATGTGACAAGAGACTATATAAATCACTCCGATGCGCAGATTAGGATTTTCGAAGGGATGGTGAATCATTATTCGGAGGCAGGAAAGTCCGGCCAGGGTTCCGCTGTTCCAGAGAATATGCGTGAAAATTTTGGAAACGTAATTGCCTACTACCCTGGTGACGTGTATCAGATTCTTAGTAAAAATGTGGACTTCAGTGGACCTGGATTCTCGACACACCCCAATGGCGTGGACGTAGACAGCGGTGCCATGGTGCGATTTATTCGAGAGGTGTCCGAAGATGGAGGGGCGTTTAAGACCGTTCATGGCTCGCAAATGGCTTTTGCGGCCCGGGAGATTGAAGAACTCAGCCATGGTGATCTTTCGCGAAACCCCGAAGGTGGTTCGCCAGATAAGGCAAAAGGGACCGTGCAAGAGGCTGGATATGTCATCGGAGCTCTTGATCAGGTACGTGCTGATGTTCTGATTGATCAGCGAGATGCCCAGATTTCGGATAATAACTGGGCGAAGGCATACAAGTATCATGTGTACGGTGCGCCGGTGACAGGTCTGCCGTTCTTCGGTGACACGCTGCAGCGCATGATCGATCTTGGAACCGGAAAAGAGGCGGAGGCGCTGAATGGCGTTGTTGAAAACAGCACGAGAGAGGATCTGATCGATAAGTACCAGAAAGATGGCTATCCGCGCTTGCAAAATATGCTGAATGAGCAAGCGAAATCTGTCGGGGTGACATCGGGCGAGATTTTGGAAAAGGGGAGCCGTATGTCCCAAGTGCATAAGGAGGCCCGGAGTTCCTATGGTGATGGCCTCAACGGAGTTGACGGGGCGACGGGAGAGCGAGGTTGATGGTTCGGCCTGGAAGGCACCCTGCCGAGGTGCGTCGACGCTTCCCGCTTATCGTTGTGGCGACAGCTACGGCCGTTGCTCTCATTGCGGGTGGCGTTGTGATCGCGCTGAGAGGGGACGGCTCATCTCAAGGGAGTGACCACTGCTGGAGCCTTGTGCAGTCACCCGAACAGGGCGCTTCCCGGTCGCTGGACGAGTGCGGTGCCGCCTTGGAGCGGGAGATTACAGGCCGGGCCCCGGGGCAACCCGTATCGCCTGGCGTACGTCATCGTCCTGAACAGGTGAGAGCACTGGAGAGGGTTGTCTCTGCGTACGCGGGGGCCGATGGGGTTGCCATGCCTGGCGAGATTCGCCGCAATCTGGGGCGTGCGCTGACGCATTACCCCAGAGACCTCAACGATATTCTTGGCAAAAATGTCGACTACTCGGTTGCGGAGTTCTCGACTGAGCCTAACGATGTCAACGTGTCATACAGGCAGATGCTGGGATTCATTGAGTCTGTAGCGAAGGATCGTGAGGCGTTCGACATCGTCTACGACTCGCAGGCGGCTCAGGTTGCGGATTTCATTAATTCACTCACTCGCGAAGACCTTACACGGACGCCGGCTGCTGCGCCTGACAGAGCACTTGGAACAGCCCAGGAGGCCGGATATGTGATGGGGTCTCTGTATGGGACCCGTGCTCCGGTGTCAGTGAGCGATGGTCTTGATGTTGATGCGAAGAGGTATGGGTGGCCGCGGCTGGAAGGAATGCTGCGAGCCCGTACGGCACAGTTGAGGGTGCGGCAGGACGGGGAGCGGGTGCAGGAGCTGCTGAGACAGGCGAAATCTACCTTCAATGATGCGAAGTGATTCTGCAGCATGCCTCAGCTTGTCTCTCTGTCGGTGGTCGTGAAGGTGACGAGGGCGGGGAACAGCGAAGAGGGCCGGAAGAAGAACCGCCGCGTGGAGGTCTCCTTCCCGCGGCGAGGGTTCCTGACCGTTCCCGCTGCCCCTCCGCGCACGGCAGAGGGCCCGGCACCCGCGATCGCATCGCGGCGGGTGCCGGGCCCTCGTTGGCACCTCCGTACGGGACGACCGGGCAGTCGCCCGCGCCCTCTATCGCTTGAGGGCCACCAGTCCCCACTGGTCCACCGGGCGGGGTGTCGGGCCCTCCGGGCGCCAGTGGGATACCGGGACCAGTCCCGGCTCCAGGACTTCGAGGCCCTCCGCCACGGCCAGGATCTCCTCCGGTTCGCGGACCCAGTACGGGGGTGTGTCGCCCGAGGCGTACGCCTCCTGCGCGGCCAGCGTCTCCGGGGTCTTCACCGTGTCGCAGACCACCAGCGCGCTGCCCGCCACCAGCGGCTTCAGGTACTCCGCCATCAGCTCGGCCCCGGCCTTCGCCTCCAGGTGGCCCAGGGTGGAGAGGATCATCACCGCGACCGGGCGTCCCGGGTCCAGTGCCCCCGTCGACACCGCCTTGGTGAGAACCTCGCGGGCGTTGCGCAGGTCCTCGTCCACGTACGCGGTCTGGCTCTCCCGCACACCCCGCAGCAGCGCCCGCGCGTGGGCGAGGACCAGGGGGTCGTTGTCGACGTACACGATCCGGGCCTCGGGGTTCACCGACTGCGCGACCTCGTGGGTCGAGTCGTGGACCGGCAGCCCGGTCCCCAGGTCGAGGAACTGGTCGATCCCCGTACGGGCGAGGTGGGCCACCGCCCGCTTCTGGAACGCCCGTGAAGCCAGAGCCAGTTCCTGGGCGGCCGGATACGTCTCGGCCACCTGGCGGCCCAGCGCCTCATCGACCGGGTAGTGGTCCTTCCCGCCGAGCCAGAAGTTCCACACCCGCGCCGAGTGCGGGCTGCTGGCGTCTATCTCCGTGCTATCCATGGGCTTTCCCCTCGCTCAACGTGAACGTGCCGCCGTCGTACCGAACGCCGACGAGGCCGGGCGGGCGGGGTGGCCGGGGTGGCTGCCGTGGTTGCCTTGGTCGCCGTGCCGGCCACGCGCTGGTTCGCGCCCCGCCCCGTGCTGCTCATCCGTCGCGGCACTCATGCCCCGGACCCTACCGGGCCAACGAGCCCGCCGGTCCAAGCAGTTCGGGTGGAGCGATACGCCTGGTCAGGGGCGTGTCCCGCGTTCAACCGCTTTGACCCTCTTACAACTGGTCGCCCAGGCCGACTGGTTCCGGAGGATGCGTCCCACCGCCGTCCTTCATGTCCTGCTCGCAGGTTCGTCGGTCGTACGACTGGTCGTTCGGGATCAACAGCACTTCGGCCACCTGCTCGGGGTGCTCGACGGTCATCCAGGTGTCGCCCGTGACGGCACCGTCCGGCGTGGCCCACGCCTCGGACCAACGCCACGCGCTCCTTGTCGACCGCGCAGGCCTCCAGCGCGGGGCCGGATCTACCGGTGGCGCCGTCGAAGCGGTAGTGGAAGCGGACCTTGTCACCTTCGGAGGGTACCTGCGGGTGGGGCTCCAGACGCCAGCCGACGACCTCGGCGGTGACACCGAGAGACTGCCCGGACGTGTCCTCGACCTGCACCCTGACTCCGGCCTCACCGCGCTCCGCCGTCGTGTCGGAGCAGTGCCAGAGGATGGAACAGCCGGAGAGGGCGAGGATCGCCAGAGTGGACGAGATACCGACGAGTACCCGTGCGGGGAACACCGCGATGACCTCCGGTCGGGGCGGGCGCAGGGACGTGGGCGCAGGGACAGCGTCACGATACAGCTCGCCCTGCCATCGCCAGCGCGCCGATCAGCGTCAGGGCGATGAGGACCACGAGGAGTACGAGGACCACGAGGCCTGGGTAGACCGTCGAGGTGGCGCCCCTGTCACGCCAGTTGTACGAGTACGTCGGTGGCGGCGGGGGCCGTGTGGCGCGCTCCTCCAGGAGCCGGTCGACGGCCACCCCGGACGTCGCGCCCGTGGCCAGCGACACCACCGGCATGAGGACGGCCTCGATCCCCACCGCCTCCGACGGGACCGCGAAGCCGTACGCCAGACCGGCCAGCGGTACGGTCAGCACGGCGAGCAGGTAGAGGGTGCGGGACTTCCGGTACTCGTCGGGGAGCGTGCGGGCGGCGGCCAGGACGGTGAGCAGCGTGACCGCGAGCGCGGGGATGTGCAGGAGCGAGAGCCGGCCGCCGAACGTCTCCAACCGGGCCTGGCTGCCGAGGAGTTCGAGCAGTAACCGGCTCATCAGGAATCCGGCGGCCAGATAGACCAGCGCGCCCGTCACCCAACTGCGGGTCAACGCGGAGAGGTGGCCGTCCCGTTCAGCGCCACCGCCGCCCGGCTTTCTGCCGTGCGGTTCGACGGAGCCCCAGATGTTGGAGCTCCCGGTGTCGAAGTCCCTGGTGTCGGAGCTCCCGGTGCCGGGGTTCCCGGTGTTGGAGCCCCTGGTGTTGGGGTTTCCGGTGCCGTAGTCCTCCGTGCCTCGGTGGTCCGGCGGCGGTATGTGGTGGTTCGCGCTCCGGCCTTGGCCTCCTCCGTCACCGCTCACGGTGCCCCCTCTCCCCGAACCGGGCGTGTCTCGCCTGTTGATCGTGAGCGTACGGAGGGGGTGTCCTGTCCGGCCCGGGTCCCCGGCCCTAAATGTGGGCCCAAGTCCGTTGAGATGTAGTCCTGTTGGTGTGGATTCGGCCGGGCATCCCGGCGCGCCGCTTTGACGGGGAGGGGGTGTCGGCTCCGCTCTTTGGGCCGTCCGTGGGTCCGTGGGCCCACGCCGTGCCCGGGGTCGCTCGGTAGGCTCGGATGTGCCGGTGGTCGCCGACCACGACACCGTGCCGTTCGAGCTCCCCCCTCTGACTCCGCCTCCGTCTCGGCTGTCTTCTCTCTGTCCATCATGTGTCCGTGTGCAAATCGATCTCGGTGAGCGCTTGTTCGGGAAGGTTGTGGCCCCTACTCTCTTGTTTGCGCACGCGAATTGCTGGGTTCATGCTGTGATGGGGTGGGGCGTCGATGAGTGCCGGATTCTTCTACTCGTACCACCTGGGCTGGACCGGGCTGGATGCCGCCACCCTGCTGGGGGACCTGGAGGCGGAAGGGCTTCGCCCAACGCACCCCGTGACCGGGCATACCGTGCTCGTCAGCCTCGACTTCCCCTCCTCCGGGGCTCGTTCGCCCGTCACGCGCGAGCAGCTTCTCTCCCTTGCCGGTCTGCAAAGGCTTCAGGAGGTCGGCTTCCGGTTATGGGTGGGCCAATGTTCCGACTTCCTGGTGCGCATACGGAGAGCCCGTAGCGGCGTCGTCGCCGTCGAGTTCTCCGTGGGCGAGCTGTCGGGGGAGGAGCGGGAGCGGGCGGTGGGTGCGATCCGGCGGACCGTCGGGAGGGCGTCCGTGCTCTGTATCGGTTTCGTCGTCGACCGGAGCGGGGCGACGGCCGCCACCGACTGGGACGGTGTCGTCATCGACGGCGGCGCGCACCTCGACGCCTGGCCGGACGCCGTCGCCGTCCGGGAGGAGACCGCGGCCCGGCATCCACAGCTGGCGGTGACGGACTCGGTCGCGATCTCGCCGTGGAGGGTGTTCGGGAGCGCTGTGCTCAGCATGTGAGTCGTCTGTGTGTGCTTGGGCCCGCCGGGCCGGAGGACATAATCGGCCGTATGTCCGACCCACAGCTCCGCGCCCGGAGACCCGGCGCCCCGGCCCCGCACCCCCGTGGCCCCGGGCCCCGCGCGGCCGCCGCACTCCGGGCCGCCGCGCCCGCGCTCGCGGTCTACGCCGCCGTCCGGGCCCTGGGGCTCCTGGTTCTCCGGCTCGTCGCCCACAGCTCGGGCAAGGACCCCCTGACCCGGCTCAACGGGCGCTGGGACTCCGTCTGGTACCAGCGCATCGCCGAGAACGGGTACGGCTACACCGTCACCCTCCCCGACGGCGCCCTCCACTCCGACCTGGCCTTCTTCCCCCTCCTCCCCGCCCTGGAGCGCGGCCTCTCCGAGGTGACCCCGCTCACCCTCGGCGGCGCCGGCCTCCTCGTCGCCTGGACGGCCGGGCTGCTCGCCGCGTGGGGCATCTTCGCCGTGGGGGCGCATCTGCACGGACGGCGTACGGGGGTGGTGCTGGCCGCGCTCTGGGGCGTGTACCCGACGGCGTTCGTCCAGTCGATGGCGTACACGGAGACGCTGTTCACCGCACTGGCCGCCTGGGCGCTGTACGCCGTCCTCAAGGCCCGCTGGCTCGTGGCGGGCGCCCTCTGCGTCCTGGCAGGGCTCACCCGGCCCTCCGCCGCCGCCCTCATCGCGGCCCTGGCGATCACCGCCGCCGTCACCCTCGTACGGGAGTGCCGAGCCGGACACGGGATCGGGCCGGTCCTCGGCCGCAACGCCCGGATGCTCGCGGGAGTGGCGCTCGCCCCGCTGGGCTGGCTGGCGTACGTGGTGTTCGTCGCCGTGCGCGAAGGCAGCCCGGTCGCGTACTTCGACGTCCAGGCGCAGTGGGGCAACAACATCGACGGCGGCCGCGCGCTCGCCGCCTTCATCGCCGGGCTCCCGCTGCCCGCCGCCCTCGGGCTCTGCGCGGCGCTCGGGCTGCTGGGGTGGCTGGTGGTGCTCTGCGTACGGCAGCGGCAGCCGCTGCCCCTCCTCGTCTACGGCATCGCCATCGTCGTCATCTCGCTGATCGGCGCCGGGTACTTCGGCTCCCGGCCGCGCCTGATGATGCCCGCGTTCCCGCTGCTCCTGCCGCCCGCCCTCGCGCTGGTGCGGTTGCGGACGGCGGGCGCGGCGGCGGTCCTCGCCGTGCTCGCCTGTGCGTCGGCGGCCTACGGAGCCTGGACCCTGCTCGGCGCGGGCCCGCCGTAGGCTCTCCGCAGGCCCTACGGGGTGCCGGGCGCGGGCTTTCCCCAGGACGTACCCAGCGCCCGCAGCTCCACCCGGACGCCCGGCCGCACCCCCCACCGCTCCATCGCCCCCGCCTCCGCCTCCACCACATGACGGGCCCGCGGCCGGGGCAGGCCCAGGCGGCCGGGCTTCATCGTGCGGACTGCCAGTACGGTGAACTGCCGGTCCAGGTAGGCCACATCGATGGCGAACCGCATGCGGAAGGTGTGCACACTCGCGGCCGGTGTGAGCAGCAGCGCCCCGTCGATCCCGTCCTGCCCGAGCAGCCCCCGGGTACGCGCCCGGTACGAGGCCGCGATCCGCAGCGGCACCTCCTGGCCACCCGACGAGCCCGGGGCGCCTGGATCCGGGGCGCCTGGACCCCGGCCACCCGAGCCCCCGCTCTCGGTCTTCGCTCCGACCGTGAGCGTCCCCTCGCCGTCACGCCACTTCCTCACGGGTTTCCGTACGGGCCTTCTCGCGGGTCTCTTCATGGCCCCCGACCGTAGCCCCCGGTGGCCGCCCGCAGGGCCTGAACGGTCCGGAGTGGGTCCCAGGGCCCAAGCCCCTTGTGCGTGAGGCCGATTAGGGTCGTCCCGTGGACATCGCGCTGCTCGCCGTCGCCGCTGTCTGGGGTGGGGCCACCGGACTGCTGGTCCCACGTGCCGCGTACCGGTTCGCGGTCGAGCCGGAGGAACCCTGGCGTACCGCCTGCCCGGCCGGGCACGTGCTCACCGGCCCGTTCGGCGGCTGGTTCGGCCCCGCCCGCTGCGCCGCCTGCGGGCCCCGGGTGCCGGCCCCCGTACCGTACGGCGGCGAAGACGGCACCCCCGCCACGCCCCCCGGCGGTGGCGGTGTCCCGTACGCGCCCCGGGCCCTCGCGCCCCTGGTCACCGCCCTCGCCTGCCTCGCGCTCGCCGCCGCCACGGGGGCCCGGCCCGAGCTGGCCGGGTGGCTGCTGCTGGCGCCTGTCGCCGTCCTCCTCGCCACCGTCGACCGCCGCGTCCACCGGCTGCCCGACCCGCTCACCCTGCCCCTGGCCGCCGGGGCCGTCCTTCTGCTGGGCGGGGCGGCCCTGCTCCCCGGCCACGCCGGATCCTGGACCTCCGGGCTGCTCGGCGGGGCGGCGCTCGGCGGCTTCTACCTCCTGCTCTTCCTCATCAACCCGAACGGCATGGGCTTCGGCGATGTGAAGCTGGCCCTCACCCTGGGCGTCGCCCTCGGCTGGTACGGCTGGGCGGTGCTGCTCCTGGGCGGGTTCGCGGGGTTCCTGTTCGGCGCGGTGTACGGGCTCGGGCTCGTCGTCCTCCGCCGGGCGGGGCGCAAGACGGGCATCCCGTTCGGCCCGTTCATGATCGCGGGGGCGCTGACCGGGGTGCTCCTCGGGGCCCTGGCAGCCTGATCCGTAACCCAGCCCGTATGCCCCCGTAACCCGGCCCGTACGCCTCCGGAACCAGCCTGTACGCCTTCGGAACCCGACCGCCCCGGAATCCGGTCGCGCGACCCGCCCTCGGCCTGACACGATTCCCGTATGTCCGAACAGTCCCTTCCTCCCTTCGCGTCCCCCGCCTCCCGCGACCGGTTCGAGGCGCTCGTCGCCGAGGCGGACGCCGTCTCCGTGGACGGCTGGGACTTCTCCTGGCTGGACGGGCGGGCCACCGAGCAGCGCCCCTCCTGGGGGTACGCCCGGGCCATGGCCGACCGGCTCGGCGGTGCCCGTGCCGCGCTCGACATCCAGACCGGGGGCGGCGAGGTGCTGGCCGCCGCGCCGGTCCTCCCGCCGGTGACCGTGGCCACCGAGTCCTGGCCGCCGAACATCGCCCGCGCCACCGCGCTCCTGCATCCCCTCGGGGCGGTCGTCGTCGCGGACGAGGACGAGCCGCCGCTGCCCTTCGGGGACGCGGCCTTCGACCTGGTGGTCAGCAGGCATCCGGTGACCACCTGGTGGGAGGAGATCGCCCGGGTCCTCGCCCCCGGCGGTACGTACTTCTCGCAGCAGGTCGGACCGGCCAGCGTCTTCGAACTCGTCGAGTACTTCCTCGGCCCGCAGCCGCCCGAGGTGCGGCGTGGCCGGGACCCCGAGGACGCGCGCGCCGATGCCGGGGCCGCCGGGCTGGAGGTCGTCGACCTGCGTCTGGAGCGGCTGCGTACGGAGTTCTTCGACATCGGCGCGGTCGTCTACTTCCTCCGCAAGGTGATCTGGATGGTGCCCGGCTTCACCGTGGAGCGGTACCGGCCCCAACTGGCCTCTCTCCACCGGCAGATCGAGGAGGAGGGTCCCTTCCTCGCCCACACCACGCGATTCCTGATCGAGGCCCGCAAGCCCCGGTGACGTATCCGGGATTCGCGTCAACCCGCTTATCCCGGACGCCAGTTCAGCCTTGCCCCACAGGCAACGCGATCGCGGGAGCCACCGTCCTACTCGGCAGGGGCACACACAGCGAGGGAAACGGCGAGGGAGACGGGGAGCGGTCATGACGGTGGAGCGGGAAGAGTACGACGCGCCGGCCGGCCGCGCGCGGCACGGCAACTCCGACTGGCTCACGGGTTCCCGGATCACCGCCGTCCGCGGGGTCTTCTACCGGCCCGAGGGGCGCGCGGGCGAACCGGAGGCCGTCGAGTTCGTGCTCGCCGACGGCCAGTCCGTCCTGCTGACCTGTACCTCCGACTGGACGCTGCGGGTGACCCCCGGCACCTGGCCGCTGCTGCCCGACTGGTGCGTACCGGCGAACCAGTGGCAGCACGCCCCGCTGACCCAGCTGCCGCCGGTGCCGTACGGGGGAGCCTGGACGGTCGTCGGCACGCTGGAGCGCCGGGACGGCAACGGCGAGGTCCACGAGGCCGTGATCCGGTGCGCGGAGGGGGACTTCGTGGTGGCGGCGGGGGACACGATGGCGGTCCGCTTCCATCCCCACTGAGACCCCGCAACCGGGAGTCTCCGACGGCAGCCCGCGTCGAGAGCCCGCACCTGGAGCCCCCGCTGAGAGCCCGCACCAGAGCCGCGTCGGGAGCCCCCACGGAGCCCCCACCACTGAGACCCTCCACCGCAAACCCCACCCCTACGCGTGCGGTCCCACCGACACCGGCCCCACCGTCAGCTCCGCCGACCCCTCCATGATCGCCGCCACCCGCTCCACCTCCGCCTCCAGCGCCCGCAGCCGCGCCGCCGACAGCGGTTCCAGCGGCTCCACCGTCACCGCGATCCGCTTCCCCGAGCGGCGCTGGTGCCATACGCCCGCCACCGTGCCGTCCACCAGCAGCATCGGGTAGTTCCCCGCCTGCCCGCCCCCGAGCGCCCGCTCGAACGCCCGGCCGGGGAAGAGCCGCTCGCGGGGGTGCGAGGCGATGGCGAACGCGTCGAAGTAGGGGAGCAGGCGCACTCCCCGTACGGGATCGGCCGGGAAGTCCGTGTCGCCCGCCACCACCCAGGCGGGCCCGGCATCCTCGAAAGCCACCTCCTCGATCGCGCCGGAGTCCGCCAGCGAGGCGAACAGCTCGGCCGCCCACCGCTTCGGGGCCGCCAGCCACTGGGCGAAATGGGCCGGGGTGGCGGGGCCGTACGCGTACAGGTACCGCTCCAGCAGGGCCGCCGTCGCCTCCGGGCCGGGCAGGGGGGTGTACCCGGGGTTGGTGTACGCCGCCTTCCGGCCCCGGTTCGGGGCGTAGGCCAGGACGCCCCGGTGCCCCGCCAGGTGCAGGACCTGCCGCCAGCGCGGCCACATCGTCTGGAACCCGGGCATCACCAGGTCCCCGGCCCACGGCCCGGTCCGGGCGACGATCGCGTCGGAGAGCTCGTCGATCGTGAGCTCCGCCCCCGTCAGCGCCTCCCCGATCGCCGCCACGACCTCCTCCACCTGCTCGGGGGTCATCCGGGCGTCCTTGGGGAACGGATTCGGGCCCGTCGGTACGGTGCGGAGCGCGCCGGTCCACAGCGGCAGGTCCGCCGCCGGCAGCAGATGGACCGTGCCGCGCGGCCCGAACGTCTTCACCAGGGTCCGGTCGGTCCACAGCGCCGTACGCACGTCCGTGCGCGTCAGCCCCTCGCCGCGCAGCCCCACCGAGAGCTCGGCCGCCGACAGCACCTGGGCATGCGCACCGAGCATCGCGCCGACCGCTTCGGCGGGGGAGGGGGCGGAGGAGGCAAGGCCGTGCAGGTGCTGTCGGGCCAGTCGCCGGGCGTTCGCCTCGGGCCAGGTCACGGTTACGGTCGCAGTCGCAGTCGCAGTCGCAGTCGCACGGGATCGGGATCGGGCTCGGGTCGTCATGTCTTGAATCTAGAAGCCGTAGAGGACAGGGACTGTCCTCTACGCCGCGCGGCGGTGCCCGGCCGCGCCCGGCGGCGTCAAGGCGGCGCCGTGCCCCACCCCCTCGATCCCGGGGCCGAATCCGGTCGCGGAAGCGCGGTGCGCAGGGCGTCGGCCATGGTCGGACCCGCTCTCCGTGAAGTCCGGTGAACTCGGAGAGTGATGGTGGAGTGGCGTGGCACGCGACATCACTTACGAAGGGTTATGGTGGAAACCCCCCCTCGGGCCGGTCCGTATCCCCCCCCCCACGGACCGGCCCGTTTTTTGTGCAAGCCCTCCTGAGCGGCCGTCAGCCGCGACCGGCCCAGATGTTCGTCCCCTCGGTGTCCACCGCGAAGGTGTCGATCTCCTCCAGCTCCCCGGCGGTCAGCGGCGGCCCCGCCAGTGCCGCCACGTTCTCCTCCAGCTGCCGCACGCTCGACGCGCCGATCAGCGCCGACGTCATACGGCTGTCCCGCAGCACCCACGCGATGGCCAGCTGGGCGAGCGACTGGCCCCGGCCCCGCGCGATGTCGTCCAGGCCGCGCAGCCGACGCAGGACCTCCTCCGAGAGCAGCCCCGGGTCCAGCGACTTGCCCTGGGTGGCGCGCGAGCCCTCCGGGATGCCCTGGAGGTACTTGCCGGTGAGCAGGCCCTGGGCCAGCGGTACGAAGGAGATGCAGCCCATTCCGGCCGCCTCCAGGGTGTCGAGCAGGCCGTCGTCCTCGATCCAGCGGTTGATCATGGAGTAGGACGGCTGGTGGATCAGGGCGGGGACGCCCATCTCCCGCAGCAGCCCGGCCGCCTCGGCGGTCTGCTCCGCGTTGTACGAGGAGACGCCCGCGTACAGCGCCTTGCCCTGCCGCACGGCGGACGCCAGCGCGCCCATCGTCTCCTCCAGCGGGGTGTGCGGGTCGAAGCGGTGTGAGTAGAAGATGTCGACGTACTCCACGCCCATCCGCTTGAGGGATGCGTCGAGCGAGGACAGCAGGTATTTACGGGAGCCCCACTCCCCGTAGGGCCCGGAGTGCATCAGATATCCGGCCTTGGTGGAAATGACCAGCTCGTCCCGGTATGGGGCGAAGTCCTGCGCGAAGAGTTTGCCGAAGTTGAGCTCGGCCGATCCGGGCGGCGGTCCGTAGTTGTTGGCCAGGTCGAAATGCGTCACCCCGAGATCGAAGGCGCGGCGCAGGATCGCCCGCTGGGAGTCGAGCGTCCGGTCGTCCCCGAAGTTGTGCCACAGGCCCAGGGAGAGGGCGGGCAGCTTGAGGCCGCTGCGTCCGGTGCGGCGGTACTCCATGGAGTCGTAGCGCGTGTCGGCGGCACGGTAGGAGAGGTCGGGGGAGAGGTAATCAGTCACTTTCCCTCCTTATCACGGAGTTGTGACAGACCGGGTTGGGTGCCCGTGACCCGATCGCAGTAATGTGGCGGCTTCGGGGAATGCCGATGTGCGGCGCGGCTCATGCCCGCCTGGACCTGCGCGGACTCGCGCGGACCTGTGCGGATGGACCGGACCGGGCCGTGCGCACTGTGCGGCGCTCCCCTCGCGGGGGTGGACCCCGGACCCCCGGCGACGGGGAGGACGGGCCCCGGGCCCGTACGGAACCGAGAGGGTGAACTCAGTGAACTTCCGCGACCTGGTGTACAGGCTCTACGCGCGCCGGGTGGAAGGCCGCCTGGACCACGACCAGGTGCCGAAGCACATCGGGGTCATCCTCGACGGCAACCGCCGGTGGGCGAAGGCGTCCGGCGGCTCGGCCGTGCAGGGCCACCAGGCGGGCGCGGACAAGATCTCCGAGATGCTCGGCTGGTGCAGCGAGACGGATGTCGAGGTCGTCACCCTCTGGATGCTGTCCACGGACAACTTCGACCGGCCCGAGCACGAGCTGAAACCGCTCCTCGGCATCATCGAGAACACCGTCCGCAACCTTGCCGCCGACGGCCGGTGGCGCGTCCACCACGTGGGCACGCTCGACCTGCTGCCCGCCGAGACACAGACGGTGCTCAAGGAGGCCGAGCAGTCGACCTCCCACGTCGACGGGATAATCGTCAATGTCGCCGTCGGCTACGGCGGCCGCCAGGAGATCGCGGACGCGGTGCGCTCGCTCCTCCTGGAGCACTCGGAGAAGGGCACCAGCTTCGAGGAGCTGGCCGAGATCGTCTCCACCGACCTGATCTCCGAGCACCTCTACACCCGGGGGCAGCCCGACCCCGACCTCGTGATCCGTACCAGCGGGGAGCAGCGCCTGTCGGGCTTCATGCTCTGGCAGAGCGCCCACTCGGAGTACTACTTCTGCGAGGTCTTCTGGCCGGCCTTCCGCAAGGTCGACTTCCTGCGGGCACTGCGCGACTACGCCGCCCGCCACCGACGCTACGGCGCCTGACTCGGACCGGACACCGCTCGATCCGGCTGACCCGGACCGGACACCGCTCGATCCGCCTGATTCCGGCCGGACACCTCGATCCGGCTGATCCCGGCCGGACACGGTCTCCTCGGGTTCTTCACCTTCTTCACCCGCGTTCCCCGATGACTCCCCTCCTCACAGGGGAGTCATCGCGCGTCCACCGGGACTTCTCCACACCGTGTCATATGCAGCGGCATGGCTTCGGGCCGAACAGGGAATACCCCTGACAGGTCGACATCCGGTCACCAACCAGGCGGATGTCGCATCCAAGTGAGCGGCACCCAGTCCGCTCGCCCGGGAGGCCCTTTGCACACGAAGGACCGTAGACGCAGTCAGCCTGCGGCCGACGCGGAGGCCGTGGTCCGGCCCGCGCACAGGGCCCGATCCCGGTCCGTCCTCTCCCTTCGGGAAGCTCCGCGACCGTTTTTGTCGCACTCCCCGACCTCGTCCGAGGGGGTACGTCCTTCCGTGGTGACCAGTAGCAAGCGCCGCATGCCCGACAGGCGCACATACGTTCTCGACACCAGCGTCCTGCTGGCCGATCCCGGTGCCATGTCCCGCTTCGACGAGCACGAAGTCGTGCTGCCGATCGTGGTGGTCACGGAGCTGGAGGCCAAGCGGCACCATCCGGAGCTCGGATACTTCGCCCGGCAGGCCCTGCGCCTGCTGGACGACTTCCGCATCCGGTACGGCCGGCTGGACGCCCCGATCCCGCTCGGGGATCTGGGCGGGACGCTCCGGGTCGAACTCAACCACTCCGACCCGGGTGTCCTGCCCGCCGGATACCGGCTGGGGGACAACGACTCGCGCATCCTCGCGGTCGCCCGCAACCTCCAGGCGGAGGGGTACGACGTCACGGTCGTCTCCAAGGACCTGCCCCTGCGGATCAAGGCCTCCTCGGTCGGCCTCCTCGCCGAGGAGTACCGGGCCGAACTGGCCATCACCGATTCCGGCTGGACCGGAATGACCGAACTGCCCCTCTCCGGGGAGCAGGTCGACCTCCTCTTCACCGAGGAGACGCTGTACGTCCCCGAGGCCGCCGAGCTGCCCGTCCACACCGGCCTGGTCCTCCAGTCCGAGCGCGGCAAGGCGCTCGGCCGGGTCACGGCCGAGGGCAATGTGCGGCTCGTGCGGGGCGACCGGGAGGCCTTCGGCATCCACGGCCGCAGCGCCGAGCAGCGGATCGCCCTCGATCTGCTCCTCGACCCGGACGTCGGCATCGTCTCGCTGGGCGGCCGGGCGGGCACCGGAAAGTCGGCGCTGGCCCTCTGCGCCGGTCTGGAGGCGGTGCTGGAGCGCCAGCAGCACAAGAAGGTGATGGTCTTCCGGCCGCTGTACGCGGTCGGCGGCCAGGAGCTCGGCTATCTCCCCGGCAGCGAGGCCGAGAAGATGAGCCCCTGGGCGCAGGCGGTCTTCGACACGCTCTCGGCGGTCGCCGGGCGCGAGGTCATCGAGGAGGTGCTCGGGCGCGGGATGCTGGAGGTCCTGCCGCTCACCCACATCCGGGGCCGCTCGCTCCACGACGCCTTCGTGATCGTGGACGAGGCGCAGTCGCTCGAACGGAACGTCCTGCTGACCGTGTTGTCCCGGATCGGGGCGAATTCACGCGTGGTGCTCACCCATGACGTGGCCCAGCGGGACAACCTCCGGGTCGGCCGGTACGACGGAGTCGTCGCCGTGGTCGAGAAGCTGAAGGGCCATCCGCTCTTCGCCCATGTGACGCTCACGCGTTCGGAGCGTTCGCAGATCGCCGCACTGGTGACCGAAATGCTGGAGGAAGGCCACATCTGACCCGCATGTCCTGTTGATGCCGTCCGGCGAGCCAAGGAGCTTAGCCGGGCGGCATCGTGTTGCGCCGTCATTTCCGCGGATCCAATGGTCCAAACGGTGTGTGACCTTTCCCACTCGGCACAGAATTGCCCTGTGGCGGCCGCGTCCGGCAGAGTCTTGCTTCCGTCAGGCCCCGCATACGGCACTTGGGCACCTCCAGAGGCGCCACGCACCACACAACTCCACACAAGACCGCCCGTATGCCGCCCGCGAGCACCACGCGGCAGCCTCCTCAGCGGGGTTGCCCAACGGGCCCGTGCCTCCCGTGACCCATGCAGTAGGGAGGCCAGTGCCAGGGGCACGATTGCGCCCGCGAGGTCACCTAAGCGGGCGATGCTGGAAGGACACCATGTGAGCCGGATCTCGGTCCGGGGGTTCGCCGTGGCATCTGCCACCGCGGTCACCACCGTAGGCGCCGTCGTAGGCGTTGCTGCGGGCGGCGCACCTGCCGCCGACGACAACAACTTCGAGGCGGCCGCAGCCGACACCACGCTGCTCGCAGACATCCCCACGGGCCAGCAGGCCCAGGTGCAGATCGCTTCGCTGACGCAGCAGGCCGATGCCCAGGCATCCGCCGCCGACGCCGCCGCGAAGAAGTCGGCCGAGGAGTCCGCCCGTATCCAGGCCGCCAAGGACGCCAAGTCCAAGAAGCAGGCGGCCGAGGAGCGGGTCGAGGCCGAGCGCCTGGCCGCCGAGAAGGCGGCGAAGGAGAAGAAGGAGAAGGAAGAGGCCGAGCGCGCCAGCCGGTCCTCCGTCCGCGACGCCTCCTCGTTCGCCGCGCAGGGCTCGTACACCGTGGCCCAGGTCCAGGCGATGGCCCGTCAGATGGTCCCCGCCGACCAGTTCCAGTGCTTCAGCAACATCGTGAACCACGAGTCGACCTGGAACTACCGCGCGGTCAACCCGTCCTCCGGTGCGTACGGACTGATGCAGGCCCTTCCGGGCCACAAGATGTCCTCCGCCGGTGCCGACTGGCAGACCAACCCGGCCACCCAGATCAAGTGGGGCCTCAGCTACATGGACAGCCGCTACGGCTCCCCGTGCGGCGCCTGGTCCTTCTGGCAGGCCAATAAGTGGTACTAAAGGCCGACGGGGTCCGGGAAACGGACCCCGCCCCGGCTCCGTGAAGCCCCCCACCGCGCACGCGGTGGGGGGCTTCACGCGTGTACGGTCGCATCCGGCGACCCATGTCGGCGCTGGGGAGCGAAGACGGGGGAAGGGAAAGAGACATGTCGAAACTACCGGGCTGGCTGGGCCGCTTCGGGTCCGAACTGACGGAGCTGGGCGCACGCCTGGAAGAGCGCCGGGCGCGCGCCGTCGAGGAAAGCGACCCCCTCGGGGACGTCGTGCCCCCCGTGGTTCCGGAGGCGCAGGTGCCCGCGCCGCCCTCGTACGCCCCCTCCGTCGCCGCCAAGCCCGATCCGGTCGCGGCGATTCCGTGGGGGATGCGGGTCGCGGCCGAGGCAGGCTGGCGGCTGCTCGTCCTCGCGGGGACCCTCTGGGTGCTGATGCAGGTGATCACCGCCGTCCAGCTCGTGGTGCTCGCCTTCTCCGCCGCGCTGCTCATCACCGCGATGCTCCAGCCGACCGTGGTGCGGCTCAAGCGGATCGGACTGCCGCACGGGCTCGCCACCGCCGTGACCGGGGTGCTCGGGTTCGTCATCATCGGCCTGGTCGGCTGGTTCGTCGTGTGGCAGGTGATGGAGAACCTCGACACGCTCTCCGACCGGGTCCGCGACGGCATCGACGAGTTGAAGCGCTGGCTGCTGGACAGCCCCTTCCATGTCACCGAGTCGCAGATCAACGACATCGCCAAGAACCTCAACGACACCATCGGCACCAACACGGAGGAGATCACCTCCGCCGGGCTCCAGGGCGTCACCTTCATGGTGGAGTTCCTCACCGGCCTGCTGCTGGCGATGTTCTCCACGATCTTCCTGCTCTACGACGGCCGGCGGATCTGGGAGTGGTCGCTCAGGCTGGTGCCCGCCGCCGCCCGCCCCGGAGTCGCCGGTGCCGGTCCGCGCGCCTGGCGCACCCTGACCGCCTATGTGCGGGGCACGGTGCTCGTCGCCCTGATCGACGCCATCTTCATCGGCCTCGGGCTCTACTTCCTCAATGTGCCGCTCGCGGTGCCGCTGGCCGTCTTCATCTTCCTGTTCGCCTTCATCCCGCTGGTCGGTGCGGTGGTCTCCGGAGCGCTGGCGGTGGTCGTCGCGCTCGTCACCGAAGGGGTGTGGACCGCGCTGTGGGCGCTGGTGGTGGTCCTGGCGGTGCAGCAGATCGAGGGCCATATCCTCCAGCCGTTCATCCTCGGCCGGGCGGTGCGGGTCCACCCGCTGGCCGTGGTCCTCGCGGTGGCGACGGGCGGCCTGGTCGCGGGCATCGGCGGCGCGGTGGTCGCCGTACCGCTGGTCGCCGTGATCAATACGGTGGTCGGCTATCTCCGGTCGTACGGTGCCTCCGTCCCGGTCGGCGGACAGCACGGGGCCACCGCGCTGGGCGCCCCGACGTCATCACCGGCACCGGCCACGGCACGACCGGGCGGCCCGGACGAACCGGGCGCCGAGCCCGCACCACCGCCGGCCGCACCACCGGAACCGCCGGAGAAGTAGGCGTACGGAACGGGAGAACGGAAAAGAAGAGCCCCGCGGACGGTCGGTCGTCCGCGGGGCTCTTCCTCAGTATCAGGGGTGGTGCGGTGTCACTGCTCGGCGAGTACGGCCTCGGCGTCGAGGGTCACACCGACCGCCTGGATCACCGAAGCGACCTTGACGGCTTCCTGGATCGTCTCCCGGTCCACACCGGCCTTGCGGAGCACCTGCTCGTGGGAGTCCAGGCACTGGCCGCAGCCGTTGATCGCGGAGACGGCGAGCGACCACAGCTCGAAGTCGACCTTCTCCACGCCCGGGTTGCCGATGACGTTCATCCGCAGGCCCGCGCGGAGCGTGCCGTACTCCGGGTCCGACAGCAGGTGCCGGGTCCGGTAGAAGACGTTGTTCATCGCCATGACGGCGGCCGCCGACTTCGCCGCGGTGTACGCCTCGGGCGACAGGTTGGCCTTCGCCTCGGGCTCCAGCTCGCGCAGCACCTTCGGCGAGCGCGAGGCGATCGCGCAGGCCAGCACGGTGCCCCACAGCTGCTGCTTGGGGAGGTCGCTGTTGCCGATGACCGAGCCGAGGTTCAGCTTCAGGTCCTTGGCGAAGTCCGGTACGGCGGACTTGAGTTCGTCGAGAGCCATGGTTATCGGATCACTCGCCCGAGAGGAGCGCGACCGGGTCGAGGGTGTTCTCGCCCTTGGTCCAGTTGCACGGGCACAGCTCGTCGGTCTGCAGGGCGTCCAGGACCCGCAGGACCTCCTTGGGGTTACGGCCCACGGAACCGGCGGTCACCATCGTGAACTGGATCTCGTTGTTCTGGTCGACGATGAAGACGGCGCGCTGGGCGAAGCCGTCCTCGCCCTCGATGCCGAGGTCACGCATGAGCTCGTGCTTCGAGTCGGCCAGCATCGGGAAGGGCAGGTCGGTCAGGTCCGGGTGGTCCTTGCGCCAGGCGTGGTGCACGAACTCGGAGTCACCGGAGAAGCCGAGGATCTGGGCGTCACGGTCGGCGAACTCCTCGTTCAGCTTGCCGAAGGCGGCGATCTCGGTGGGGCACACGAAGGTGAAGTCCTTCGGCCACGCGAAGACGATCTTCCACTTGCCCTCGTAGGTCTTGTGGTTGATCTGCTCGAACTCCTTGCCGCTCTCCAGCGAAACACAAGCAGTCAGGTCGAACTCGGGGAACTTGTCACCGACAGTGAGCACGCGCTCTCCTTGCAACGTCTGGAACTCCCCTTTTGAGGGAGTTCCTGAGGGTTGGACGAGATCCACCTTGGCACAGAGTGCATTGATCAGGGAAATAGCTACACTCGGTCGTGATGATCGGAGGTGCCTATCAGTGGCGCAGGGAAAACAGGGCATACGCCCGAAGCAGTCCGGTAAGTCGGCCGCCAAGCAGCCCAGCCTGTCGCAGTTGCGAGCCTTCGCGGCCGTGGCGGAACATCTGCACTTCCGGGACGCGGCGGCCGCAATCGGGATGAGTCAGCCGGCACTCTCCGGAGCCGTCTCCGCCCTGGAGGAGGCACTGGGTGTCCAGCTCATCGAGCGTACGACGCGCAAGGTGCTGCTCTCGCCCGCGGGGGAGCGGCTCGCGGTGCGGACCGGCGTCGTGCTGGAGGCCGTCGCGGCGCTGATGGAGGAGGCGGAGGCGGCCCGGGCGCCGTTCACGGGGGTGCTCCGGCTCGGGGTGATCCCGACTGTCGCCCCGTATCTGCTGCCCACCGTGCTCCGGCTGGTCCATGACCGCTACCCGGACCTCGACCTCCAGGTCCACGAGGAGCAGACCTCCTCCCTGCTGGAGGGGCTCGCCGCCGGACGGCTGGACCTGCTGCTCCTCGCCGTGCCGCTCGGGGTGCCGGGGGTGAGCGAGCTGCCCCTGTTCGACGAGGACTTCGTGCTGGTCATGGAGCAGGACCACTGGCTGGGCGGCCGGGCCGACATCCCGCGCGAGGCGCTGCGGGAGCTGCCGCTGCTCCTGCTGGACGAGGGCCACTGCCTGCGCGACCAGGCCCTGGACATCTGCCGGGAGGCCGGGCGTACGGAGGGGGCGCCGGTCACCACGACCGCCGCCGGGCTCTCCACCCTCGTGCAACTGGTGGCGGGCGGGCTCGGGGTGACGCTGCTGCCGCGTACGGCGGTGACCGTGGAGACCGGGCGCAACGACGCCCTGGCCACCGGGTACTTCGCCCACCCGGCGCCCACCCGGCGGGTGGCGCTGGCGATGCGGGCCGGGTCGGCGCGGGGCGGCGAGTTCGAGGAGTTCGCCGCCGCGCTGCGGGGGGCGATGGAGCCGCTTCCGGTCCGGGTGGTGGACGCGCCGGAAGGGTGAGGGGGCGGCCGGTGCGGCCGGACTCCGTCCGCCCGGAGCCGGGTGGAGACAGCGCGGTGCGGCCGGAAGGGCTTGTGCTTTCTTCCGGCCGCACCCCGCGTGGTCCCTGCTCCCGCTACTCCGTCCGCAGTCCGTCCGGCCGCATCAGCCGCCACAGTGAGGGCATCGACGCCGCCGTCACCAGCAGGATCAGCCCCGCGCCGACCCCCGTCAGCGGCAGGAACAGCCACCAGTCGGAGACGGACTTCGCGATCATCCAGGCGAGTGTGGCGCCCAGCCCGAGCCCGCCCACGACCGCGACCACCAGGCCGAGGAGGACCGGGACGGCGGTCTGCCACAGCACCGACCAGCCCATCGTCGTACGCCGGGTGCCGAAGGCGACCAGCACCGACAGCAGCCGCTTGCGCTCGCGCAACTGCTCCACCTGGGAGACCAGCATCGAGGCGGCGATCAGCAGCAGCACCACACTCGCCCCGACCTTGAGCCCGGTCTGGATGCTGTCGTACTGCCGGTCGCGCTCCACCGAGTCCAGGGTGACGAAGCGCATCCCGGGGTCGACGCGGGCCGCCGTGTTCCGTACGTGCTCGGCGACGTCCGGCACGCTCCGGTCGACCCGGATCTGGGCGGTGATCTGCGCGCCGGGCAGCGTACTCGCGTCGACCGCGCCGGTGGTGGCCATGATCCCGTAGTGCGTGTTGCCCATCGGGTCCTTGCGGCCCTGCACGGTGCGGGCGTCGGCGGGCAGGGTCCACCGCACCGGCTCCCCCTCCCCGGAGCCGACCTCGACCACCTTGCCCTTGCGGGCCGTCCGGTCGACCCAGGAGGACATGTCCTTGTCGCCCGGCGGGTGGACGACGAAGGTGTCGCCGTCCTCGCAGGCGGTGATCCGGGCCAGCTCGCGCAGGGTCTCGCAGGTGCCGATGATCAGCGAGGTGGTGGGCGGGATGTCGTCGTCGGCGTAGACGCCGGGCTTGGACGCGTACGCCTGCACCGAGCCGATCACCACGTCCACGCCCTTGGTGGCGCGGAACTGCTCGATGGCCGAGGTGGCCGCCTCGCCGGTGACGTCCTCCGAATACGCGGCGAACTGGGCCCGGGTGGGGTCCTGGCCGGTCACCCGGTTGAAGTCGGCGTTCATCGCCGCGAACAGCATCTGAAGGGCGATCGCCCCCGCCACCGCCACCGTGACCCCGCTGACCGCGCGGGACGCGGCCCCGCTGTTCAGCTGGAGCCTGCGCACGGCCAGTTGCCAGGGCACCGGACCGCCGCGCAGCCGCTTCACGCAGGCCTCGACCAGCCAGGGCAGCAGCAGGGCGAGACCGACCAGCACCAGCACGGCCCCGGCCGCGATCGGGAACGGCTTCACGGGCTCGTACGCGTACTCGTCGATCCGGCCGGTGATCCCGAGCACCGCCAGACCCGCGAGGGGCATGAGCAGCCGCCACCAGAGCCGGCGGCCCCGGTCCTTCCCCCGGCGTACGACACCGAGCGGCTCGATCACCACCGAGCGCATCGCGACCAGCGTGACGAGCACGGCGGTCAGCGGCACCGCGACCGTGATCAGCAGGGCCAGCAGCGGATCGGGCACCACGTCGGCCGGGAACGCGCTGACGTCCCAGACCTCCACCGTGCCGACGAACCCCCGCCCCACCAGGAAGAAGGCCAGCCCGAGCAGCAGCCCGAGCACAGCGCCGAACAGCGCTTCCCCGGCGGCGATGCGCCGGGTGGTACGGATGTCCGCGCCGACCAGCCGCAGCGCGGCGAGCCTGCGGTCGCGCCGGTCGCCGCCGAACCGCACGGCGGTGGCGATGAAGATGGCGACCGGCACCAGCAGCACGACACAGACCATGACGGTCAGCACGACCAGCAGCGGCGGGAGCTCGTCGGCCGGGCGGTGGGCCCCGTATCCGGAGACCCGCTCGGCGCCGACGGCGGGCGTCAGGGTGTCGCTGCCCGCGTAGTAGAACAGCTCGTTGGGCGAGCGCAGCCCGGCGTCACCGATCGTGCCGGTGATCTCGTACGGCAGCCGCTCGCGCAGCAGTTCGTTGCCGGGCGCCGCGAGCAGCTCCTTCAGCGCGGGGGAGACCACCATCTCGTCCGGCCCGGGGAAGCGGGCGACCCCCGGCGGGCGGACGGGCGCCGGACCGTCGGCGCGCAGCAGGCGGCCGGTGATGCTGCGGTCGTGGTACTCGGTGCTCGTGTCGAGCCGCAGCACCGAGGTGTCCGACTTCGTCGAGCTCTCGGCGGAGACCTTCACCTCGCTGCGGGCCTGGTCGCGCGTGGAGCGTTCGTCCAGCATGTGCGGTACGGAGGAGGCGAGCAGCAGCAACGCGACCCCGAGGCCGACGCCGACCGCCGTCAGCAGCGTACGGATCCAGCCCTCGCGGCCCCCGGCGGCGGCGAACCGGATGCCGAGGCCGAGGTCCCGGAGGGTGGCCGAGCCGCGCGAGGGCGGGGCCGGGCGAGGGGCTTGTGCCACCGGGGCCCGGCTCTTGTCGAGCAGCGTCATACGGAGTGCTCCAGATCGCGGGCCCGGCCGTCGCGCACGGTGACGTCACGGTCGGAGTAGGCGGCGACCCGGGCTTCGTGGGTGACCAGGACGACCGCGACGTTGGAGGAGCGGGCGGCCTCGGTGAGCAGCTCCATCACCCGCTCACCGTTGAGGGAGTCCAGGGCACCGGTCGGCTCGTCGGCGAAGATGACCCTGGGCGATGCCGCCAGGGCGCGCGCCACGGCGACGCGCTGGCCCTGCCCGCCGGAGACCTCGCCGGGACGCTTGGCGCCCAGGTCGTCGACCTCCAGCCGCTCCATCCACTCCCGGGCGGTCCGCTCGGCGGCCTTGCGCTTCACCCCGTTCAGCCGCATCGGCAGGGCCACGTTCTCCACGCAGGTCAGCTCCGGCACGAGCTGGCCGAACTGGAAGACGAAGCCGAACTCGCTGCGGCGCAGGGCGCTGCGCTCGGCGTCCGACATCGCGGACAGCTCGCGGCCCGCGTAGGTGATGGTGCCGGAGTCCGGGGTGATGATCCCGGCCAGACAGTGCAGCAGGGTCGACTTGCCGGAGCCGGAGGGGCCCATCACGGCGACGACCTCGCCGGGGTGCACGGAGAACGAGGCGCCGTCCAGGGCGGGCGTCGAGCCGTAGGTCTTGCGCAGGTCGTGTGCGGAGAGCAGGGAGCCTTCGGGGGTCATGCGGTCACCACCTTGGCGAGCTGGCCGAGACGGGCGGCGGTCAGTTCCAGCCAGCGCAGATCGGCTTCCAGATGGAAGAGCGCGTGATCGCAGATGAGCTGGTCGGCGAGGTCGCCCTTGCGCTTGCGGTCGGTGAGGATGCGCATCATCCGCAGGTGCTCCGAGCGCTGGGAGTCCAGCAGGTCGGCCGCGCTGCGGTCGGTGAGGAGGGCGAGGACGACCTTGGTGTAGAGCGTCGACTGGAGGTACGGCTCCGGCTTCTCGGGCTGCATGAGCCACCGTGAGACGTCGGTGATCCCGGCGTCGGTGATGGCGTACCGCTTGCGCTCGGGCCCCCCTTCGCTCTCTATGCCGTCGACCTCCACGAGCCCGTTCTTCAGGAGCCGGGACATCGTCGAGTAGACCTGGCCGTAGTGGAGCGGGCGGTCCTGGCCGAACTTCTCGTCGAAGGTCCGCTTGAGGTCGTAGCCGTGGCGGGGGCCGGATTCCAGGAGCCCTAGGAGGGTGTGACCGATAGACATGAGAAACACTGTACACGGTGTGTATACCTCGTGTGTATACGAGGCCGAAAGGCGCCCCCGGCCCATGGAATCGGCAGTGGCGGGGCCGGGGGCTCTCTACGCGCCGGGCCCCGGCGGAGCCTCGGGCTCCTCCGGCGGGCGACGCTCCGGTGGGCGGCCTTCCGGCGGGCGCTCCTCCGGTAGGCGGCCCTCCGGCGGCCGTTTCGGTGGCCGCCCCCGGCGGGCGATCGGCGCCGCGGAGCCCGGCAGCCGCCCCGTCTCCTTCAGTGCCCGGCGCAGCAGGAACTCGATCTGCGCGTTGGTGCTGCGCAGCTCGTCGGAGGCCCAGCGGGCCAGCGCGTCGTGCACCGCGGGGTCCAGCCGCAGCAGCATCTGCTTGCGCTGCTGCGGCCCGGACGCCGGCGTCCGCCGGGGAGGTGTCTGGCCGGTCACTGGTAGAGGCTGCCCGTGTTGAGGACCGGCTGCGCCGCGCGGTCACCGCACAGCACCACCATCAGATTGCTGACCATGGCGGCCTTCCGTTCGGAGTCCAGCTCCACGATGTCCTGCTCGGCGATCCGCTCCAGGGCCATCTCGACCATGCCCACCGCGCCCTCCACGATCAGCTGACGGGCCGCGACGACCGCGCCGGCCTGCTGGCGCTGGAGCATGGCGGAGGCGATCTCGGGGGCGTACGCGAGGTGGCTGAAACGGGACTCGATGATCAGGACGCCCGCCGCCTGCACCCGGGCGGTCAGCTCGGCGGCCAGCTTCTCGGTGATCTCCTCCGCGTTGCCGCGCAGCGAGAGGCCGTCCTCCTCGTGGGCGTCGTACGGGTACTCGATCGCGATGTGCCGGACGGCCGCCTCGGTCTGGGTGGCGACGAACTCCAGGAAGTCGTCGACCTCGAAGAGGGCCTGGGCGGTGTCCTCGACCTTCCAGACGACGATGCAGGCCAGTTCGATCGGGTTGCCGTAGGCGTCGTTGACCTTGAGGACGGGGGTCTCGTGGTTGCGGATCCGGGTGGAGATCTTCTGGCTGCTGGTCAGCGGGTTGATCCAGCGCAGCCCGTCGGTGCGGATGGTGCCGACGTACCGCCCGAAGAGCTGGATCACCCGGGCCTCACCGGGAGCGACCATCTTCACACCGCTCATGCAGAAGAAGGAGGTGAGGGTGAGGAGCGGTCCGAGGATGAGGAAGGTGACGCCGACGGCGGTGGCGCCGCTCCCGTTGAGCACCGCGCCGCCGATGATCAGGCCGATCCCCGCGAGCACCCCGAGCACCGTCAGGAGCAGCCCGATGCCGCCCGGTATCGAGTGCGCGGCGACTTCCCTGACCTGCGGGGCGGGCATGTCGGGGGCGTCGATGGTGAGCTCCGCCGCCGGAGCGTCCGGGCGGTGGTCGTCGTGCTGTCCGGTCATGGGATCCCCCGTTCCGTGCGGCCTGTGCCGCGCTAGCAATGTGATTCCACATTATCGGATGTCGCAACCTTGCGCACCCCTGATGAGTCGGTTCCCAGGGGAGCGGGTGCTGATTGTCACGTCCGTAAAAGACTGGATCGCTTGCCTTTTGTCCCTGCCGACGGTGTTAGCTGGCAGGTCTGAGTGGACTGGGTGAACCGAGCGGGCCGGTCGAGCAGAGAAGCGGGAGCAACACAGCAATGGGTCGAGCGGATGAGCGACGGGCTCAGGCGCGAGGATCGCGCCGGGCCGCGAAGAAGGGCGGCATACGCAGATTCTTCACCTGGAAGAAGATGCTGGGCACGTTCTTCGGGATCGTCCTGCTGGGCATGGGCGCCTTCCTCGCGCTCTACTTCTACGTCCCGGTCCCCGCCCCCAACGTCATGGCGGAGCGGCAGAGCAACGTCTACAAGTACAGCGACGGCACGGTCCTCGCCCGGTCCAACAACGGCGTCAACCGCCAGATCGTGGACCTGTCCCAGGTGCCCGAGCCGGTGCAGCGGACCTTCGTCGCCGCGGAGAACAAGACCTTCTACAAGGACCAGGGCGTCGACCTCAAGGGCACGACCCGCGCTCTGTTCAACACGCTCAGCGGCAAGGGCAAGCAGGGTGGCTCGACCATCACCCAGCAGTACGTGAAGAACTACTACCTGACCCAGGACCCCACCATCAGCCGCAAGGTCCAGGAACTGGTGATCTCGCTCAAGGTCGACCAGAAGCAGTCCAAGGAGCAGATCCTCGCCGGGTACATCAACACCGCCTACTACGGTCGCGGCGCCAGCGGCATCCAGGCGGCCGCCCAGGCGTACTACGGCATCGACGCCAAGGACCTGAACGTCTCCCAGGGCGCCTACCTCGCCTCCCTCCTCCAGGCCCCCAGCCAGTACGACTGGGCCACCGCCACCCCCACCAGCAAGACCCTGGTCAAGGAGCGCTGGGCCTACACCCTGCGCAACATGGTCGAGATGGGGTGGCTGGAGGAGTCCGAGCGCGCCGAGCAGAAGTTCCCCTACCCGCAGAAGCCCAAGCCCGCCAAGGGCATGGAGGGCCAGACCGGCTATCTGGTCGAGGCGGTCAACAAGGAGCTGGACAAGCAGGGCATCTCCGCCGAGGACCGTGAGGCGGGCGGCTGGACGTTCACCCTCACCATCGACAAGAAGCGCCAGCAGGCGCTGGAGAAGTCGGTGGACAAGGAGCTGGAGTCCAAGCTCGACCGCGAGGGCAACAAGATCGACGCCACCGTCCAGGCCGGTGCGACCTCGGTCGACCCGAAGACCGGCAAGGTCGTCGCGCTGTACGGCGGCGAGGACTACGTCAAGCACTACATCAGCAACGCCACCCGCCAGGACTACCAGCCGGCCTCCACCTTCAAGCCGCTGGTGCTCGCCGCCGCCCTGGAGAACGAGTCGAAGACCCAGGACGGCAGCCTGATCGGGCTGAACACGATCTACGACGGCACCAGCAAGCGGCCCGTCGTCGGCAGCGACACCCCGTTCAACCCGCAGAACGAGGACGACCGGAGCTACGGCCCGATCTCCGTCCAGAAGGCGATGAACAGCTCGGTCAACTCCGTCTTCGCGCAGATGATCGTGGACGTGACGCCCGCCGCCACCAAGAAGACCGCGCTCGCCCTCGGCGTACCGGACAAGAACTTCCCCGAGCGCCCCGCCGTCACCCTCGGCACCATGAACGCCTCGACCTGGGACATGGCGGGCGTCTACGCGACCCTCGACAACCACGGCCGCAAGGTCACCCCGCACATCCTCCAGTCCGCCGAGCACCGCGCCCGTACGGTGAAGCCGGAGGCGCCCAAGCAGCAGCAGGTGATCAGCCGCGCGTCGGCCGACACCGTGACCTCCGCGCTCACCGGGGTCGTCCAGTCCGGCTCCGGCCGCGCCGCCAGTACCCCCGCCTACCAGGCGGCGGGCAAGACGGGCACATCCGAGGAGAACAAGTCGGCCTGGTTCGCCGGGTACACCCCCGAGCTGACCACGGTCGTCGCCCTCTTCGGCGAGGCCGACGGCGGACGCAGGCAGGTCTCCCTGACCGGTACGGCCAACTCCGGCCGGGCCAACGGCGGCGGCTTCCCGGCCCGGATCTGGGCGGACTACACCCTCGGCGCCCTCGGCGGCGGCTCGGACGCGAAGTTCGACCTCCAGGACGTGGAGCGCGGCGAGGTCCCCGCACCGCCCACCCCGTCGGAGACCCCCTCGGAGGAGCCCACCCCGACCGAGGAGCCCACCCCGTCCGAGACGCCGTCCGAGCCCACCCCGAGCGAGAAGCCCACCGAGACCCCCTCGGAGCCCTCGCTCCCGCCGACCAGCTCCCCGCCGCCCGTCACCCCGCCCACCAAGACCCAGACCCCGGAGCTGCCGCCGACGCCCGGGGAGAGCGACGGGCAGCCGGGCGAGCGGCCCGGCGTGGGAGCACCCGGGGAGTGACCCCGCGCGGATGAGGGGAGGGGCGGTGCCGATGTCGGCACCGCCCCTCCCTTCGCGCGTACGGGGCTACCGGCTCGGGGTCGCCATCTCGAACCAGACCACCTTGCCCGTGGACAGCCGTGTCGCTCCCCACCGCCGGGCCAGCCGGTTCACCAGGAACAGCCCGCGCCCGCCCTCGTCCGTCTCCCGCGCCCGGCGCTGCCGGGGCAGCTGCGGGGAGTCGTCGCCGACCTCGCAGCGCAGGATGTCGGTCCGCAGCAGCCGCAGCGTCACCGGCCGCTCCGCATAGCGCACCGCGTTGGTGACGACCTCGCTGACCAGCAGCTCCACCTCGTCGGACAGCTCGTCCAGACCCCACCGGGTGAGCGCCCGCCGGGCCAGCCTGCGGGCCCGGCCCGGGGCCGCGTCCTCCGGCTCCAGATACCAGTACGCCACATCGCTCGGCGCGATCCCGTCGAAGCGGGCGGCCAGCAGCGCGATGTCGTCGTCCCGGTCGCCCGGGCCCAGGATGTCGAGCACGTCGTCGCAGAGCGCTTCCAGGGGCGGCGAGTGGTCGTCCCCGGTGAGCTGCGCGGTCGCCGCCAGGCGCTCCCGCAGCTGCTCGATGCCCGTCCACACGTCCCGCAGCCGCGACTCGACCAGCCCGTCCGTGTAGAGGAGCAGCGTGGCACCGGCCGGGGCGTCCAGCTCGACGGCCTCGAAGTCGACCCCGCCCACCCCGATCGGGGCACCCGGCGGCACCCGCAGCACCTCGGCCCGGCCGCCCAGGTGGAGCAGCACGGGCGGCGGGTGCCCGGCGTTGGCGATGGTGATCCGGTGCGCGACCGGGTCGTAGACCGCGTACAGGCAGGTCGCCATCCGGTCGCTGCCGAGCCGCTGCGCCTGCTCGTCCAGGTGGTGGAGCACCTCCTGCGGCGGCAGGTCGAGCTGGGCCAGGGTCTGGGCCGTCGTCCGGAGCTGGCCCATGATCGCCGCCGAGGTCATGGAGTGGCCCATCACATCGCCGACGACCAGCGCGACCCGGCTGCCGGGCAGCGGGATCGCGTCGTACCAGTCGCCGCCGACCCGGGCCGTCTCGGCCGCCGGGAGGTAGCGCGAGGCGAGGCGTACGCCGGTGGGCTGGGGGAGCGAGTCGGGGAGCATCGTGCGCTGGAGCTCGTCGGCGATATAGGCCTCGCGCCCGTACAGCACGGCCTTGTCGATGCCGAGCGCGGTGTGCGTCGCCAACTGGGCGGCCACCAGCAGGTCACTGGCCTCGAACGGGGGCCGTTCCGTGGAGCGTACGAAGACGGCGGCGCCGATCACCCGGCGCCTGCCGCGCAGCGGGGCGAGGATCGCGCGGTGGCCGGTGGGGACCAGGCGCCCGGGGCCCAGCAGCTCGGGCAGCGCGGCCCGGGCCGCCGCCGAGTCGCCGAAGACCGGCCGCACCCCGCGCAGCACCTCGGCCAGCGCGCCGCCCGCCCGCACCTCGCACAGCTCGGCGGCGGGCATCAGGTCGGCCGTCGGGTCGGCGACGAGCGGCCGCAGCCGCTCCGTCTCCGAACCGGCCTCGCCGTCCTCGTCGGTCAGCCGGAGCCGGTCGCTGCGGCGCAGCCGCAGCACGAACGGGCTCACCGGCCGCTCGTCCCCGACCGGCAGCGGATCGCGGAGGTAGACCAGGATCGCGTCGGAGAAGGTCGGCACACTGGCCCGGCACAGCCCCAGGACGATCTCGTCCAGGTCTATGCCCCGGGCGATCCGCCGGGTCGCCGCGCCGACGGCGGCCGGTCCGGGGCCCGGGTTCGGCGCGGCGGCCGGCGCCGGGATCGCGGCAGCGGCGGCCGCGGCCGCCGCGTCCTGCTGCCGGGGCCGGGTGCGTTCCTGCTGCCGCGCCGCGAGAGGCTGCCGGCCTTCGTGGGAGGTGGGGTGCTCCGTCACGCGTGGGATTCCGTCCGTCCGGGCCGGTTGTATGAGGCAGTCGCTTCGTGGGGCGCCACTGTGCCCCGGCGACCGCGATGAGGACAACGGCTGTCTGCGGATGCCCCGGCGCGCGGGGCCGAAACCGTGCGTCCGCGAGATGGCCGGAGGGCGACGTTCCGCGCGGCGGCCGGTCCGCGCACGGTGGCGCGGCAGCGGGCAGCGAACACGTCTCCACCCCCTCGTGGTGGCCTGCGACCGGGCGGTCCGGCCGGGTCCGTGGCCCGTCCTTCCGCACGACCGATGCGATGACTTGTGGTCAGATCCGGTGTGGTGTGCGCCGTTCGCGCCGGCGCGTCCCTCGGGGAGCCGGGCCTGCCGACCGGGCCCCCGGGGGGTGCGTCCAGGGTCTCACGACGGCATATGGGCAGGGGTGCGGTCCCAGTCATCCGGGAGCGGCGGAACCTGCCACCGGGGATCGGGCCGCCAGTGCTCCCAGCCGTCCCGGAACGGCGAGCCCCACCCCGAGATCACCTCGACGGCCGCCCGCCCGGCCTCCCGGACCCGGGCGGCGGTCGCCGGGTCCATCAGGCCGACGTGCTGCGCCTGGGCGAACTCGTCCTCGTCGAGCCACTTCCAGCTCCGGTCCGGGTGCACGGAGATGTCGAGAAAGTGATCCTCGGAATCCACCCCTCCGGACCACCGGAGGTGCGGCTCCTCCAGGTTCACGTACCAGTTCCGGAAGGTCCACCCCCGGTCCCAGAACAGCCAGACCGACCACGGGTCCCCGGGCCGGGCCAGCTTCAGCACCCCCGCCCCGAACCAGGTCGAGCGCACGGTGGTGCGGGGCGCGGTGTAGCGGGTGGCGAGCGGTTCGGCGTGCACCTGGGTGCCGTTCGCCAGGACCGGGCGTACGCATTCGGTGCCGGGCGCCATCCAGACGGCGAGCAGCTCGGCGGTGTCCTGGACGACGGTCACCGGGCGGCAGATGTGCACGGGCGGGGCGCCGGGCGCCCGGTGGGCCCGGCCGTTGTCCCGGTAGCGCCAGAGGATCTGGTCCCCCGGCGCCCAGCGCGCGCACTCTCCCGTACCTGTCATGGAGAGATCTTACGGAGCGCCCGCGCCCGCCCGCTGCGACTCAGATCACCCGGTGTGCCCGGGAGGCCCCACGCGGGTCGCCCGGGTGCCTCACGGGCCCCGGGCGACCCACCCGTCACGGCCGTGTCATCCGCAACACGTCCAGCGCCTCGTCCAACTGCTCCACGGTCAGATCGCCGCGCTCGACATAGCCCGAGGCCAGGACGGTCTCGCGGATCGTGGTGCCGTCCTTGAGGGACCGCTTGGCGACCTTCGCCGCCTCCTCGTACCCGATGTACTTGTTGAGCGGGGTGACCACCGAGGGCGAGGACTCCGCGTAGGCACGGGCCCGCTCCACGTTGGCGGTGATGCCGTCCACCGTGCGGTCGGCCAGCAGTCGGGAGGCGTTGGCCAGCAGCCGTACGGACTCCAGCAGGTTCTTCGCGATGACCGGGAGCATCACGTTCAGCTCGAAGTTGCCCGCCGCGCCCGCCGTGGCGACCGTCGTGTCGTTCCCCGTCACCTGGGCGGCGACCATCAGGACCGCCTCCGGGATCACCGGGTTGACCTTGCCCGGCATGATCGACGAGCCGGGCTGGAGGTCGGGCAGGTTGATCTCGGCGAGACCGGTGCGGGGTCCGGACGCCATCCACCGCAGGTCGTTGGAGATCTTCGTCAGCGAGACCGCGATCGTACGGAGCTGGCCCGAGGTCTCCACGAGCCCGTCCCGGGCCCCCTGCGCCTCGAAGTGGTCGCGGGCCTCGGTCAGCGGCAGCCCGGTGGCCGCGGCGACCTCGGCGATCACGGCGGCGGAGAAGCCGGGCGGGGTGTTGATGCCGGTGCCCACCGCCGTACCGCCCAGGGGGAGTTCGGCGAGCCGGGGGAGGGAGGCGCGCAGCCGCTCCACGCCGTAGCGGATCTGGGCCGCGTAGCCGCCGAACTCCTGGCCGAGAGTGACCGGGGTGGCGTCCATCAGATGCGTACGGCCGGACTTCACGACCTCCGCGAACTCGGCTGATTTCCGCCCCAGGGATTCCGCCAGATGGTCCAGGGCGGGGATCAGATCGGCGGTGACGGCGGCGGTCGCCGCGATGTGGATGGAGGAGGGGAAGACGTCGTTGGACGACTGCGAGGCGTTGACATGGTCGTTGGGATGGACCTCGCGGCCCAGCCGTTCGGTGGCGAGGGTGGCGATGACCTCATTGGTGTTCATGTTCGAGGAGGTGCCGGAGCCCGTCTGGAAGACGTCGACCGGGAAGTGGTCGTCCCAGCGGCCCGACGCGACCTCGGCGGCCGCCTCCTGGATCGCGGCCGCGATGTCCGGATCGACCACCTTCAGCTCGGCGTTGACCTTGGCGGCCGCGCCCTTGATCCGGGCCAGCGCCTCGATGTGCGCCCGCTCAAGCCGCTGCCCGGAGAGGGGGAAGTTCTCCACGGCCCGCTGGGTCTGCGCGCGCCACTTGGCGTGAACGGGAACCTTCACCTCACCCATCGAGTCATGCTCGATCCGGAACTCCGGGCCGTCCTTCGGATCTGTCGTCGCGTCGACCATCGTGTTTAAACCTCCTGCAAAAGATGAGCACGTGTCTTGTTCTATGTATTCCCAAGTCGCCTACCGGCCAGTAAATACCCGGGGTAACCACTCACCCGGGAGGCGCAATGAGGCGCACCAGGCTCAGACTTCGAGGGCTCCGCAGCCTTCGCCGGCTCCGCTGTACGGCCGCTGTCACCGCCGCGTTCGCGGTGGCCGCCACCACGTTGGCGGTCGCCGGACCGGCCGGCGCGGCCGAGTCGGGTACCGGCACCAGCACTATCGCATCCACCCCTCTCCCGCCCGCGCTCGAAACGATCCGGGCGGCCGAGGCCACCCAGCTGTACGGCAGTCCCGCCGAACGGCCGCTCGCCGAACGGAAGACCGGGCTGATCTCGCTGGGCGACAGCGAGATCTCCGGCGAGGGCGTCGGCACCTACGACCCGGGAACGAACGGGCCGACCAACTGGTGCCACCGCTCCCCGGAGGCCGCCATCCACCGCACGGGCATCGCGGCGGACGTCACGTACAACGTCTCCTGCTCCGGCGCCTATACCGGGAACATCAAAATCGGCGGGAACAAGCAGTACGCCGACGAGCTCGTCCAGAGCGACAGCCTCGCCATCAAGGCCCGCAACACCCGGATCAAGATGATCGTCCTGGTCGCCGGGGCCAACGACGACCTCCAGTTCGGCCCGGTCATGACGGACTGCGTGGTCCGCTACCTCACCCTCCAGGGCCCGTGCGAGCCCAAGTACGCGGGCGGCTGGCAGGCCCGCGTCGACGCCCTGGTCCCCAAGGTCGAGGCGACCGTCCGCGACCTGCGTACCGTCATGACCGACGCCGGATACGCGAACAGCGACTACAAGCTCGTCCTGATGGGCTACCCCAGCCCGATCGGCCCGGACTTCCGCGACAACCCGAACTTCCCCGGAAAGCTCATCTGCGGCGGCATGGGCTACGACTCCGACACCGTCTGGGGCCGCAACACCGCCGTGCCCGCCTTCCAGGTCGGCATGCGCAAGGCGGCCGCCTCCACCGGCGCCGCCTACCTCGACAACTCCCGCCTCTTCCACGGCCACGAGGTGTGCAGCGAGGCCCCCTGGGCGCGCGGGCTCTACATCGACCTGAGCAAGCCCGGACTGCCCGACGAGAACTCCGTACGCCAGTCCTTCCACCCCAACGCGGCCGGCCACCGGGCCTTCGCCTCCTGCCTGACCCAGATGTACGACTCCGGGCTCCGCGAGGCGAGCTGCGCCGACCCGGCCAGCACGGGGAACCCGGTGCTCCAAGGGGCGGCCTGGGACGACCTGTTCACCCCCGTACGGAACGAGGCCACCGGCACCTGTGTGGACGTCCCCGCCTCGGTGACCCGTAACGGCACGGCGATCGGCGGCTGGGACTGCCACGGCGGCCGCAACCAGAACTGGTGGTACGACAGCGGTACGCAGACCCTGCGCACCGCGCTCAGCCACGACCGGTGCCTGGACGTGTCGGGCGCCAAGTACAACGCGGGCGCGACCCTCATCGTGTGGAACTGCGCGGGCGCGCCCAACCAGAAGTTCGTCCGGCAGGCGGGCACCATCCGCCCGGCCGCGGCGACCGGGCTCTGTCTGACGCTGGCGGGGGCCAAGGACCCGCTGAAGCTCCAGACGTGCGACGGCAGCGCGAAGCAGCGCTTCGCGTAGGCGCGTTCGGCAGCAGGTGGGTGGCGGGGTCGTCCGCCACCCACCGCGTGCTGTCAGCTCCCGGCCATCACCGCGCCCAGAATGGCCGACAGATACGCCGGGTCGTGCACCCCGCACAGCTCGCGCGCCGAGTGCATCGAGAGCCCCGGCACCCCCACGTCCACCGTGGTGACGCCGAGCCGGGCCGCCGTGAGCGGGCCGATCGAGGTGCCGCAGGGCATCGCGTTGTTGGAGACGAACGGCTGCCAGGGGGCGCCCGCCCGCTCGCAGGCGGCCGTGAACATGGCGATGCCGGTGGAGTCGGTGGCGTACCGCTGGTTGACGTTCACCTTGACCGTGGGACCGCCGTTGGGCAGCGGGCGGTGGTCGGGGTCGTGGCGCTCCGCGTAATTGGGGTGCACCGCGTGGGCCATGTCGGCGGAGACGCAGAACGCGCCCGCCAGCGCCCGCGACCAGTCCTCGTCGCTGCCGCCCCGGGCCGCCACCGAGCGCGAGAGCACCCGCTCCAGCAGCGGGCTCTGGGCCCCCGTCTCGGAACCGCTGCCGACCTCCTCGTGGTCGAAGGCGGCCAGCACCGGGACGAAGGACGGCTCGGTGACCCCGGTCGCCGCGTCCACCAGGGCGGTCACCCCGGCGTGCACCGAGACCTGGTTGTCCAGCCGGGACGCCACGACGAACTCCCGCTCCGCGCCCAGGTATCCGGGCGGCTGGATGTCGTGCAGCATCAGGTCCCAGCCCAGGACCTCGGCCGGGTCCTCCCCGGCGGCCTCCGCCACCAGCCGCAGCAGCTCGCCCTCGCGCGGGTCGCCGAGCGCCCAGATCGGGGCGATGTGGCGCTGCCGGTCCAGCGCCACCCCGTCGTTGACCGACCGGTCCAGGTGGATGGCCAACTGCGGTACCCGCAGCAGCGGTTCGTCGATCTGGACCAGCCGGCTGCGCGGGGTGCCGTCCGGGCCGCCGCGCAGGGCGAGCCGGCCGGAGATGCCCAGATCCCGGTCGAGCCAGGTGTTGAGCGGGACCCCGCCGTAGATCTCCACCCCGATCTGCCGCCACCCCGAACTGCCGGTGTCCGGCGCGGGTTTGATCCGCAGGTTCGGCGAGTCGGTGTGGGTGCCGACGATCCGGAACGGGGTGTGCGCGGGCGCGCCCTCGGGGACGTACCACGCGATCAGCGCACCGGCCCGGCTGACGAAGCAGCCACCGGTGGCCCCGGTCCAGTCGTCCGTGCCGAGCAGCTCGCGGAATCCGGCCTTCTCCAGCCGCTGGGCGGCGCTCGCGACCACGTGGTACGGGGAGGGGCTGGCGGCGATGAAGGCCAGCAGATCGTCGGTGTGGCTGCGGTGGGGGGCCGGAGTCATTCGGCGTCCGCCTTTCCGGAGTTCGGCAGTGGCTGCGCGGTGAAGGGTCCTTGGGGCGCCGAGGGGGTGCCCGGCGGATCGGGGCCGGTATCGGGGCCGGTGAGGAATGTGCAGGAACGTTCGACAACCCTTCGCCGCGTCCTGGCGCTGCGCAACCCCGGAGAACGGCGGGCTGCGGGAAAGAGGCGGTGCCGGACCGGCGCTCCGCCCGGCGGCCGGGGCGGGACGGACGGTGTCCGGGCCAGAAGTGTTACCCGCGGTCCGCCATGCGCGGGGCCCGTTCGGGCGAGCTGGCAGTGCCGGGCCCGGGGCGGCCGGAGGGCCTCGCGGCGGGCGGCAGGGGTGCCGGGGTGCCCGGTCGTACCTGCTCGGGGCCCGGCTGGGGGCGCGTTGTACCCGGCTGCGAGATTGGCTTGATCTCGATGTACGGGAGGGTGCTTCCGGGCCCGGACACGACGGGAGGGGCGCCCGTTCGGACGCCCCTCCCGTCTACTGGTTCTTCAGCGGCCGGTCAGCCCAGACCCGGACCCCGTACCGGAATGCTGGTGAAGGTCGGCGCGGGGGCGGGCTCGGTGAAGAAGTCGTTGCCCTTGTCGTCGACGACGATGAACGCGGGGAAGTCCTCGACCTCGATCCGCCAGACCGCCTCCATGCCGAGCTCCTCGTACTCGACGACCTCGACCTTCTTGATGCAGTCCTGCGCGAGCCGGGCCGCCGGGCCGCCGATCGAACCGAGGTAGAAGCCGCCGTGCGCCCCGCAGGCGTCGGTGACCTGTTTGCTGCGGTTGCCCTTGGCGAGCATCACCTTCGAGCCGCCCGCCGCCTGGAACTGCTCCACATAGGAGTCCATGCGGCCGGCCGTCGTCGGGCCGAAGGAGCCGGAGGCGTACCCCTCGGGCGTTTTCGCCGGGCCCGCGTAGTACACCGGGTGGTCCTTCAGGTACTGCGGCATCTCCTCGCCCGCGTCGAGCCGTTCCTTGATCTTGGCGTGCGCGATGTCGCGCGCCACGACCAGCGGGCCGGTCAGCGAGAGCCGGGTCTTGACCGGGTACTTGGTCAGCTCGGCCAGCACGTCGTCCATCGGCCGGTTGAGGTCGATCTCCACCACGTCACCGGCCTCGTCGAGGTGCTCGTCGGTGGTGTCGGGGAGGAAGCGCGCCGGGTCCTTCTCCAGCTGTTCCAGGAAGACGCCCTCGGCGGTGATCTTCGCGGTGGCCTGACGGTCGGCCGAGCAGGAGACGGCGATGGCGACGGGCAGCGAGGCGCCGTGCCGGGGCAGGCGGACCACACGTACGTCGTGGCAGAAGTACTTGCCGCCGAACTGCGCGCCGATCCCGATCTTCTGCGTCAGCTCGAAGACCTTCTCCTCCAGCTCCTTGTCCCTGAAGCCGTGCCCGGTGGGGGAGCCCTCGGCGGGCAGCTCGTCCAGGTAGTGCGCGGAGGCGTACTTGGCGGTCTTCAGCGCGAACTCCGCCGACGTGCCGCCGACCACGATGGCCAGGTGGTACGGCGGGCAGGCCGCGGTCCCCAGCGAACGGATCTTCTCCTCCAGGAACTTCATCATGGAGGCCTCGTTGAGGACGGCCTTCGTCTCCTGGTAGAGGAACGACTTGTTGGCCGAGCCGCCGCCCTTGGCCATGAAGAGGAACTTGTACGCGCCGCCGTCGGTGGCGTACAGCTCGATCTGGGCCGGGAGGTTGGAGCCGGTGTTCTTCTCGTCCCACATGGTCAGCGGGGCCATCTGCGAGTAGCGCAGGTTGAGCTTGGTGTACGCGTCGAAGATGCCGTGCGACAGGGCCTCCTCGTCACCGCCCTCGGTCAGCACGTTCTGCCCGCGTTTGCCCATGACGATCGCCGTACCGGTGTCCTGGCACATCGGCAGGACGCCCGCGGCGGCGATGTTCGCGTTCTTCAGGAGGTCCAGCGCCACGAACTTGTCGTTGGAGGAGGCCTCCGGGTCGTCCACGATCCGGCGCAGCTGAGCCAGGTGGGCGGGGCGCAGATAGTGCGAGATGTCGTGCATCGCCTCGGCGGCCAGCGTGCGCAGCGCCTCCGGCTCGACCTTGAGGAACGTACGGCCGTCGGCCTCGAAGGTGGAGACACCCTCGGCGGTCACCAGACGGTACGGCGTGGTGTCCTCTCCCAGGGGGAGCAGATCGGAGTACGCAAACTCTGGCATTACGGCCATTCCTCACTCGGCGACAGCGGCTGACCTCCCTTGGGCAGCGCGTCAACCAGGGTAGAGCGCCGCCTTCGGGCCGATCCTGTGAGGTAAGGCTCACCTGGAGGCCCCTTCCGGTGGGAGGCGCGCCGCCCGGAGGGGTAGTCGCGATCTATCGCGTTTGGGTACCCTGGGGCGGTGGACCTAGAGAAGCAGCCTCAGCAGCCCGCCCCGTCGGCCCCGCCGCCCACGGCCGCGGCCTCGCCCGCCGGGTTCGCACCCGGTGACGGTCTCCGCGCCTCCGACGCCGACCGCGACCGGATCGCGGACATCCTGCGGGAGGCGATGGCCGAGGGGCGGCTGACGGCGGACGAGCACGCGGAGCGGGTCGACCTCGTCTACCGGGCCAAGACCGTCGGCGAACTCCAGCCGCTGGTCCGCGATCTGCCCGCCCCCTCGGGCACCTCCGCCCCCCGCCCGGGCCCGCAGCCGTACACGTACGGCCCCGAGGCCCCCGACGGTCCCGCCGACAACCTCGTCGCGGTCTTCAGCAGCGCCACCCGAAAGGGGCGTTGGCGGGTCGGCCCCCGGACGAACGCCTTCTCGCTCTTCGGCAGCGTGGAGATCGATCTGACCGAGGCGCTTTTCAGCCAACGGCTCACCGTCATCAACGCGACCGCCATCTTCGGCAGCGTCGACATCCGGGTGCCGGAGAACATCACGCTGCGCGGCAGCGGTACCGGTGTCCTCGGCGGGTTCGCCGTGCGCTCGCTGGAATCCGTGGACCCGGAAGCGCCGGTCGTCGTCGTGAACGGCTACTCCGTCTTCGGTGACGTCAACGCCAAACCCAAGCGGGGCAAGTTCGTCGCGGACCTCCAGCAGCGGCTGCGCAAGCACCTCGGGCACTGAGAACGGCACGGCGGACGCACTTCGAGAACCGGCCACAACACCTCCCGACGCCCTTTTCGCGCGCCGTGCGCCGGTGCCGCTCAGTGCATAGGCGTGCACACAGCGGGTATGGACTGCTGCATCGTCTCTCGCTCGCGAAGCCGTAGCCGTCGTCAGGAGTAGACCGTGCTGCAACCGCCGCATCAGCCTCCGCAGGTCGCCGCCGTTCCTGCCCAGCGGACCCCCGCCCGGGAGGACGAGGCGGGCCCCTGGCACTCGGAGGCGGTGTGCCGCCGGGACGAAGCCGGGCTGTTCTTCGCCCCGTCGAAGGAGCCGACCGCCGCCCGACTGGCCCGTGAAGAGGCCGCCAAGCGACTCTGTGCCCGCTGCCCGGTGATGGTGGCGTGCCGGGAGCACGCCCTGGTGCAGCCGGAGCCGTACGGGGTCTGGGGCGGGCTCACCGCCGCCGAACGCCGGGTCGCGCTGGCCCGCCGCCGTCGGCGCGACATCGAACTGGCCGCCGCCGCGACGGGTGAGCGGATAGCCGCGGCGGGCTGAGAACGCGAAGAGAGGGGGTGCGGGGCAGCCGCCCCGCACCCCCTCTTCCTTCTTTGTGCCGTCTTCCCTCTGCGTCCTGGCTACTTCGCGCGGTCGAAGTCGATGGCGCTGTAGGCGCGCAGCTTCGACAGCCGGTGGGTCGAGGAGATCGTCCGGATCGTGCCCGACTTGGAGCGCATCACGATCGACTCGGTGGTCGCCGTCTCCGCGCGGTACCGCACACCGCGCATCAGCTCACCGTCGGTGATCCCCGTCGCCACGAAGAACACGTTGTCGCCGCTGACCAGGTCGTCCGTGGACAGCACCCGGTCCAGATCGTGGCCCGCGTCCAGCGCCCGCTGCCGCTCCGCCGCGTCCTTGGGCCAGAGCTTGCCCTGGATCACACCGCCGAGGCACTTTATGGCGCAGGCCGAGATGATGCCCTCGGGCGTGCCGCCGATGCCCATCAGCAGGTCGACGCCGGTGCCCTCGCGGGCTGCCATGATCGAGCCCGCCACGTCGCCGTCGGAGATGAACTTGATGCGGGCGCCCGTCTCCCGGATCTCTTTGACGATGCCCTCATGGCGGGGCCGGTCCAGGATGACGACCGTGACGTCCTCGGGCGTGGAGTTCTTCGCCCGTGCGACGCGCCGGATGTTCACCGCCACGGGCGCGTTGATGTCGACGAAGTCCGCCGCCTCGGGCCCCGTGACCAGCTTGTCCATGTAGAAGACCGCCGACGGGTCGAACATCGCCCCGCGGTCGGCGGCCGCCAGGACGGCGATCGCGTTCGGCATGCCCTTGGCGTTGAGCGTGGTGCCGTCGATCGGGTCGACCGCGATGTCGACCTCGGCGCCGGTGCCGTCGCCGACCCGCTCGCCGTTGAACAGCATGGGAGCCTCGTCCTTCTCGCCCTCCCCGATGACGACGACGCCGTTCATCGAGACGGTCGAGACGAGGGTGCGCATGGCCTTCACGGCGGCGCCGTCGGCGCCGATCTTGTCGCCGCGGCCCACCCAGCGCCCGGCGGCCATCGCGGCGGCCTCGGTGACCCGGACCAACTCCAGGGCCAGGTTGCGGTCGGGGGCCTCCGGGGAGACCTCCAGTTGGGACGGCAGATGATGCTCGGACATCGGAGCGCACCTTTCTGTACGGCGACGACCGGATATGAGGGTGCTGTGACTCTATCGGTAGGTCGATAAAATGAGCAGTGCGGGTCACGCATGAGCGCCCCGGTCCGTGCTGTCCCCGCCACCCACCGTCAGCACCCGTCGGACGCCCGGACCCTGCGCCGGGACGTACGAGGCCGCGTGCCACCATGGACCCCGTGGCAAGCAAGCGAGGCAAGCAGACGGTCAGGAACATGTTCCTGTCGACCTTGGTGACCGCCGCCTGCGCGGGCGTCATCTACATCTTCATCCCGCACGACGAGAACGCCGACCCGATCAAGGCCGTCGACTTCTCCGTGGAACTGGCCACGGTGCGCATCGCGGCCCCCTACCCGGTCGCCGCGCCGGAGGGCCTGCCGGAGAAGTGGCGGCCGACCTCCGTGACGTACGACGCCGCCGCGGGCAAGGCCTGGCACCTCGGCTTCCTCGACCCGGACCGCAAGTACGTCGCGGTCGAGCAGTCCACCGCCGACGCGCGCACCTACGTCCCCCAGGTCAGCCAGAAGGCCAAGGACACCGGGACCACCGAGACGGTGGCGGGCCGGGAGTGGCAGTACTGGGAGGGCGAGAAGTACGACGCCCTCGTGCTGGTGGAGAAGGGGCACACGACCGTCGTGACGGGCTCGGCGCCCAAGGCGCGGCTGGTGGAGATGGCCGAGGCGCTGAAGACGGAGCCGGTCGGGGGAGCGGCAGCGCAGTCGCCGTCGCCGTCGGCTTCTCCTTCTTCCTGAGGGGTCTTCGCCGTTCTTCCGTACGTACGTGAAGGGGCCCCGGAACACCAGGTGTTCCGGGGCCCCTTCACGTAGCCATTCAGGCAGTGGCTCAGGCAGTGGCTCAGGCAGTGGCTCAGACGGTGGTGACGACCTCGTCGTAGGAGAGGCGCGGGCTGCGCGGGAACCAGGCGTCCTCGCCCGGCTTGCCGATGTTGACGACCATCAGCGGGGTGTGGTCGCCGTCCAGGAACTCCTTCTGGATACCGGCGGCGTCGTAACCGGTCATCGGTCCGGCGGCCAGGCCGGCGGCGCGGACGCCGATGATGAAGTACGCGGCCTGGAGCGCGGCGTTCAGACCGGCGGCCGACTCGCGGACCGGGCGCTCGGTGAAGAACAGGTCCTTGGCCTGGGGGAAGTGCGGCAGCAGCGCCGGGAGCTCCTCGTGGAACTCGTTGTCGGCGGCCAGGATCGCGACCAGCGGGGCGGTGGCGGTCTTCGGGCGGTTGCCCTCGGCCATGTGCTGGACCAGGCGCTCGCGGCCCTCGGCGGAGCGGACCAGCACGACGCGCAGCGGCGACTGGTTGAAGGCGGTCGGGCCGAACTTGACCAGGTCGTAGATCGCCTGGACCTGCTCGTCGGTCACCGGCTCGTCGGTGAAGGCGTTGGCGGTGCGGGCCTCACGGAAGAGGAGGTCCTGGGCGGCGGGGTCGAGAACGAGAGACATCTGAGGGCAGACCTTCCGGACGGGCGTGGGGGAACGATGCATCGACCGTAACGGAGAGGTAGGTTAACTTTCAACTAAAAGCGGAGTGGGGTGATCCACTCCACATGCTCCGCACCGGACTCCGCACCCCCTTCGGGTGATCAGCCGTCGGCGGCGGGCCTCCCGCCGGGCTCGTCCTGCGGACGGGCCAGCGCCGCGTCCAGGCGGGCCCGGGCGCCCTCCAGCCAGTGGCGGCAGATCTTGGCCAGCTCCTCGCCCCGCTCCCACAGGGCCAGCGACTCCTCCAGCGTCGTGCCGCCCGCCTCCAGTCGGCGTACGACCTCGATCAGCTCGTCGCGCGCCTGCTCGTACCCGAGCGTGCTCGTCGCGGCAGCCGCCGCCGTACCGTCGTCCGTCATGTGATCCACCCTTTGGTCCGCCTTTGAATGTGAGCTGCCAGGTCATCGTGGGGCATGGACCGGTGAGCCGCCGGTCCGCAGACTCACCCGTCCCCGTCCCCGTCCCCGTCCCCGTCCCCGTCCCCGTCCCCGTCCCTGTCCCTGTCCCCGGCCCCGGCCCTGTCCCCGTCCACCCGCACGGTGAACTCGCCCTCCGACACCCGGGCCCGCAGCGGCTCCCCGGGCGCCCCGGCCTCGTCGGGGGAGCGCACCACATGGCCGTCCGGCCGCTGGAGCACCGCGTACCCCCGCTCCAGCGTGGCGGCGGGCGACAGCGAGACGACCCGGGCCCGGGTGTGCGCGAGCTCCGAATCGGCCCGGTCCAGGAGGTGGCCCAGCACCCGGCGGCTCCGCCCGACGAGCGCGTCGACCTCCGCCGTCCGCTCGTCCACCAGCCGCTGGGGGTGCTCCATCGCGGGGCGGCCCAGCGCGTGCGCGAGCCCCCGCTCCTCGCGGTCCAGGATGCCCCGTACGGTCCGCAGGGCCCGGTCGCGGAGCTGCTGCACCCTCTCCAGCTCCTCGCCCACGTCCGGTACGACCTTCTTGGCCGCGTCCGTGGGGGTGGAGGCGCGCAGGTCGGCCACCAGGTCCAGCAGCGGGGAGTCCGGTTCGTGGCCGATCGCGGAGACCACCGGCGTACGGCAGCCCGCCACGGCCCGGATCAGCTGCTCGTCGGAGAACGGCAGCAGGTCCTCCACACTGCCGCCGCCCCGGGCCACGACGATCACGTCCACCTCGGGCAGCGCGTCCAGCTCCTCGACGGCCTGGACCACCTGGGCGACCGCGTTCACCCCCTGCACGGCGGTGTTGCGGACCTCGAAGCGCACGGCGGGCCAGCGGCGGCGGGCGTTCTCCAGGACATCGCGCTCGGCGGCGGAGGCCCGCCCGCAGACCAGCCCGATGAGCTGGGGCAGGAAGGGGAGCGGCTTCTTCCGGTCCAGCGCGAAGAGCCCTTCGGCGGCGAGCGACTTCTTCAGCTGCTCCAGCCGCACCAGCAGCTCACCGATGCCGACCGGCCGTATGTCGGTGGCCCGGAGCGACAGCTGCCCCCGGGGCGCGTACCACTCGGGCTTGGCGAGGACGACGACCCGCGCGCCCTCCGTCACCACGTCGGCGATCCGGTCGAAGACCTGCCGGAAACAGGTCACGCTCACCGAGATGTCGTGCGAGGGGTCGCGCAGGGTCAGGAAGACGACCCCGGCACCCGGCCGCCGCGAGAGCTGGGTGATCTGCCCCTCCACCCAGATGGCACCGAGCCGGTCGATCCACCCTCCGATCAGACGCGACACCTCACCGACGGGCAGCGGCGCTTCCGCGGACGTGTTGAGAGCCATGCGCCCGAGCGTATCGGGACGCACTGACAGCGGAGGCGGTCCGCGAAGGAATCAGGAGCTGTTCGCCGGAGCCCTCCCTCAGCATCGGGCACCCGTCAGCGCCAGGTGCCCCTCAGCGCACACCCGGAACACCCAGACCGGCCCCCTCAGTGCCCGCCCGGAACACCCAGACCGGCCCCCTCAGTGCCCACCCGGAACACCCAGACCGGCCCCCTCAGCGCCCGGCCCCGCTTCCCCGCCCGCTTCCCACCCCGCGCCCGCCCGCCCCCTGCACCGCGAGCACCACGAACCCCACCCCCAGCCAGCACAGCCCCACCACCTGGGCGCTCGTCGTCGCCTCCAGGATGACCGCGATCAGCGCCCCCGCACCCACCACCGGAACGAGCACGTGCTTCCACCAGACGGGCGGCCCGGCCATCCGGCGTACGGTGAACCAGCCGACCACCGACGCGTGCAGCAGCACGAACGCGGTCAGCGCCCCGATGTTCACGACCGACACCAGATGGTCGAGGCCGTCGTCGCGCCGGGCCGCCCACACCGCCGCCACCAGCGTCACGACCGCCGCGCCCAGGATCGCGAGCCGCGGCACGCCCGACTTCGGGTCGACCCTGGCCAGGAACGGCGGCAGCCGCCGCTCCCGGGCCATGGCGAAGACCAGCCGCCCGGCGGCGGCCTGCCCCGCCAGCGCCGCGAACGCCGCACCGATCGCCTTGCTGACCGCCACCAGATCGTGCAGCCAGGTCCCGACCGAGGCATCGACCGCGTCGTAGAACGCCGACCCCTGGGCCGCCGGATCGGCCTTCAGCTCCGCCGAGCTCATCGGTTCCAGGAGCGCCGCCAGATAGGTCTGGGCGACGAACAGCACCCCCGCGAGCACCAGGCAGAACAGCACCGCCCGCGCCACCTTCTGCGACCCGCCCGTCACCTCCTCGGCGAACGAGGCGATGGCGTCGAACCCCAGATACGACAGCACGGCCACCGAGACCGCGCCCAGCACCGCCGCCACGGAGAACGCCGTGTCCCCGGTGAGCGGCGTCAGCCACCCGCGCTGCGCCCCGTCCCGTACGAGGACGACCACGGCCGACACCACGAAGACCAGCAGCACCACGATTTCCATGGCCAGCACGGCGAACCCGACCCGGGCGGCAGCCCGTACGCCCCACAGATTGAGCAGCGTGGTGATCAGCACGGCGAGCGCGGTCCACACCCACCGCGACACCTCCGGGACCAGGGCGTTCATCGCGATCCCGGAGAAGAGATAGGCGACGGCCGGGATCAGCAGGTAGTCGAGCATCGCCATCCACCCCGCGACGAACCCGGGCCCTTCCCCGAGCCCCTTGCGGGCATACGTGAAGACCGACCCCGCGAAGGGGGCGACCCGCACCATCTGGGCGTAACTGAAGGCGGTGAAGCCCATGACGACGGTGGCCACGATGTAAACGAGGGCGACGGAGCCGCCGGACCGGGCGTCCAGGGTGCCGAAGATGCCGACGGGGGCCATCGGGGCGATGAACAGCAGCCCGTAGACGACGAGATCCCGGAACCCGAGAGCCCGCCGCAGCTTGCCCGGCTCGACACTGCTGCCGCTGCCGCCTGCGGACCCCGTACCGCTCCCCCCGCTCCCCGAGACCGACGTCATGCACCCTCCATCGTCACTGTCCGGCACAGCTCGTTCCCGTACGTATCGCGATCAGTCTCCCGACCCGTCCGTCACCGCGCCTGTTCGGTACGGCCTTACGATGGGACGCATGACTGCAACGCCTGCCCGTCGTGTCCTGCTCGCCGCTCCCCGTGGCTACTGCGCGGGCGTGGACCGTGCCGTGATCGCCGTCGAGAAGGCCCTGGAGCAGTACGGGGCCCCGATCTACGTCCGCCACGAGATCGTGCACAACAAGTACGTCGTGCAGACCCTGGAGAAGAAGGGCGCGATCTTCGTGGACGTCACCGCGGAGGTCCCCGAGGGCTCCATCGTGATGTTCTCCGCCCACGGAGTGGCGCCCACCGTCCACGCGGAGGCCGCCGAGCGCAAGCTCGCGACCATCGACGCGACCTGCCCGCTGGTCACCAAGGTCCACAAGGAAGCCATCCGGTACGCCAAGGAGGACTACGACATCCTCCTGATCGGCCACGAGGGCCACGAAGAGGTCATCGGCACCTCCGGAGAGGCCCCCGACCACATCACGCTGGTCGACGGCCCCGAGGATGTGGCGAACGTCGAGGTCCGCGACGAGTCGAAGGTCGTCTGGCTCTCCCAGACCACCCTCTCCGTCGACGAGACGATGGAGACGGTGGGCGCGCTCAAGTCGAAGTTCCCGAACCTCCTCTCGCCGCCCAGCGACGACATCTGCTACGCCACGCAGAACCGCCAGATCGCGGTGAAGAAGCTGGCCGAGGACGCCGAGCTGGTCATCGTGGTCGGCTCGAAGAACTCCTCGAACTCCATCCGCATGGTCGAGGTCGCCCTCGACGCCGGAGCCGCCGCCGCGTACCTGGTCGACTTCGCGAGCGAGATCGACGAGGCGTGGCTGGAGGGCGTGACGACGGTCGGCCTGACCTCCGGGGCCTCGGTCCCCGACGTCCTGGTCGACGGGGTCCTGGAGTGGCTCGCGGAGCGCGGTTACGAGGACGTGGAGACGGTCAAGACGGCCGACGAGTCCATCACCTTCTCCCTTCCCAAGGAGCTCCGCCGCGACCTGCGGGCCGAGGCCGCCGCCCTTTCCGCCGAGTAGGCCGAGTAAGCAGGGCACAGGCCCCGGCCTGCCCGTACGGTGTTTCCATGGAGATCTTCGGCGTGGACATCGGCGGTTCAGGGATCAAGGGCGCTCCCGTGGACCTGGACCGCGGAGACCTGGCGCAGGAGCGCCACAAAGTACTGACCCCCCAGCCGGCCACGCCTCAGGGCGTGGCCGACTGCGTGGCGGAGGTCGTCGGCCACTTCGACTGGTCGGGCCCCATCGGGATCACGTTCCCGGGGGTCGTCACGGACGGCGTCACGCGGACGGCGGCCAATGTCGACAAGGGCTGGATCGACACCGACGCCCGCGCCCTGCTGGGCGAGCGGGTCGGGCAGCCCGTCACGATCCTGAACGACGCGGACGCGGCCGGAATCGCGGAGATGACGTTCGGCGCGGGCCGGGGCCGCAAGGGCACGGTGATCATGCTGACGTTCGGTACGGGCATCGGCAGCGCGCTCTTCGTCGACGGCCGCCTCGTCCCCAACACGGAGCTGGGCCACCTGGAGCTGCACGGCCACGACGCGGAGAAGCGCGCCTCCACGAAGGCCAAGGAGGACGAGGACCTCAGCTGGCAGCACTGGGCGCACCGGGTGCAGAAGTACCTGTTGCACGTGGAGATGCTGTTCTCGCCCGAGCTGTTCATCGTGGGCGGCGGGGTGAGCCGCAAGGCGGAGAAGTTCCTGCCGCTGATCGAGAAGGTCCGCGCGGAGATCGTCCCGGCGGAGCTCCAGAACAACGCGGGGATCGTGGGCGCGGCGATGGCGGCGGGCAAGTAGCGGGCTTTCCCACCTACCCACCCACCCACCTACCTAGCGGCCCGCGAGCGGTCGGCGCGGACGGGCTGTGGCTGCGCACCCGCCCCGGCGACCTTCTTCGGCGCCCGGGGCGAGGGCCGGCCCTTCTCGGCTCCCGTACGCCCCTGGACCTGTGGATACCGCCGCCGGGCCCGCATATGCCGGACCTTGCGTACGGAGGCGATGAGCCCCGCGATCAGCGTGCCCCCGTACAGCCAGCCGGCGTGCACGGCGAGGGCGGTGACCAGGGCCATCGTCTGACCGCCGAAGCCGTCGGACCCGCCGGAGATCGGGAAGACCCCGACGGCGAAGGCGATGGGCACACTGATCGGCGCGGTGACCAGGTCGGCGGGCCGGACCCAGAGGGCGGTGAGCGCGCTGACCGGCAGGAAGAGCAGCCCGTAGACGATCTCGGAGCTGTCGAACAGCAGCCGGTCCAGACAGGCGAGCACGAACATGGTGAGGGAGGCGAACAGCCCGGCCCCGATCCCGGTGAGTCGCGGGTTGGGGAACCGCCGCAGGGCGAGCAGCACGGGCGGAACGGCACGCACCCGCCCTCCGGCCGTCCCCATCGCCCGGTAGACGGTGGAACTCTCACCGAGGGCGCCCTGAGCGGGCGCGACGGCAGGGGCGGGCGACGGCCTGCGCTGCGGGGGACGTGTCCTGGGCTGCTCCACGGGGACAACGTAGGTCGCGGGGCGGGAGGAATCAGGCGTTGGACACGCGCTTTGGGTGACCTTGGCGTTGCGTTCGATGTCACAGGGCCGAAAGCGAACCTGTTCGGCGGTATACGTACGGCGGCGAGGCGTACGCAACGGGAGGAGCCCCCCACGTACACCGCACGCCCCACGTTCTCTGTCCCATGACCGGACCCGTGCGGGGCCGGGCGCCCCCGCCCGTAAACTGGAGAATCGGTCCACTCCGGGACCCGGCCCGAACAGCCGAGCCGGCCCCGGCGCCCCTTCGCTCCCCTCCTCACTCCAGGAAGTCGCCAAAGTGTCGCTCACGATCGGAATCGTCGGTCTGCCGAATGTCGGCAAGTCGACCCTGTTCAACGCCCTGACCAAGAACGACGTGCTGGCGGCCAACTACCCGTTCGCCACGATCGAGCCGAACGTCGGCGTCGTCGGCGTCCCGGACCCGCGCCTGAACAAGCTCGCGGAGATCTTCAACAGCCAGAAGCTCCTGCCCGCGACGGTGGACTTCGTCGACATCGCCGGCATCGTGCGGGGCGCGTCGGAGGGTGAGGGCCTGGGCAACAAGTTCCTGGCGAACATCCGCGAGTCGGACGCGATCTGCCAGGTCATCCGCGCCTTCAAGGACGAGAACGTCGTCCACGTCGACGGCAAGGTCTCGCCCAAGGACGACATCGAGACGATCAACACCGAGCTGATCCTCGCCGACCTCCAGTCCGTCGAGAAGGCGATCCCGCGCCTGACGAAGGAGTCCCGCCTCCAGAAGGAGAAGGTCGCGGTGCTCGCCGCGGTCGAGGACGCGCAGAAGATCCTGGAGTCCGGCCAGACCCTCTTCTCGGCGGGCATCACGGCCGCCACGGAGAAGGGCAAGCTCCTCCACGAGCTGCACCTGCTCACCACGAAGCCCTTCCTCTACGTCTTCAACGTCGACGAGGACGAGCTGGTCGACGAGGACTTCAAGAACGAACAGCGCGCCCTGGTCGCCCCCGCCGAGGCGATCTTCCTCAACGCCAAGATCGAGTCCGAGCTGATCGAGCTCGACGACGACGAGGCCCTGGAACTCCTCCAGTCCATGGGCCAGGACGAGCCCGGCCTCGCCACCCTCGGCCGCGTCGGCTTCGACACCCTGGGCCTCCAGACCTACCTCACGGCAGGCCCGAAGGAAGCCCGCGCCTGGACCATCAAGAAGGGCGCCACGGCCCCGGAGGCGGCCGGTGTGATCCACACCGACTTCCAGAAGGGCTTCATCAAGGCGGAGATCATCTCCTTCGACGACCTGGTCGAAACGGGCTCGGTCGCCGAGGCCCGCGCCAAGGGCAAGGCGCGCATGGAGGGCAAGGAGTATGTGATGCAGGACGGGGACGTGGTGGAGTTCCGCTTCAACGTGTGAGCGGATGAAATAACACCACGTCGTTGACGTGGCAAACATGCAGGTCAGATGGGGTCCACCTCTCCGAAGGTGGGCCCCTGGCCTTTCCCTGTGCTGGATGGGTGCCGGATCAGCTGAGGTGCCATCAGTCGGTTCCTCTCTCAGATGACACCAGGAGTGGTACGTTATTGAGTACCACTTGATGGGAGGGTTGACGTCATGTCCATCACTGCGAGTGAAGCGCGCAAGGAACTGTTTCCGTTGATCAAAAAGGTCAACGAGAATCATGAGGCCATCGAGATCGTCTCCAAGCACGGTAACGCGGTGCTTGTCTCGGCCGAGGACTACATGGCGCTGCGCGAGGGCTCCTACCTGCTGCGCTCGCCAGCGAACGCCCGGCGGTTGCTCAAGGCGTACGAGAACGCCCTGTCGCACATCAATGTGTCGGAGCGTGAGCTGATCGATCCCGAGTCACCGGACGCAGGTGCGGGTGCCGCGTGAGGCTCGTCTTCGAGGATCAAGGCTGGGAGGACTACACGTCCTGGCTCAAGAACGACCGTAAGATGCTCGCCCGGATCAACAAGCTCATCGAAGATGTCAGGCGTGACCCCTTCGTGGGCATCGGCAAACCGGAGCCGCTGAAGTATCACCTGCCTGGGGCCTGGTCGCGGCGGATCGACGAAGAGCACCGCCTCGTCTATCTGGTGACGGACAATGAGGTCGTCATCCTCGCCGCCCGGTATCACTACTGATCGGGGAGTGTCCGGCGTGCTGGGGCGATGGTCTACTTTAACTTCGGTTTTCGCAGGTGGGATCTCTGTGTTCGGCGTTCAGCTCTGCCGCAGCTGGGTTTCGGTTCAACCTTTCGTGTGGCGAAGTAGGGAGTCGCTGAATGGCTGATGTTACCTTCCTTAGTCAGGCCGAACCAGTCGATGAGTACGGTCGTGCTCTTTATGCGGTATCGCGATCAATTCTTAGGGCTCATTTTGATGAATTGTCGCAAGCAGACCTTGAAGACCTCAATTGCGATCGGGTTGAGGTCACGTTTCGACAGCTCGCTAAACTCGCTCGCCTGCACCGCGACAAGGGATCGCGTGGGGATGGGTTTGAGTGGGCCGTTCACGAGGCGATTGTCGGCGGCGAACCACGCGTTACCGATCTGGTCAGCGAAGCGCTCAGGAAGGTGAGCCCTAGGGCTTTCGCTGACTTGGACAGGCCTACGTCTCTGATGTTCGGGCACGAGCGTGCGCGCCATCTCGGATTCACCGAGGCCGTCGTCAACAACGCGAGTGGTGATGCGGTGTTGTTGCCTGACGGGTCAGGTCGGCCGTTCGCATTTGGATCCTGGGTGCCGATCGCTGCTCGCGGTGTCGCCGCCGAACCTGATCTGCGGGAACGGATCAAGAAGGTATGGAAGACCGACCTGTTCCTGAGCAGTACGGAGAAGGCGCGGTTTGCCGCCGCGACTATCAAAAGTAATTGGCATCAACTCGAAGACGGTAATGGACTCCGAGTGGCCATTGTTCCACAGGCCCTGGATCTTTCGGCGGGATATCGGAGGTGGAACAGTCTGCATCTGATTGCGCTGCCAGATCCCGACGGCTTCATGGGATTGTTTAACGACGCGTATGAAGCAGTTGCTGAAGCGATTCTGACGGTTGGCAGACATGATCGTGCGCCCTATTATTACAAGCCGAGCGCGAAGGCCCAGAAAATCCAGGCGCAACTGGAGATGTATGGGAAGGTGAAGGTGGTCGATATACTTGACGCCCTAAACGAAGCAGCGCAGCAGAATCTGATTACTGTCGACCGCAAGCTCATGTCGGTGGAAGCTCCGACATGGCTCAATATTAATGAAAAGCGCACGCCCGTCATCGCGCCAAGGCCGGCATTCGAGAAGCTTGACTGACCTCGGGGGTGGCAAAGGTATGTCCGGTCGATGGTCTCGAAGTTGATTCTGACCCCATCCAGTAGCGCGTCGGTCGGACCTTTGTTCGCAGGAGGCTGAACCTCCTGCGTCGCGAGGGATATCCGCCAGCTGGGGACATGCTCACGCTCGGAAGACGGTCCGGGGACCCACTTGCCAGCTACCAACGTCTCCCTCAGGGCGCCTTCGATCGGGTGGCGGTTGCAGATTCCGTGTCGCGATCGCGAGTGCTGGATGTGCTGGTTGACCTTTCCCTGCGCTGGACGGGTGCCGGATATTCTGATGTGGGGTCAGCGGCGATGTGTACATAAAGGGAGCCCTCGATGCCCGGCTGGGCGGCGGGCTCGGGGCGGTACGGGGCGGGGACGGTGGTGCCGCCCCGTCTTCCGGCCGTGCGGCGGGAGAGGTTCGGCTCGGCCGAAGGCTTCTTGGTGCCGGGCGTGCGGTCATGGGGGTTCCCTCCCCGGTGTCGTGGTGTACCTAGGTCCCCCATGGACGCCACCCAGGGCCATGGGCCGGGGCGCTTCCGCGGGATTGACTGGTTGCATGACGAATCGACAGCGTCCGCGCCGCCTCCTCCTCGCGTTTCAGGTACTCCTGCTGACCGTGCTCATGGTGCTCGGCGGCGGGGCGGCGCAGGCCGCCGGGCCGGGGCGCGATGCTGGTCTTCGTCCGCAGGCCCCGAGCGGCTCCCTGTCGGGGGCGCTCGACGCTCTCGTACGGGAGCAGCTCGCCGACCACCGCATCCCGGGCGCGGCCGTCGTGGTCGTCCAGGGCGGGCGGCAGGTCTTCGCGAAGGGGTACGGGCTCGCGGACGTCGGCGCCGGGACGCCCGTCGATCCGGAGCGCACCGGGTTCTTCCTGGCCTCCGACGCCAAGCTGTTCACCGCCGTCGCGGTGCTCCAGCAGGTCGAGAGGGGCCGGCTCGACCTGGGTGCCGACGTCAACCGCTACCTGAAGTCCTTCCAGGTCGCCGACACCTTTCCGGGGCGACCCGTGACCGTACGGGATCTCCTGACCCACACGGCGGGCTTCGACAACAACATCATCGGGCGGGCCACCGTGCGCCCCGAGGACGTGCGCCCGCTCGGTGAGAGCCTCGCCGAGCACCAGCCCCGCCGGGTGCGCCCGCCGGGCACGGTCGCCAGCTACGACAACTATGGTGTGGCGCTCGCCGGTCATCTGGTGGAGACCGTCACGGGCACCCCGTTCGCCCAGTACGTGGACCGGTCGATCCTTCGGCCCCTCGGCATGCGGTCCACCAGCTTCGCCCAGCCCCACCCCCCGGCCCTCGAAGCACGGCTCGCACACGGCCACCGGCCCTCCGGCGGAAGGCAGTTGGTGGAGAACGGGCAGTACGGCGACTGGAGTCCGACCGGTGCGGGTGCCGTCAGTACGGCCGGTGACATGGGACGGTTGTTGCGCGCCCTGCTCGACGATGGTGGTCCCGTGCTCACCCCGAAGTCCCGATCCGCCCTGATCAAGCGGCAGTTCGGCAACGACCCGCGGCTCCCCGGCCTCGGCTACATCCTGGAGGAGCGGGTCCGCAGCGGGCAGCGGATGCTGGTCAAGGAGGGCGATCTCCCCGGTTTCCACGGCAACTTGGCGCTGCTGCCGAAGCGCGGGGTGGGCGTGTACGTCGTCTACAACGGCGATGGCCAGGGCACCAGCGCCACCTGGGCGGGGCAGGAAGTGGTGGACCTGGTCGCCGATCACTTCGGCACCGCCCGGTCCGTGGAGCAGTCCGCGTCGTACGCCGACGTCTCCCCGTACGCAGGTGACTACCGCTCCACGCGCACCAGTTCCTCCGAGCTGACCCGGATCGGCGCCCTGACCGGTTCGGTCCGGGTGGACGCCGGGGACGACGCCACCCTGACCACGACGGGCCCGCTGACGCGTGACCCCTCCACCGTCGTACGGCACTGGGTGCAGCTGAGCCCGGGGCTCTTCCAGGAGAAGGGTGGCCAGGACCGCATCGCCTTCCGGGACGGGCGGCTCGTCGTCGCCTCGGACGCCTCCGCCGCGTACGAACGACTGCCCTGGTACCAGTCGCCCACCCTGCACCAGCAGGCGCTCCTGGCCAGCCTGGCCTTCCTCGCGCTGACCGTGCTGGCCCTGCCGGTGCTGGCCCTGGTGCGCCGCCGTTCGCCGGGCTCGCCGGGAGGTGCGCGCGCCGCCCGGCTGCTGCTCTGGACGACGGGGGCCCTGATCACCGCCGCCACGGTGTGCTTCCTGCTCCTGTTCGCCGACCCCGACGCCCTCAACCGCACGGTGATGGTGGGTGATTCGGTGCTACTGGAGGTCGTGCCGACGCTGATCGCCATCGCGCTCGCCACCACGTGCGCCATGGTGCTGTGCGCGGGGCTCGCCTGGCGCCGGCGCTGGTGGCAGCTGTCCGGCCGGGTGCACTACACGTGCAGCACCCTGGCCGCGCTGGTCTTCCTCGGGGTGTGCTCCGCCTATCGGTTGATCGGTTAGCGGGCGTGCGCGAGGGCCCGGACGGGGAGCAGTCCCGTCCGGGCCCTCTGCGAGGTGTCGCGGCGTGGGCGACCGGGGCGTACGGCCCTACCAGCGCGTGGTCTCCCCGAAGAAGTCCGCTATCTCCACCGCCTCGCCCGACTCCCGCGCCGCGTGGAACACGTGCAGGCCGACCGCGAGGTCCAGGACGCCGAGCCCGAACGGGGAGAAGATCACCGGCTTGTCGTCCCCGGTGGTCACCTCGCCCTTGATGAACTGGGCGAGCGTGCCGGTGATGAAGTGCCGACCCCCGTACTTCTGCTCCGCGAGGTGCGGAGAGGTGTTGGCCTTCAGGCAGTGGTCGACGTCGTCGAGGATGTTGTACGAGCCCTCGATCAGCTCGGGGCCGATGTCCCGCAGCGAGATGTTGAGGACCACCTGACCGGGGGCGAAGGCGCCCGGGTCCACGATGTACGGCTCGGCGGCCGTGGTCGCGAGGACCACCACGTCGGCGCCCGCGAGCGCCGAGGCGAGGTCGGGGTCGGTGGTGGCCGGGTAGCCCAGGGCGTCGGTGGCGTGGGCGGCGAGCGCCGCACCGTACTCCTCGCTCTTGTCGTGCACCGAGAGCGAAGTCACCTGCCAGTCGCGGGACTTGAAGAACTCCAGGATGTTCCGCGCGATGATGCCCGCGCCCACGACGGTCAGCTTGCCCGCCGTGCGGCCACCGGTGAGCTGCTCGGCGGCGAGCACCGCGGAGGCCGCGGTGCGGGCGGCGCTGATCTGCGAGGCCTCCAGGCAGGCGAAGGGGTAGCCCGTCTCGTAGTCGTTGAGCAGCAGGGCCGCCGAGGCGCGCGGGATGCCGCGCTCGATGTTGGCCGGGAAGCTGCTGATCCACTTGATCCCGGAGACGTCGGCCTCGCCGCCGAGGTGGGCGGGGAGCGCGATGATGCGGGCGTCGGGCTTCTCGGGGAAGCGCAGGAAGTAGCTGTCGGGGTTCACGGAGTCGCCCGCCTCGTGGGCGAGGTAGGTGTCCCGGACGACATCGACGATGGCCTGCCGGGAGGAGCCGATGACCGCCCGTGCGGTCTTGCCTCCGATGACGCTGAACTCGTACATGGGGTGCAGTCCTTGGGGTTGTGGTGGAAGTGGGGTGTGGGGGGATGAGGGTGTGTGTGGGATGGGGGGATGGGGGATGAGGTGTGGGGGAGCGGAAACTAGGAACGGGAAGGTGTGCGGTGCGGTGCGGTGTGTGCGGTGCGTGTACCGGGGGCGTACGGGCCGCCCGGCGCGTGCCGGTGCCGAGCGGGCCGTGAGGCCCGCTCGGCGGGTGGGGCTGTGGGGTGGAGTGGTCAGCGGTTCGCGAGCAGGCGGTCTTCGGGTGATCCGGCCTGGTCGGGGCCGGTCCGCTCCGGCGTGGCCGACTGCGGGGCCGGGGCCGAAGCCGCCTCCTCCTCGCCGTGGGAGAGCTGCGGCAGCAACTTCAGCCAGCCCGGCAGCCACCAGTTGGAGCGGCCGAGCAGCACCATCACGGAGGGCAGGAGCACAGCCCGTACGAGGGTGGCGTCGAGCAGCACCGCCACCGCCAGGCCGACGCCGAGCTGCTTGAAGGCCTGCATGGACAGCGTGCCGAACACCGCGAACACGGCGACCATGATCAGGCCCGCGCTCGTGACGACTCCCGCCGTGGCGCGGATTCCGTGGGCGACCGCCGTACGGTTGTCGGCGCCGCGGCCGTGGGCCTCCTGGATGCGGGAGACCACGAAGACGTGGTAGTCCATCGACAGCCCGAACAGCACCACGAAGACGAACAGCGGCATCCACGACTCGATCGCCCCGACGGCGGTGGTGCCGACCAGCTCGTCGCCCCAGCCCTTCTGGAAGACGGCGGTCATCACACCGTAGGCGGCCGCCACCGACATCAGGTTGAGGATGATCGCGGTGACCGCGATGACCGGGGAGCGGAAGCACAGCAGCATCAGCAGGAAGCTGATGCCCAGCACGAAGGCGAAGACGGGCACGATCGACGACTTGAGCTGGCTGTTGTAGTCGGTGGAGAAGGCCAGGTCGCCGCCGACCGGGGCCTGGGCGTCCGGGGCCTTGGCCAGGGTGGCCGGGATGATGTCGTCCCGCAGCTCCGCCAGGGCCCGCTCCGAGGTCGCGTTGCGGCCGTCACCGGCCAGCGGGGCGTTGATCACCGCGATGTTCTCGTCCTGGTGGACGGTCACCTCGATGGGGTTCTTGACGTGGCCGGAGGCCAGGGCCCGCTGCTGGAAGTCCTCGATGGCGGCGGTGGCGGCGGGCGCGCCGATGTCGGCGGTCTTGAACACGATCTGGGCCGGGGCCGGGGCGCCGGGGAAGACCTTCTCGATCCGCTTGGCCGTCTGCGCCGTGACGTTGTCGGCGGGCAGCAACTGGTCGAAGCCCAGCTTTTCGGTCTTCATGGAGAGGGCGGGCGCGGCGAGCGCGAGCATGAAGGCGATGCCGATGACGGCGAACAGGGCGGGCGCCTTGATCACCGCACCGAGCAGCCTGCCCGGCTTCCGGTCCGCCGCCCGCGCACGGGACTTGCGGCGCAGGCCGGGGATACGGCCCGCGTCGATGCGGTCGCCGAGCATCGACATCACCGCGGGCAGCACGGTCATGGAGCCGAGCACCGCGATCAGGACGACCTCGATGGTCGCGATGGCGAAGCCCTCGAAGACGGTGAGGCCGGAGAAGAACATGCCGGCCATCGCGACGGCGACGGTCAGACCGGAGATCAGCACCGAACGGCCGGAGGTCGCCGCGGCGATGCGCAGCGCGGACTCCTTGTCGCGGCCCGCTGCCCGCTCCTCGCGCTCGCGGCGGATGTAGAAGAGGCAGTAGTCGACGCCGACGGCCAGGCCCATCAGCAGCAGCACCGAGTTGGTCATGCCGTCGACCGGGACCAGCTGGCTGGAGAGCGCGAGCAGGCCCATGGCGGCGACGCACGCGGTGATGGCGAGGATCAGTGGCAGTACGGCGGCGACGAGCGCGCCGAACACGATGAGCAGGATGCCGAGCGCGACCGGAACGGCGGTGAACTCGGCGCGGGTGAAGTCCTCGCCGAGTGAGTCGTTGATGCCCTTGAGGCCGGTGGCGGCGCCGTACTGGCCGAAGGTGACGTCCTCGTGGGCGCCCTCGGCCTTGGCGAGCGCGTCGATGACGGGCTGGATGCGGTCGGCGGCCGTGTCCGGATCGCCCTTCACGGAGAACTGGACGAGGGCGTCGCGCTTGTCCTCGCCGATGGCGCCGGTCTCGTACGGGTCACCGATGCCCTGGGCCAGCCCCGTGCCCTCGACGGCGGCGATCGCGTCGGCGACGGCCTTCTTGAACTCCGGTGCGTCGGCGGTCAGCCGATCGCTGTGCACGAGGACGATCTCGGGTGCCGGGGAGGTGATTCCGGCGTCGACGAGGATGTGGGCCGCGCGGCCGGATTCCCCCGTGCCGTAGTCGGCCTCGGTCAGGCTTTTCTGCCCCACCAGGTTTCCCAGCACCGTGAGCGCGATGACGGCGAAGAGCCATCCGAAAAGCGCGGTCTTACGGTGCCGGGCGCTCCACACGCCTAGTGAAGCCGCCAGATTTCGTTGACTTGCCATGACCTCTCCCAGTGGGAAGTGCTTTCCGGATCTTCGAGCAGCGACACCCTCGACGATAGGTGCGCACGGCAGCTCGACTCACCCTTCCCGCTTGACAGTTGAGTGCCTCTGCAAGGTCCTGCCAGCCCCCTGTGAACAGGTGGGCTGCAGCATGCTGCACCGGCAGGCTGCGGACACCGGCAACCGCTCTTTCCGGCCGACGCGGCGGATAAGTTCCTGATGGCCGGGAGAACGTCGGCCCGAGGACCGGACCCCTGGTTTCCTGACGCTGTTTCCCGGGATGGCCCGACGTCAGGATTACCCGACTCCCGATCTTCTATTCGCAGAATTCGCAAGAGATTCCAAGAGATTCCAAGGGATCCCGTCCAAGAGGTCCCGTCCAAGAGATCCCGTAGAGATTCCAAGGGATCCCGGGAGATTTCGAGAGATTTCGAGAGAGAGGAGGGAAAATCGTGGACACCGCAATCGAGGCCGAAGGCCTGACGAAGAAATACGGCGGCCACCGTGCCCTCGACGGCGTGAGCCTGTCGGTCGAATCCGGCACGGTGCTGGGCCTGCTCGGGCCCAACGGGGCCGGCAAGACCACCACGGTCCGCACGCTCGCCACCCTGCTGGAACCCGATGAGGGCAGCGCGAGCGTCGCGGGCTTCGACATCGTGCGTCAGCAGCGCGAGGTCCGCACCCGCATCGGTCTCGCCGGACAGTACGCGGCCGTCGACGAGCTGCTCACCGGCCGCGAGAACCTGATCCTGCTGGGCAGGCTGTTGCGGCTGGGCCGCAGGGGCGCCCGGGCGCGGGCCGCCGAACTGCTCGGCCGGTTCGAGCTGGAGGGCGCGGCCGACAAACCGGCCAAGGACTACTCGGGCGGCATGCGGCGCCGCCTCGACCTGGCCGTGAGCCTGATCGGCTCGCCCGAGGTGCTGTTCCTCGACGAACCCACCACCGGGCTCGATCCGGCCAGCCGGGCCACCCTGTGGCGGATGGTGCGCGACCAGGTGGACCAGGGCGTCACCGTGCTGCTCACCACCCAGTACCTGGAGGAGGCCGACTACCTCGCCGACCGCATCCTGGTCGTCGACCGGGGCCGTGTGATCGCCGAGGGCACCTCCGACGAGCTCAAGCGGAAGGTGGGCGGCGAACGGCTGGAGGTGTCCGTCGCCGACGCCGACGCGCTCGCACAGGCCGCGGCGGTACTCGCCCCGCTCGCGGTGAACGCCCCGCAGCTCGACGAGCGGCAGCGCTCCCTCCACGTACAACTCCCCGACGGCATGGGGGCCCTGGCGGCCGCCGCGACCGCGCTGGAGTACGCGGGCATCGCGGTGGAGGAGTTCGCGCTGCGCCGCCCCTCGCTCGACGACGTCTTCTTCCACCTGACGGGCGAGGTCACCGGCCCGCAGCGTACGGAGGACGACCAGCGCGCGGAGGAACAGCAGCGTACGGAGGGAAACCAGCGCGCGGAGGGAAACCAGCGCGCGGAGGAGAACCAGAGCCCGGCGCGCCCCGAGAACCCGCAGCACACAGAGAAAGCGGAGGCCTCGCGATGAGTACCGCACTCGCTCACGGCCAGGACGTCGCGGCGCTCACGGGCCGGCATCTGCGCCATCTGCGGCGCACCCCGGAGAAGATCATCGGGGTGGCGCTCACCCCCGTCGCGATGGTCGTCATCCTCGGCTACCTCTTCGCGACGGTCGTCCAGGTGAAGGACGCCGGCAGCAGTTACCGCGAGTACATCATGGCCGGTGTCTTCGCCCAGGTCGGGCTCTCCTGCATCGGCATCACCGCGATCGGGGTGGCGGGCGACCTCGGCAAGGGGCTGATGGACAGGTTCCGTTCGCTGCCCATGGGGCGGGCGACCGTGCTGGTCAGCCACACCCTCGCCGACCTCGCGGCGGCGGCGCTGAGCATCGGGCTGGTGGCGCTCACCGGACTCGCCGTCGGATGGCGGGTGCACGGAACGTTCGCGGAGAACCTGCTCGGCTTCCTGCTGCTGCTCGCCTTCGCGTACGCCATGCTCTGGGTCGGCGCGCTGCTGGGCATGCTCATGCGCAACCTGGAAGCGATCAGCGGGGTCGCCGCCCTGATGCTGGTCCTCTTCTCGTTCCTGTCCAGCTCCTTCATGCCGCTCACCGGCCTGCCCGGCTGGCTGCGGACGGTCGCCGAGTGGAATCCGGTCAGCGCCGTCTCTGAGGCCTGTCGCCAACTGTGGGGCAACACCGGCGCCGTCACCTCCGGCAGCTATCCCGTGGCGCACCCGGTAATCGTCTCGCTGATCAGCATCGGGCTGCTCGTCGCCGTCCTCGTACCACTGAGCTTGCGCGTGTACCGCACTTCGGCCACGCGATGACTGCGTGCTTCTGGGGGGATCATGCCGGTCATATCGGCACCGCACGAATTCAATACCGAGGATCTCTACGTGGATCTGCGGGACATGTACGGCTATCCGCTGCATCTCAAATGTGAGGGCTTCAACTTCGCCGGGTCCATCAAGCTCAAGGCCGCCGCGAGCATGATCGAGGCGGCCGAGCGCAGCGGGGCCCTCACCCGGGAATCGACGCTGGTGGAGTCGTCGTCCGGCAACCTCGGCGTCGCCCTGAGCGTGATCGCCGCCGCCAAGGGCTACCACTTCATCTGCGTGGTCGACGCGCGTACCAACCTCGCCACCCGCAAGGTCATCGAATCGCTCGGCAGCGAGGTCCACACCGTCACCGAGCCGGCGGCCGAGGGCGGGTTCCTCGCGGCGCGCCTCGCGTACGTCCAGCGGCTGCTGGCCGGCGGACCCCGGTACGTCTGGCTCAACCAGCACGCCAACCCGGACAACTGGCGGGCCCACTACCGCACCACGGCCCCGCAGATCGAGAAGCAGTTCCCGGGCCTGGAGGTGCTGTTCATCGGCGCGGGCACCACCGGCACCCTGATGGGCTGCGCCCGCTACTTCAAGGACCGGCCGCAGCCCGTGACGATCGTCGCCGTCGACAGCGTCGGCTCGGTGACCTTCGGCGGTCCGCCGGGCCCGCGCATGGTCCCCGGCCTCGGCACCGGGGTGCGGCCCGCGCTGCTCGACACCTCGTACGTGGACCACGTCGTGCACGTCCCCGAGGCCGACACCGTACGGGCCTGCCACACCCTGGCCCGTGGCGGCTTCCTCTTCGGCGGCTCCACCGGGACGGTGGTCAGCGGCGCGCTGAGCTGGCTGGCCGAGCACCGCCCCGGGCAGGACGCCACGGCGGTCGCCATCGCACCGGACCTCGGCGAGCGGTATCTGGACACCGTCTACCAGTCGAGCTGGGTGCGCGATGTGTACGGCATCGACGTGGACGGCACCGATGCGGACGGCACCGCCGTAGCACCGGAGGCCCCGGCCGGGGACACGGCCGGGGTGCAGGGCGGCGACGCGGTCGACGACAGCCATGAACTGACCGAACTTCCCACTGGAGCACTGCAGTCATGATCTCCCTACCCCCTGCGCAGCAGCTGCCGCTCTCCGCCGCGCAGCACGAGATGTGGTACGGACAGCAGGCGGACCCGGGCAACCCCGTCTTCACGATGGGCGACTTCCTGGAGTTGCGCGGCCCTCTCGACACCGCCCGGCTCACGGCGGCCTGGCAGGGGGTACTCCGGGAGGCCGGCACACTGCGTGCGCGGTTCACCGAACAGGACGGCGAACCGCGCCAGGAGCTGCTGCCCGTCGAGGACTTCCCCGTCGAGACGGTCGACCTCTCCCACGAGGAGCGGCCCCGCGAGGCCGCCGACGCCTTCATGCGCCTGGACCTGCTCGCACCGCCCGACCTGACCGTGGGCACCCTGCGCTCGGTGCTGCTGCGGCTCGGCCCGGAGCATGTGCTGTTCTATATCCGGGTCAACCACATCCTGGTCGACGGGTTCAGCCGCGTCCTCGTCTACAACCGCCTCGCCGCCCTGTACGCCGACCCGGAGGCCGAGGGCGCCTTTCCCGATCCCCGTACGCTGACCGACGACGAGGACACGTACGCGCAGAGCGCCAAGTACCGCAAGGAGCAGGCGTTCTGGCAGTCCCGGTTCGAGCCGACGCCGGAGCCGGTGAGCCTGTCGGTGCGCCCCGGCGGCCAGGTCAGCGCCTCCCTGCGGTGCGAGGCCGTGCTTCCGGCGGCCACCGTCGAGCGGCTGCGCGCGCTGGCCTGGGACGCCCGGGTCACCTGGCAGACGCTGCTGATCGCGGCCACGGGCAGCTATGTGCAGCGGGCCGCGAACGTGGGGCGCGCCCTGCTGACGCTCGCGGTACCGGCCCGTGCCACGGCTGCCTCCCGTGCCGTTCCCGGCATGCGGGCCAACTTCGTACCGCACCCGGTGCGGGTGGCGCCCGGCCGGACCGTGGCGGACTTCCTCCGCGACAGCGCCGGTGAACTGCGCGCGACGCTGCGCCACCAGAACTACCGGGGCGACCGCATCCGCCGCGACCTCGGCTTCACCGGAGACGCGGGCCGATCACTGGGTCCGACGGTCAACGTCCTTGAATCCGGGTTCGATTACGCCTTCGGGGAGTGCGCGGGGCTGCTGCACAACCTGTCGACGGGGCCGGTCGAGGACATGCAGATCATCTACCTCGACTCGGCCGAGAGCGGCTACTCGGTACGGCTCGACGCCAACCCGGAGCGCTATACGCAGGAGGAGCTGGAGCTGCACCAGCAGCGCCTGTTCGGCTGGCTGACCACGCTCGCCGAGGCCGGTCCCGACGCCGTCGTCGACCACCTGGACGTGCTGCTGCCGGGGGAGCGGGAGGCGGTGCGTGAGGGGTGGGCGTCGACCACGGTTGAGGACGCGTATGTGGGTGTTGTTGAGCGGGTGCGGGCGTGTGCGGTGGAGTGGCCGGGTGCGGTTGCTGTGGAGGACCGGGGCGGGAGTGTTTCGTACGGTGAACTCGTCGGTCTTGCTTCGGCGTTGAGTCGTCGGTTGGTGGCTTCGGGGGTGGGTGCGGGGTCGCGGGTGGCGGTGTTGTGTGAGCCGGGTGTGCCGTTCGTGGCGGGGATCCTCGGTGTTCTGGGGGCGGGGGCTGCGTGGGTTCCGTTGGATCCGCGTGCGCCGGTGGTTCGTGGTGCGGGGTTGTTGGAGGACAGTGCGCCGGATGTGCTGTATGTCGGGCCCGGTCACGAGGGCACTGCGGCCGAGCTGCTTGAGGCTGCGGATCACGCTCCGTCTGTCGTCGCCTGGGACGGTGTCCAGGACACCGACCTGCTCGTCGAGCCTGCCGGGCGTCCGGATGATCTCGCGTACGTCATCTTTACGTCGGGTTCCACGGGTCGTCCCAAGGGGGCGATGGTGCATCGGCGCGGGATGGTCAATCATCTGCTGGCCAAGGTCGGTGACCTGGGCATGACCCACACCGACACCGTCGTCCACAACGCACCCGTCACCTTCGATATCAGTGTGTGGCAGATGCTGTCCCCGCTGGTCGTCGGTGGGCGTCTGGTCGTGGTCGACCGTGACACCGCCGCTGATCCGCAGCAGCTCTTCGGCCGTATCGGTACGGATGGCGTGACCGTCCTCGAAGTCGTGCCCTCACTCCTCCGCGCCGCCGTCGACGCATGGCAGGCGGGTACGCCCCGTCCTCCCTTGGAAGGGCTCCGTGCCCTGATGGTCACGGGTGAGGCGCTCTCGGCCGATCTGGCCGTGCTCTGGGGGGAGTTGGAGCCCGGCATCCCGCTGGTGAATGCGTACGGCCCCACCGAGTGCTCGGACGACGTGACCCACGCCTTCATCACTCCCGCCACCCACCTCGACACCCGTACCCCTATCGGGCACCCGGTCCGTAACACCCGCCTCTACATCCTCGACACCTACCTCCGGCCTGTTCCGCCCGGCACTCCCGGGGAGTTGTACGTCGCCGGTACCGGTGTCGGACGCGGCTACCTCAACGACCCCGCCAAGACCGCCACCACCTACCTCCCCGATCCCCACGGCGCACCCGGCACCCGCATGTACCGCACCGGAGACCGCGTCCGCCAACGCCCCGACGGACAGATCGAGTTCCTCGAACGCCTCGACCACCAGATCAAGATCCGAGGCCACCGCATCGAACTCGGCGAGATCGAATCCGCCCTCCGCAACCTCCCCGGCATCACCGACGCCGCCACCGCCCTCCACCACGGACGCCTCACCGCCTACCTCATCGGCACCACCCCCCACCCCAAACAAGCCCTCACCGCCCACCTCCCCGACTACATGATCCCCACCGCCTACCTCACCCTCCCCGCCCTCCCCCTCACCCCCAACGGCAAACTCGACCGCAACGCACTCCCCACCCCCGACCCGGCTACTCACTCGGCCGGCCTGCTTCCCCCGCGCAACCCGCTGGAACAGGCGCTGTGCGAGATCTTCGCCGAAGTGCTCGAACTTCCCGCCGTGGGTATCGACGACGACTTCTTCGACCTCGGCGGGCACTCGCTGCTCGCCACCCGGGTCGCGTCCCGCGTGCGTGCGCGGCTGGGCTTCGAGGTGGCGATCCGCACCTTCTTCCAGGCCCCGACCGTCGCCGCGCTCGCCGAGCGGCTGGAGAACGGCGAGGGCGGTACGGGCGGTGCCTCCGTGCGGCCCGTGCTCGTGGCGGCCGGTGAGCGGCCCGAGGAGGTGCCGCTCTCGCCCGCGCAGCAACGGCTGTGGTTCCTCAACCAGTTGGGGCAGGGCTCCGCCACCTATCACCTGCCGTTCGCGGTACGGCTCACCGGCGACCTGGACGTGGCGGCGCTGGGCGCGGCGCTCGACGATGTGGTCGCCCGACACGAGAGCCTGCGGACCGTCTTCCCCGACGACGGGGGCCGCCCCCGGCAGCGGATCGTTCCGGCCGCCGAGGCGCGTGTGGACCTGCCCGTGCTGCCGGTGCCGCCGCCCGCACCGACCTCCGTGGAAGCCTCCGGCGAGGCGGCGCTGACCCGGGCGCTGGCCTCGGCCGCCGTCGAGAGCTTTGATCTCTCACAACAACTGCCGCTGCGTGCAGCCTTGTTCGCCGACGGAGACGACCAACACGTCCTGCTGCTGGTCCTGCACCACATCGCCGCCGACGGCTGGTCCGTCGCGCCTCTGGCCCGCGACCTCGCCGAGGCCTACGCGCTGCGCCGGGCGGGCGTGGCCCCGCAGTGGGAGCCGCTGCCGGTGCAGTACGCGGACTACACGCTGTGGCAGCGGGATCTGTTGGCTGCGGTCGGTGACGAGCAACTGGACTACTGGCAGACGGTGTTGGGATCGCTTCCCGAGGAGCTGGAGCTGCCGGCCGACCATGCGCGGCCCGCCGTGCCCAGCCATCGCGGTGACACGGTCGCGTTCCGGATCGACGGGGCGTCGCACGCGGCCGTCGCCGCCCTCGCCCGCGCCCAGGGTGCCAGCACGTTCATGGTGCTCCAGTCCGCCCTGGCCGCCCTGCTGTCCAGCGTCGGTGCGGGCGATGACATCCCGTTGGGGGCCGCCGTCGCCGGGCGCACCGATCCCGCGCTGGACGACCTCGTCGGGTTCTTCGTGAACACCCTGGTGCTGCGCGCGGATCTGTCCGGGAACCCGACCTTCCGGGAGCTGCTGGATCGGGTGCGGGCCACCGACCTGGCCGGGTACGCCCATCAGGACCTGCCCTTCGAAGCCGTCGTGGACGCCCTCGCGCCCAGCCGGTCGCTCGCTCGGCAGCCCCTGTTCCAGACCATGCTGGTCCTCCAGAACAACGCGTCCGCCGATCTGGTCCTGCCCGGTCTCGACGTGGCCGTGGTCCCGGTCCGTACCGGTACGGCCAAGCTGGACCTGGCCTTCGAGCTGACGGAGCGGCACCGCCCCGACGGGACGCCCGACGGCATCGACGCCGTACTGGAGTACAGCACCGACCTGTTCGGCGAGGCGACCGCGCGTGGCCTGGCCGACCGGTTCGCGCGGCTGCTGAGCGTGCTGGCCGGGGCGCCCGATGTGCCGCTCAGCCGTCTCGACGCGCTGCTGCCCGCCGAGGCGGACCGGATCCTGAACGTGTGGGCCGGGCCGACGCAGGACGTCGACGTGGCTCCGGTGCACGAGCTGTACGCGGCCAGGGCCGCCGGGCAGCCCGGCCACCCGGCCCTTCAGTTCGGCGAACAGGTGCTGACGTATGCCGAGTTGGACGAACGTGCCAACCGGCTCGCGCACGAGCTGGCGGCCCGTGGGACCGGTCCCGGCGATCTGGTGGCGCTGCTGCTGCCGCGTTCGCCCGAGATGGTGATCGCGCTGCTCGCCGTGCTGAAGGCGGGCGCGGCCTATCTGCCGATCGACGCCGGGTACCCGCGCGACCGCATCGCCTACATGCTCGACGACGCCCGGCCCGCGCTCGCCCTGACGGCCGCCGCCGAGTCCGCCGGGCTGGAGGGCTCCGGTGTGCCGGCGCTGCTGCTGGACGACGCGGAGATACGGGCCCGGGTGGCCGCCCGCCCGGCCCGCGCGCTCACCGACGCCGACCGTACGGGGCCGCTGTCGGCCCGTGACGCCGCGTACGTGATCTACACCTCCGGCTCCACCGGCCGCCCCAAGGGGGTCGTCGTGGAACACCGTACGGTCGCCGTGATGGTGGCCGACCAGGGGCCGCGCATGGGGATCGGGCCCGCGACGCGCTGGCTCCAGTTCGCCTCGTACAGCTTCGACGCCGCGACCTGGGAACTGGCCATCGGGCTGCTGTCCGGCGCCACGATGGTGCTGTCGACGGCCGAGGAGCGCGGCCCGGGCCACCCGCTGGCCGACCTCGTCGAGCGGACGGGCGTCACCATGGTGTGCCTGCCGCCGACGGTGCTGTCCGCCTGGCCCGCCGACCGGCCGATGCCCGAGGGCGTCCAGCTCGTCGTGGCGGGCGAGGCCTGCTCGCCGGAGCTGGTGGAGCGGTTCTCGCGCGGGCGGGTGATGCGTAACGCGTACGGGCCGACCGAGGCCACCGTGTGCGCCAGCATCAGCGAACCGCTCTCCGGGGCGGTCCGGCCGCCGATCGGCTTCCCGCTGCACAACACGCGGCTGTACGTGCTCGACGCCTGGCTGCGTCCGGTGCCGCCGGGCGTGACGGGTGAGCTGTACATCGGTGGCGCCCAGCTCGCCCGGGGCTATCTGCGGCGGCCCTCGCTGACCGCGAACCGGTTCGTCGCCGACCCGTTCGCCACGGAGCCCGGCACCCGGATGTACCGGTCCGGCGACCTGGTGCGCTGGAACCCGGACGGCAGCCTCGACTACGTGGGGCGCGTCGACGACCAGGTGAAGCTGCGTGGCTTCCGCATCGAACTCGGGGAGATCGAGGGCGCGTTGCTCGCCCTCGACACCATCGCGCAGGCCGCCGTGACGGTCCGCGAGGACCGCCCGGGGGACAAACGGCTCGTGGCGTACGTGGTCCGGTCGGGGCCGGGTGACGGGCGGGACGACGGGTCGGGGACGGGTGATGAGTGGGACGGCCGGTCGGGACCGGGAGGCGGATGGGATCCGCGCGCCGTGCGGGCCGAGCTCGCCGCCGTCCTGCCCGAGCACATGGTGCCCCACGCCGTCGTCGTCCTGGACGCCCTGCCGCTCACCGGCAACGGCAAGCTGGACCGGCGGGCCCTGCCCGCCCCCGACTACAGCGAACCGGTCTCCTCCGACCGGGCCCCCGCCGACGAGCGGGAGGCCGTGCTCTGCCAGGCCTTCGCCGAGGTGCTGGGGCTGGAGCGGGTCGGCGCGGACGCGAGCTTCTTCGACCTGGGCGGCGACAGCATCAGCTCCATCCAACTGGTCAGCAGGGCCAGGGAGTCGGGGCTCGCGATCACCGCACAGGATGTGTTCGTCCACCGCACCCCGCAGGGCCTGGCCCGCGCGGCGGGCGCCGCCGGGCAGCCGGAGACGGTGGGGGTGGGCGACGGTACGGGCCCGGTGGCGCCCACCCCGATCACCGCCTGGTTCGACGCGATCGACGGCCCGACCGACGGCTTCCACCAGGCGGCCGTCGTGCAGACGCCCGCGGGAGCCACGTACGAACGTCTCGTCGGCGCGCTCCAGGTCCTGCTGGACCACCACGACGTGCTGCGCTGGAGCGACGGGACCATCCGCGAGTCCGGCTCGGTACGGGCCGGGGAGCTGCTGCGACGGGTGGAGGCGCGGGCCGGTGACGACCTGGGTGCTCTGGTACGCGCGGAGGCGGCCCGCTCCCGGCAGGAGCTGGGCCCCCGCGCGGGCGAGGTGCTGCGGGCGGCCTGGATCGACGCGGGCGGCGAGCGGCCCGGCAGGCTGGTGCTGACCCTGCACCACCTGGTCGTGGACGGCGTCTCCTGGCGCATCCTGCTCCCCGACCTGGCCCAGGCGTACGAGCGGCCCGAGGTTGCCCCGGCCCCGGTGGGTACCTCCTTCCGGCAGTGGGCGCGGCTGCTCAACGAGGAGGCGGCCCGCGACGAACGCCGCAGCGAACTGCCCTTGTGGCAATCGGTGTTGGCGGGCGGCGAGACTTCGTTCGGGGCACGGCCGCTGGACCCGGCGCGGGACACCCTGGCCACGGCGCGGCACCTGCGGCTGGAGCTGCCCGCCGAGTACACCGCCGAGCTGCTGACCTCCGTCCCCGCCGTCTTCCACGCCGAGATCAACGACGTGCTGCTGACCGCGCTGGCCCTGGCCGTCGCCGACCGGCAGCGCGGACGGGGCGAGGCGCGGGGCGAGGTACAGGCAGAGGCGCGGACCGGGGCGCGGGGCGTGCTCGTCGAGCTCGAAGGGCACGGGCGCGAGCCGGTCGTGCCGGGTGTCGACCTCACGCGGACCGTCGGCTGGTTCACCAGCACGCATCCGGTCCGCCTCGATGTCGGGCTCTGCGACTGGGACGAGGTGTGGGCGGGCGGACCGGCCCTCGGCCAGGCGCTCAAGGAGATCAAGGAACAGCTGCGGAACCTGCCGCAGCACGGCATCGGCCACGGCATCCTCCGCCATCTGGGCGCCGACACCGGACAGGTGCTCGGGGCGTACCCGGCACCGCAGCTCGGCTTCAACTACCTGGGCCGGATGCCGATTTCGGAGCCCGCCGACTGGCAGGTGGCCCCCGAATCGCTGGAGGTCGCGGCCGGCGCCGACCCCGGCATGCCGCTGCCGCACGCGCTGGGCGTCAACGCGCGAACCGAGGACCGCCGCGACGGGCCGTGCCTGGTCGCGGAGTGGGCCTGGGCGGGGCTCGCGGTGTCCGACGCCGATGCCGAGGCCGTCGCGCAGGGCTGGTTCAGGGCGCTGCGGGCGCTGGTCCGGCATGCCGCGCGGCCCGACGCCGGGGGCTTCACGCCCTCGGACCTACGGCTCGTCGAGGGCCTGGATCAGGGCGAGATCGACGAGTTCGAGAACGAGTTCGCAGACGACTGGGGGACTGACGGATGAGCACCACCACCACACCGGGCACGGAGAAGAGACCGCAGGCACCGGGCGGCGGCCTCAGCGACGTACTGCCGCTGACCCCGCTCCAGGAGGGGCTGCTCTTCCACGCGGTCTACGACCGGCGGGAGTTGGACGTCTACGCGGTTCAGCTCGTCCTCGACCTGGAGGGGCCGCTGGACCGGGTCGCTCTGAAGTCCGCCGCGGCCGGTCTGCTGGCCCGGCACCCCAATTTGCGCGCGGGTTTCCGCTACCGCAAGAACGGCAGCCCGGTCCAGCTCATACCCCGTCAGGCGCCGCTGGCCTGGCGCGAGTTGACGGCGAGCGGGGACGATCTGGAGGCGCTGACCGACCGGGACCGTACCGAGCCCTTCGACGTCGGACGGCCGCCACTGATCCGGTTCACCCTGATCGACACCGCCGACGCCTCCCTGGAACCGGCCTCCGGCCCCGCCGCGTACCGGCTGCTGATCACCTGCCACCACATCCTGCTCGACGGCTGGTCCATGCCGGTCCTGCTGTCCGAGCTGTTCACGGCGTACGCCGCCGGGGGCGACGCGGGCGTCCTGCCCGCGGTCACCTCGTACAAGAGCCACCTGGCCTGGCTCGCGGGCCAGGACACCGAGGCCGGGGCCGAGGCCTTCCGGGAGCTGCTGGCCGGTCTCGCGGAGCCCACCCGGCTCGTCCCCGCCCCGCCCGGCCGCGCCCCCGTCCTGCCGGAGGCGCACATCGGACGGCTGGACGCGGCGGCGACGGCGCGGCTCACCGAGTGGGCCCGTACCCGGGGCGTCACGCTCTCCAGCGTGCTCCAGGGCGTCTGGGCGGTCGTCCTCGGTGCGCTGACCGGCCGCGACGACCTGGTGTTCGGCACCACCACGTCCGGGCGGCCGCCGGAGCTGCCGGGTGTCGAATCGATGGTCGGGCTCTTCATCAACACCCTGCCCGTACGGCTCGCGGCGCCCGCCTCCCGCACCCTCGCCGAGGTCATCGGCGCGGCGCAGGAGCAGCACACGGCCCTGTTGCCGCACCAGCACGTGGGCCTGTCGCGCATTCAGCGGGACGCGGGCCACGGCGAACTGTTCGACACCGTGCTGATCTTCGAGAACTACCCGCTGGACCCGCAGGCCCTGCGCTCGGCCGTGCCGGGGCTGACGGTGACGGGCGCCCGGGGCCGTGACGCCACGCACTACCCGCTGTCGCTGCTGGTGCTGCCCGGCGACGAGCTGACCCTGCGGCTCGACCACGCCCCCGACCTGATCACCGCCGGTCAGGCGGCGGACATCGCCGGCCGGGTGCTGCGGCTCCTCGAAGTCCTCCCCGAGCGGGCTGGACTCCCGCTCGCCCAGGTGGAGTTGCTGGGCGGGGAGGAGCGGGCGGAGCTGCTGGGCCCGTACAACGAGACGTTCCGTGACCACCCGTCCCAGCCGCTGCGCGAGCAGCTCGCGGCCCGTGCCGCCGCCACCCCCGACGCGCCCGCGCTGCGCTGCGGGGCGGAGCGGCTGACCTTCGCCGAGCTGCACGCGCGCGCCGACCGGCTCGCCCACGAACTGGTGGCGCGCGGCGCCGGACCGGGTGAGCTGGTGGCGGTGGCGCTGCCCCGTTCCACGGACCTGATCGTGGCGACCCTCGCCGTGGTGAAGGCGGGCGCCGCCTATCTGCCGCTGGACCCCGGCTATCCGGCGGACCGGATCGGCTACATGCTCGACGACGCGGCGCCCGCCCTCGTCCTGACCACGACGGGCGTCGCGGCGGCGCACGGATCGGTGACCGCCCACCCGCACCTGCTCCTCGACCTCCTCGACACGGCGGCGCCCCACCTCGCCGAACGGCCGACGGGACCGACGGGACCGACAGGGCCGACGGGACCGACAGGTCCGGTGGAGCCGACGGGCCCTGTGGGCACGGCCGCCCCGCACCCCGCCGACACCGCCTACACGATCTACACCTCCGGCTCGACCGGCCGCCCCAAGGGCGTCGTCGTCCCGCAGGGCGCGCTGATCAACCTGGTGCACGACATGGCCGAACGGTTCCGGATCGACGGCGACGACCGCTTCCTGTCGGTCACCACGTTCGGCTTCGACATCTCCAACCTGGAGATCTTCGTGCCGCTGCTCACGGGCGCCGAACTCGTGCTCGCCGAGCACGACACCGTACGCGACCCGGCGGCGCTGGCCGCCCTGATCACCGGCAGCGACGCCACCGTCATGCAGGCCACCCCCACCCTGTGGCACGCCCTGGTCACCGAGCACCCCGGCAGCCTGGCTGCCCTGCGCGTGCTGATCGGCGGCGAGGCCGTGGGCGAGCCGCTGGCCGACGCCCTGCGCGCCGCGTCCCGCGAGGTCACCAACGTCTACGGCCCCACCGAGACCACGATCTGGTCGACCGCCGCCACCCTGGACGGGGTACGGACCGGGGTGCCGCCCATCGGCCGCCCCATCGCCAACACCCAGGTGTACGTCCTGGACGACGCGCTGCGGCTCGCTCCCAAGGGGGCGGTCGGCGAGCTGTACATCGCGGGCACCGGGGTGGCGCGCGGCTACCACGGGCGGCCCGCGCTGACCGGGACCCGTTTCGTGGCCGACCCGTTCGGCCCGGCGGGCAGCCGGATGTACCGCACCGGGGACGTGGTGCGCTGGGGCGGCGACGGGCAGATCGAGTACATCGGCCGCGCCGACCACCAGGTCAAGATCCGCGGCTTCAGGATCGAGCTGGGCGAGATCGAGTCGGCGCTCGCCGCCTACCCCGAGGTCTCCCAGGCCACCGTCCTCGCCCGCGAAGACCTGCCGGGCGGAACCCAGTTGGTGGCCTACACGGTCGGTACGGCCGCCCCGGCCGCCCTCCGCACGCACCTGGGCGCGACCCTGCCCGGCCATATGGTCCCGGCCCTGTACGTCGCCATGGACGCGCTGCCGCTGACCGCCAACGGCAAGGTGGACCGCAAGCTGCTGCCCGTGCCCGCACAGGGCCCGCGCCCCGCCGCCCGCGCCCCGCGCTCCCCGCAGGAGCAGCTGTTGGGCGAGGTGTTCGGCGAGGTGCTCGGCCTGCCGGGACCGGCCGACCCCGACGACTCCTTCTTCGAACTCGGCGGGCACTCTCTGCTCGCCACCCGGCTGACCGGCCGGATCAGGGCGGCGCTCGGCGCCGACCTGCCGGTGCGCGCGGTCTTCGAGTCGCCGACCCCGGCGGGGCTCGCGGCGCGGGTCGCGGACGCCGGAGAGGCCAGGCCCGCCCTGGTCCCCGCGGTACGCCCGGCGGCCCTGCCGCTCTCTCCGGCACAGCAACGCCTCTGGTTTCTTGGGCAGTTGGAGGCCGGTAACCCGGCGTACAACATCCCCGTGGCCGTCCGGCTGAAGGGTGCGCTGGACGTGGCCGCGCTGCGTGCGGCGGTGCGCGACGTCGTCGTACGCCATGAGGCGCTGCGCACCCGGTACCCGGACGCCGACGGCCGGCCGCACCAGGAGATCGTGGCCGCCGACGCGGTCTCGGTGGACCTGCCGGTACGGGAACTGGCGACGTTCGAACCGACCGGGGGCCCGGTCCACGACGAAGCCCGCCGGGGCTTCGACCTGGCAGCCGAACTACCGCTTCGCGCAACCCTGTTCAGGGTCGCGGACGAGGAGCACGTACTGCTCGTCGTCGTGCACCACATCGCGGCCGACGGCTGGTCGGTCGGACCGCTGGGCGCGGACCTGGCCCATGCCTACGAAGCACGCCGCGCGGGCACCGAGCCGGTGTGGGAGCCGCTGCCGGTGCAGTACGCGGACCACACGCTGTGGCAGCGGGACCTCCTGGAGACAGTCGGCGGCGAACAACTGGACTACTGGCGAGGTGCGTTGGCGGAGCTGCCGGAGGAGCTCGAACTCCCGGCCGACCGCCCCCGCCCCGCCGTGCCCAGCCACCGGGGCGACACGGTCGCGTTCCGGATCGACGGCGCCCTGCACGCGGCCGTCGGCGCGCTGGCCCGCGCCCAGGGTGCCAGCACGTTCATGGTGCTCCAGGCGGCCGTGGCGACACTGCTGTCGAAGCTGGGCGCGGGGGACGACATCCCGCTGGGCGCACCGGTCGCCGGGCGCACCGACCCCGCGCTGGACCACCTCGTCGGCCTGTTCGTGAACACCCTGGTGCTGCGCGCGGACCTGTCCGGGAACCCGACCTTCCGGGAGCTCCTGGACCGGGTGCGCACCACCGACCTGGCCGGGTACGCCCACCAGGACCTGCCCTTCGAGGCCGTCGTGGACGCCCTCGCCCCCAGCCGGTCGCTGGCGCGTCACCCGCTGTTCCAGACCATGCTCACCCTGCACAACACGCCCGAGGCCGCCGTGCGGCTGGCGGGCGTCGCGTCCGAGCCGCTGCTGATCGGCACGGGAACGGCGAAGGCCGACCTCGCCTTCGAGCTCTTCGAGCGGCGCACCGCCGAGGGGGCGCCGGACGGCATCGACGCCGTACTGGAGTACAGCACCGACCTGTTCGGCGAGGCGACCGCCCGGTCGTTCACCGAGCGGCTGGCCCACCTGCTGGGCGTCCTGGTGACCGCACCGGACCGGCCGCTCGGCGCGACGGACGTGCTGCTGCCGGGGGAGCGGGAGGCGGTGCGTGAGGGGTGGGCGTCGACCACGGTCGAGGACGCGTGTGACACCTACACGGGTGTCGTTGAGCGGGTGCGGGCGTGTGCGGTGGAGTGGCCGGGTGCGGTTGCTGTGGAGGACCGGGGCGGGAGTGTTTCGTACGGTGAACTCGTTGCGCTTGCTTCGGCGTTGAGTCGTCGGTTGGTGGCTTCGGGGGTGGGTGCGGGGTCGCGGGTGGCGGTGTTGTGTGAGCCGGGTGTGCCGTTCGTGGCGGGGATCCTCGGTGTTCTGGGGGCGGGCGGGGCGTGGGTTCCGTTGGATCCTGGTGCGCCTGTGGTTCGTGGTGCGGGGTTGCTGGAGGACAGTGCGCCGGATGTGCTGTATGTCGGGCCCGGTCACGAGGGCACTGCGGCCGAGCTGCTTGAGGCTGCGGCGCATGTGCCGGAGGTGGTGGCCTGGGACGGTGTCCAGGACACCGACCTGCTTGTCGAGCCGGCGGGGCGTCCGGATGATCTCGCGTACGTCATCTTTACGTCGGGTTCCACGGGTCGTCCCAAGGGGGCGATGGTGCATCGGCGTGGGATGGTCAATCATCTGCTGGCCAAGGTCGGTGACCTGGGCATGACCCACACCGACACTGTCGTCCACAACGCACCTGTCACCTTCGACATCAGTGTGTGGCAGATGCTGTCCCCGCTGATCGTCGGTGGGCGTCTGGTCGTGGTCGACCGTGACACCGCCGCCGATCCGCAGCAGCTCTTCGGCCGCGTCGGTACGGACGGCGTGACTGTCCTCGAAGTCGTGCCCTCACTCCTCCGCGCCGCCGTCGACTCGTGGAAGAACGGACTCCCGCAGCCCGAACTCGCCCCGCTCACCCACCTGATGGTGACCGGCGAGGCCCTTCCCGCCGACCTGGCGCGCGAGTGGCTCGCGCTCGCACCGCACATTCCGCTGGTGAATGCGTACGGGCCCACCGAGTGCTCCGACGACGTGACCCACGCCTTCATCACTCCCCACACGCACCTCGACACCCGCACTCCTATCGGGCACCCCGTTCGCAACACCCGTCTCTACATCCTCGACACCCACCTCCGGCCTGTTCCGCCCGGCACTCCCGGTGAGTTGTACGTCGCCGGGACCGGTGTCGGACGCGGCTACCTCAACGACCCCGCCAAGACCGCCACCACCTACCTCCCCGATCCCCACGGTGCGCCCGGCACCCGCATGTACCGCACCGGAGACCGCGTCCGCCAACGCCCCGACAGGCAGATCGAGTTCCTCGAACGCCTCGACCACCAGATCAAGATCCGAGGCCACCGCATCGAACTCGGCGAGATCGAAGCCGCCCTCCGCAACCTCCCCGGCATCACCGACGCCGCCACCGCCCTCCACCACGGACGCCTCACCGCCTACCTCATCGGCACCACCCCCCACCCCAAGCAAACCCTCACCGCCCACCTCCCCGACTACATGATCCCCACCACCTACCTCACCCTCCCCGCCCTCCCCCTCACCCCCAACGGCAAACTCGACCGCAACGCACTCCCCACCCCCGACCCGGCCGACGCCCTGGCCGGAGGGCCCGGGCGGCCGCCGCGTACGGCCATCGAGCGCACGCTGTGCGAGGTCTTCGCCCAGGTGCTCGGGCTCCCCGAAGTGGGCGTCGACGACAGCTTCTTCGAGCTCGGCGGGGACAGCATCCGGTCGATCGAGGTCGTCGCCCGGGCCCGGCGGGCCGGGCTGCGGGTGACCGCGGCCGACGTGTTCACCCACAAGACGGTCGAGGCGCTGGCCTCGGCGGTCGGCGGGGCCGAGGCCGTCGAGACGGTCGGTACCGACGACGGTGTGGGCGAACTGCTGCCCACCCCGGTGGTGCTGCGGCTGCTCGAAGAGGGCGGACCGGTCGACGGGTTCAACCAGTCGGTGGTCCTGGCCGCACCTGCCGACCTGGACATCGACCGGCTCACCGGGGCGCTCCAGCGGGTCCTGGACCACCATGACGCGCTGCGGCTGCGGCTGACCGGGCACGGTCCGGCCGACTGGCGGCTCGTGGTCGGCGAGCCCGGCCAGGTGCCGGCCGCGCCCCTGGTCGCCCGTGTCGACGCCACGCACCGGGCGTACGAGGACGAGTCGCTGCTGCGGCGCGCCGTCGCCGCCCAGTCGGAGGCGGCCCGCGACCGGCTCGCTCCGCGCGAGGGGGTCATGGCACAGGCCGTGTGGATCGACCGGGGGAGCGCCCGGCCCGGCAGGCTGATCCTGATGGTGCACCACCTCGCGGTGGACGGTGTCTCGTGGCGCATCCTGCTGCCGGACCTGCTGTCCGCGTACGAGAACCCGGGCGCGGCCCTCGACCCGGTCGGCACCTCCCTGCGTCACTGGTCGCAGGTGCTGCACGCCCAGGCCGCCGCCTCCCGCTCCGGCTCCGGTGAACTGGCGCACTGGCAAGCGCTGTTGGACCGTACGGAGCCCCTGCTCGGCTCCCGCGCTCTCGACCCCGCGCGGGACACCGTGGCCACGGCCCGCAGGCTGCGCCTGACCCTGCCCGCCGAGCACACCGCCCCGCTGCTCGAACACGGTCCGGCCGCCTTCCAGGCAGAGATCAACGATCTGCTGCTGGCGGGCCTCGATCTCGCGGTCGCCCGGTGGCGGGGGACGAGCCTGCTCGTGGAGATCGAGACGCACGGCCGGGAGCAACTGCACCCCGGTATCGACCTGTCGCGGACGGTCGGCTGGTTCACCGGCACCCACCCGGTGCTCCTGCGGGCCTCGGCCCTGGGGCCGGAGGAGTCGGTCAAGGAGATGCGTGAACAGCTCGCCGGGCTGCCGGACCACGGCATCGGCCACGGAATCCTGCGCCACCTCGGCGACGGGCCCGCCCCGCTGCTGCCCGCCGTCAACCCGCAGCTCGGCTTCAACTACCTGGGCCGGTTCGCCGGACTCGAAGCGTACGAGGGCGGCTGGTCGGCCGCGCCCGAGTCGCGGGAGGCGTACGCGGCGGCCTCTCCCGGAATGCCGCTGGCCCACACCCTGGAGGTGGACGCCCTCGTCGAGGACGGCCCCGAGGGCCCCGTACTGGTCGCCAACTGGACCTGGGCGGGCGGGATTCTGGAGGGTACGGACGCCGAGCGGCTGGCCCACGGCTGGTTCGAGGCCCTGCGTACGCTCGCCGGACGGGCGGGCGAACTCGCCGCGACCCGGACCGGGGACGACGGTGGCCGACGCCCCGCGCTGCTCACCGAGGCCTTCGAGACGGTGCTGCCCATACGGCCCGACGGAACGCGCCCGCCCCTGTTCTTCATGCACGGCGGCGTCGGGCTCAGCTGGCCCTATCTCGGACTGACCGAGCACCTCGCACAGGAATTCCCGGTGTACGGATTCCAGTCGGCCGGAATCGTCACGGAAGCCCCGCTTCCGTCGTCGATAGCGGAAATGGCCGAGGAATATGTGGGCAGAATTCTGGAAATCCAGCCGGAGGGCCCTTACTATATTCTCGGCTGGTCCTTCGGGGGACTTCTCGCCCATGCGGCGGCCACCCGGCTGGAAGCGCTCGGCCACCGTGTCGCCTTCCTCGCGAACCTGGACAGCTACCCGGTCCCGGAGCCCGGCGGCATCCCGGACGACCGGGCGCTGCTGGCGAAGATCCTGGAGTACTGCGGGTACGACGCACAGGCCTTCGCGGGCGGCGAGCCCGGGTTCGCGGAGGTCCTGGAGCTGTTCCGGCGCGATGCCAACCCGCTGGCCGGGCTGGACGAGGAGCAGTTGGGCCGGCTGCTGCGGATCGTGCGCAACCACGCCGTCCTCAGCGCCGAGTTCGTCCCGGACCGCTTCGGCGGTGACGTCCTCTTCCTCTCCGCGGCGCACGGCGTCGACGAGCAGTCGCCGACGGTCGCGGAGTGGGCGCCCTACATCGGCGGCCGCCTCACCCACCACAGCATCGCATCGGACCACGACGGAATGATGCGTCCGCAGCCGCAGCAGGAAATCGGGCGCATTCTCGCCGCCCACCTTCCGCCCACTTTCCACCCGGCTGAATTCCCGCCCGCACCAGCAGAATCATCAGGCTCTCGCACGGAGGAATCACGCATATGAAGAGCAACCCGTTCGACGACGAGAACGGCACCTTCCTGGTCCTGGTCAACGACGAGGGACAGCACTGCGTCTGGCCCGAGTTCGCCGCCGTCCCCGACGGCTGGATCACCGTCCTTCCGGCCGGCAGCCGCGAAGCCGCCCTGGACCACATCGAGCGGGTGTGGACCGACATGCGCCCGAAGTCCCTGATCCACGCCACGGCCTGAGCACCGGCCCCGCCACCCCCAGACACCCCCCGCCACCCAGACACCCCCCGCCACCTGGTCGCCCCCCACGCACCACCTCGCGAACAACAGCAACCGAAAGGCAGCACATCCCATGACTGTGAACACTCCCGTGGACGTCACGGCCGTCCGGGCCATCGTCGTAGACATCCTGGAGCTGGAGGACGACGAGCTCACCGGCAGCAGCCTGTTCGTCGAGGACCACGGCGCGGACTCGCTGGGCGCCATCGAGATCCTTTCCCGCATCGAGAAGGAACTCGGCGTGGTCATCGCGCAGGAGGACCTCGTCAAGCTGGTGAACCTGGACGCCGTCCTCGCGGTGCTCGCCACGGCCGAACGGCGTCAGCCTTGAGCGCCGCCCGGACGGTGCGCGGCCCCGCCGAGGGGCCGCGCCGGGTCGTCCTCACCGGCTGCGGGGCCCTGTCCAGCGTCGGCATCGGTGTCGCCGCCTTCACGGTCGCCCTGCGGGAGGGCCGGGTCGGCACGGGTGACATCACCGCCTTCGACTCCACCGGCTTCCCCAGCCGCCGGGGCCACCAGGTGCACGGCTTCGACGCGGCGGCCCGGCTGCACCGGGTCCGGCCGGAGAGGACCGGCCGGGCGACCCAGTTCGCGGCGGCCGCCGCCCGGATGGCCCTGGAGGACGCCGGGCTGACCGAGGAACACCTGCGCGAGCGGCGCGGCACCGTCGTCGTCGGCACCACCGACGGCGAGACCGGCGAACTCGACCTGCTCACCGAGTCGGCGCTCTCCCTGGGCACCGCTGCCTTCACCGGTACGGCGTTGAGCCGGTCCGCGACCGGCAGCCTCGCGCTCGGGATCGTACGGGAGCTGGATCTGTCCGACGTCGAGGCGTCGACCATCGCGACCGCGTGCGCCGCCGGCAACTACGCCATCGGCAACGGCTTCGACGCGGTCCGCAGCGGCGCGGCGGAGTGGGCGCTCGTCGGCGGCGCGGACGCGCTGAACCGCAAGACCTTCGCCGGGTTCGCCCGGCTCGGTCTGATCGCCCCCGACGAGTGCCGGCCCTTCGACACCGGGCGCGCCGGGCTGCTGACCGGCGAGGGGGCGGGCCTGCTCCTCCTGGAGACCGAGGAGTCGGCGCTGGCCCGGGGGGCGCACATCTACGCGGAGGTGCTCGGCTACGGCCTCAACTGCGATGCCGCCCACCCCACCGCCCCCGAGGAGGACAGCGTCGCCCGCTGCATCCGCCTCGCCCTCGCGAACGCGTCCGTCAAGCCGGAGGAGGTCGACCTGATCTCCGCACACGGCACCGGCACCCCGACCAACGACGCCACCGAGGTCGCCGCCATCCGGCAGGTGTACGGGGACACCCCGCCGCGCACCGTCGGCGTCAAGTCGATGATCGGCCACACCATGGGCGCGGCCTCCGCACTCGGCGCGATCGCCTCCGCGCTCGCCATCCGGCACGGCTTCATCCCGCCGACGGCCAACCACCGCGAGACCGACCCGGCGTGCCGCGTCGACGTCGTACCGAACACCTCCGTCGCCGCCGATGTGCGCGTCGTACAGAACAACGGGCTCGCGTTCGGCGGCAACAACGCGATCGTCCTGCTGGGCCGCCACGAGGACGTACGCCACGAGGACGTACGCAATGAAGACGCACGTCACGGGGACGCACGTCACGCGGACGCGCACCGCGAAGACGCGAACCGCGAAGACGCACGAGGGGAGAACGTCCGATGAGCAACGCCGTCATCACTGCGTGGTCGGCGGTGTCGCCGTACGGCACCGGCAGCGCCGCGCTGGCGGACGGCCTGCGTACGCGCACGGCCGCCCCCCGTTCCGAGGCGCCCGAGGAGTGGACGGCGCGGCCCGCCGCGACCGCCCGCCTCGTGCCCGGCTTCGACGTCCGCGAGGCGCTCGGCAAGGCGGGCACCCGGGGGATGGACCGGCTCACCGGCCTCACCGCGCTCGCCGTGCGGGAACTGCTCGCCGCGCGGGGGGACGGGCAGGACGACAGCCTCGGCACCGGGTTCGTCCTCGGCACGACGGCCGGGAGCGTGCAGGGGTTCATGGAGTTCACCAAGGCCTCGCTGGAGGGGACCCGGCCCATCGACGTACCGGCCTCGAAGACCCCCAACATGGCGATGAACAGGGCGGCTTCGGCAAGCGCGATCCGGCACGCGCTGAAGGGCCCCAACAGCACCGTCGCCGCCGGTCGGCTCTCCGGACTGGTCGCCCTGGACCACGCCCGGCGGCTGATCGCCGACGGGCGGGCCACCCGGGTGCTCGCCGGGTCGGCCGAGGAGTACTCGGCCATCCGCGCCCACCTCACGCACGCGGCCCACGGCGACGACGTGGTGCTCGGCGAGGGCTGCGCGGTGGTCCTGCTGGAATCCGCCGACCGGGCCGACGGGCAGCCGCTCGCCGAAGTCCTCGCGGTCCACCACCGGGTGGCCCCGGCCGACGGCTTCACGGACGCGCTCACCGCGACCGTCGAGGCCGCGCTCACCACCGCGGGCGTGCGCGCCGACGAGGTGTGGGCCGCGCTCCCCGGCAACGCGCCGGGTGCGGCGGGGGAGCAGGAGGTACGGGTGCACGGCGCCCTCTTCGGCGCGGCGGCGCGCGACCGGGTCGCCCCCGCCGCGCTGCTGGGCGAGACGGCGGCGGCCACCGGGGCCTTCCAGCTCGCGGCCCTGCTGTCGGAGCCGGGCGAGCCCGGCCGGATCGCCCTGGTCACGACGACGGACCCGGACGGCCGGGTGGGCTGCGCGGTGCTGCGCCTGCTCACGGACGGCACACCGGCACCCGCCGCCACCACGACAGCCGAGGGGGCCGAGGCCCGATGAGCGGCACGGAACACCGTACGGAGAACGGCGAGACCCCTCGTACGGAACACCGCACGGGGGATCTCGCGGGCAACGAGGCTCCCCGCCCCGTCGCGCTCATCAGCGGCGGGTCGCGGGGGATCGGCCGGGCCGTCGCCCTGCGGCTCGCCGAGGACGGGTACGACATCTCCTTCTGCTTCCGCGGCGACGAACAGGCCGCCGCGCTCCTGGAGAAGGAGCTGGCCGCTCTCGGCGCCCGCGCGTTCGCCGCGCGGGTCGATGTCACCGATGCCGAGGGCGTACGTGGCTGGGTGAACCGTACGGAGGAAGAGTTCGGGCCCGTGGCGGCGGCCGTCACCTCGGCGGGCATCACCCGGGACAAGCCGCTGCTGATGATGTCCGACACCGAGTGGCACGAGGTCCTCGACACCAACCTGGACGGCGTCTACCACGTCTGCCGGGCCGTCGTGTACCCCATGCTGAAGCGCCGCGCCGGCACCATCGTCACCCTGGCCTCCGTATCCGGCCTGCTGGGCAACGCGGGGCAGACCAACTACGCCGCATCCAAGGCCGGGATCATCGCCTTCTCGCGCTCGCTGGCCAAGGAGGTCGGCCGCCGGGGCGTCCGGGTCAACGCGGTGGCGCCCGGACTGATCGACACCGACATGTCGGCGGTGCTCGGCGACGGCATCAAGGAGGAGGTCGCCGGGCGGACGGCGCTGGGGCGGGCCGGGCTGGCGGCCGAGGTCGCCGACGCCGTCGCGTACCTGGCCTCCCCCCGCGCCTCGTACATCACCGGAGCGGTCCTGCCCGTGGACGGCGGGCTGTGACCGTGGCACCACGGCCGGCGGTCCCCGTGCTGCGGCGCGGGGACTGCCAGCTGTGGTGGGCGTCCGCACAGGACGACCCGTGGCTGCGCACGCTGCTGGACGACCGGGAGCGCGCCCGCGCCGAACGGCTGCGCCACCCGGCGGCCCGGTCCCTGTATGTCGGTGCCCACGCACTGGCCAGGACCGTCGTCGCGGCCCATCTTGGCATTCCCGTACGTGAGTTGGAGCTGGTGGCGGTCTGTAAACAGTGCGGCGGCGCGCACGGCAAGCCGCAGCCGCCCGCACCGCTGCGGCTCTCCCTGTCGCACTCCGGCGCCCGCGTGGTCGTCGCCCTCGCGCACTCCACCGACATCGGTGTGGACGTCGAGGAGATCGCCCCGCACACACCGGAGGCGACGGAGAGGGCCCTCGCCCCGCCGGAGCGCGCCTCCCTCGCCGCACTGCCCGCCCCGGAGCGGTCCGCCGGGTTCATCCGCTACTGGACCCGCAAGGAAGCCCTGCTCAAGGCGACCGGCGACGGCCTCACCGTCCCGCCGGCGCTGCTCCACGTCACCGCTCCCGACGCGGCCCCCCGGCTGCTGTCCTGGTCGGGGCCCGAGCGGCCCCGGCTGCCGCTGCGGCTGTACGACCTCGACGCGGGTACGGGGCACCGCGCCGCGCTCGCCTCCGTCGGGGCCCCGGTGCGGCTGACCCACCACGACGGCGCGGCCCTGCTCGACGCGGCACGCGGGCCCGCGCCCCGCACGACCACGTGCCTGCCGACCCGTACCCCCGCGCCCGTACCCGCTCACGCGGAGGCGCCACCCGCCCACGCGGGAGCGTCGCCCGCCCACGCGGGAGCGTCCGTTTCGCCGTACACGACCACCTCGGAAGGGCAGTTCACCTCATGACTCAGTACGTCGCTCTCATCGCCGACGCGCTCAGCCCGGGCGCGAGGGCCGTGCTCAGCCGGGACGGTGCGGTGGAGGTGCGGCAGGTCGACGGCACCGACCGGCCCGCGCTGCTGGCCGCCCTCGCCGACGCCGACGCCGTCCTCGTACGCTCCGCCACCCGCATCGACGCCGAGGCCCTGGCCTCGGCGCCCCGGCTCAGGGCCGTCGCGCGGGCCGGGGTCGGACTGGACAACGTGGACGTGGCGGCGGCCACGGCGGCGGGCGTCCTCGTGGCGAACGCTCCCGCCTCCAACGTGGTCAGCGCCGCCGAACACGCCGTGGCGCTGCTCCTCGCGCTCGCCCGGCACGTCCCGCAGGCGCACGCCGCCCTCAAGGAGGGCCGCTGGGAGCGCAGCGCCTACAACGGGGTGGAGCTGGCGGGCAAGACGCTCGGCGTGCTCGGCCTCGGCCGGATCGGCTCGCTCGTGGTGCGCCGTCTCGCCGCCTTCGACATGGAGGTCGTCGCGTACGACCCGTACGCGAGCGAGGCGCACGCCCGCGGCCTCGGCGTACGCCTGACCGGACTGGACGAACTCCTCGCCCGTGCACAGTTCCTGACGGTGCATCTGCCGCTGACGGAGCAGACCCGGGGCCTGATCGGCTTCGATGCGCTCCAGCGGGTCCGCCCCGACCTGCGCCTGGTGAACGCGGCGCGCGGCGGCATCGTGGACGAGCCGGAGCTGTACGCGGCCCTCAAGGAGGGCCGTATCGCGGGCGCCGCCCTGGACGTGTACGCGCAGGAGCCGTGCACGGACTCGCCCCTGTTCGAGCTGGACAACGTGATCACCACGCCCCACCTGGGCGCGAGCACGCCCGAGGCGCAGGACCGGGCGGGCACCCAGGCCGCCGAGTCGGTCCTGCTGGCGCTCGCGGGGCTGCCGGTGCCGGACGCGGTGAACGCACCACAGGGCGTCCCCGTGCATACGGCGTGAGTCGCGTGGACAGCATGCCCCCTCTGATCGCTCTGATCACTCTGAGCCCTCTGATCTCTTTGATCCCCCTGATCGCCCCGACCCCTGCGGCCTCCCCGGTCGCTGCGGACCCCGTGGGGTCAGCCGCCGGCGGTGGCGACGGTGACCCCCGAGGTGTCCGCCGTGCCGGGGCCCAGCCAGCCGCGCTCCATGGCCAGCGCCCCGGCCTGGAAGCGGCTGCGGGCGCCCAGGCGGGCCAGCAGGTCGGCGGTGATGCGCCGCCCCGTACGTACGGACACACCGAGCTTGCGGGCGACGACATCGTCGGTGTGGCCGTCGAAGAGCAGGTCCAGCACGGCCTGCTCCTGCGGGGTGAGCCCGTCCGGCGTCGCCTCCCTGGCCTCGCCGATCGGCTGGGCCTGCTCCCAGATCTGCTGGAAGAGCGAGACCAGCGCGGTGACGACCCCGGCGCCCTGGAGGACCATCACCCCGAGCAGGGAGGCCTCGGGGTCGATGGGCACGATCGCCGCTCGGCGATCGTAAATGATCATGCGCAGCGGCAGCTGTGGCAGGACCCGCACCTCGCCCCCGATGTCCTGGAGCCAGCGTGCGTAGTTCAGCGTCGGCGGGTCGTTGCGGATCGAGTCCAGGTAGATGTACCGCACCTGGACGCCGCGCTCGACGGCTGCCTGGTCGAGCGGCCGCGCCGCCTTCAGGGCCCCCAACGGCTGGGCGCCGCGCGGTGCGAACACCTCGATGGCGCTCTCCGCCCCGTACGACAGCCGCTCGATCTGCGAGTTGATGGCGTCGAGCCCCGTGTACCTGCGCACCTCGTCGGTGCGCGCCGTCGCGCTGCCCTCGTACTCGGTGAGCATCTGCGTGATGGCCAACCGGGAAGTGGCCACCGCCTGTTGATGCCTGGCGAGTTCTTTCTCCTGTCGGTGCAGCAGCCCGGAAAGTCCGAACTCCGGGTTGACCAGGCGGACTTTGTCCGGTTCCTCGGACGAGTTCCGCACCAGCGTGAGTTCGGCGAGTCTGTCCAGCGTGGCCCGGGCGCGCGCGACGGGCCAGCCGAGACCGTCCGCGATGTCCGCGACACCGGCCTTCGGCAGCTTCAACAGGATGCGATAGACGGCTTCCGCGTCCGGATCCAGACCTAGTTGCCCCATGTGTGCACTCCTCCCCCCAGAGGCCCCCTACCGGCGCTTGTGCACAGCCGCCGGACCGCCCTGACTATCCCAGCCCGGCCGGATCGACTGCAAGCCTACTCAGTGGTATGCGGACCGGTTCACAGAAAGTTCGCGGAGGCTCAACCATGTTCCTCGTGACGGCAACCGTGCCCGCCGGGACCCTTCCCGGCGGGACGGACCTCGACCGGCGCATCTCCGAACTCGCCGCCCCCGAGGACCAGCTGGAGCACATCCACGTCGCCGCGGCGCCCGACGGATCCACCCGGCTGGCGCTCTTTCTCGGCCAGGCGGACGGCGCCCGCACCGAGGAGGCGGCGGCGCGCCTCCTGGCCCGGGCGCTGCCCCCGGCCGCCGGGGCGTCGGTGGACTGGGCGCCGGCCACCTCCCTGCTGAGCGCCATGGAACGGCTCGGGCTGGGCCCGCATGACAAGGAGTTGCCATCACAGGAGGCTGACACTCAGTGAGGCTGACGGGGCAGTCGGTGAGTGCAAGACTCGCCGACGTCAAGCAGGAACGACTCAGCACAGTGAATGTTCTAGGGGGACAACACCACCATGCGTATCTGCGTCCAGCGCCGCACCCGGCACACCGCCGCCAAGCCCGTCACCCGTCGCATCGCCACCGTGGCCCTGATCGCTCTCGCGGCCACCGCGTCGGCGTCGACGGCCATGGCGGCGGAGCCCACCCAGGGCGCGGCACAGGGGCTGACGGCCGTAGGCGTCACGGGTGCGGCCGCCGGGCTCGTCGCGGGCACCCTGAAGCTTCTCGGCCTCGGCGACATCGTCGTCGTGAGCCCCAACGGCAACACCTGGGGCCCGTGATGCCCGTACGCGACGAAGAGACCGTCACCTCGGACGTGGCCGTACTCCGCTCCGACATCGACCTCGTCGACGCGGAGCTCCGCGCCCTGGTCGCGCGCCGCGGCGAACTCTCCCGGGCGATCCAGCGGGCCCGGATCGCCGAGGGCGGCCGCCGTACCGACCTCGCCCGTGAGACACGGGTCATCGCGCCCTACACGGAGGCCTTCGGCCGCCCGGGCACCGCCATCGCCCTGGCCCTGCTGGAGCTCTGCCGGGGCACGAAGCCCACAGGCTGAACCGTTCGACGCCCTGGCACCTCCCCGAGCTCTCGGTCCCGGCCGAGCAGGGGAGGTGCCAGGGCTTTTTTCAGGCCGAGGACCAGGCAGAGGACCAGGCCGAGGACGCAGGCCTAGGACCAGGCCGAGGAGCAGGCCCAGAGCGCTGCCAAAGGGGCTCTGATCGCAGTTCCGGCGGGACGAGCGGGTTCTGTAAGGCGTCTGGTGGGTAGATTGGTGGATAGGTCCCTTTGGGGAGGCTGATTCGATGCCGTGGTTTGCATGGTTGCTCGCCGCCGCGGCGCTGGGCGCTGCGGAGTTCTTCACCCTGACGCTGGTCTTCGGGCTGCTGGCGGGCGCTGCCGTGGTCGCCGCCGTGGTGGCCGGTGTGGGTGTCGGCCTGCTCGGTCAGCTCGTGGCGCTCGGACTGGCGGCGGTCGCGGGGCTCGCCCTCGTCCGTCCTGTCGCCCTGCGGCACCTGGCACAGACACCCCTCCTGCACGAAGGCAGCGACGCGCTGATCGGCCGGCGGGCCGAGGTCATGCAGGAGGTCACCGCCACCCACGGTCTGATCAAGCTCTCCGGTGAGGAATGGTCCGCCCGCGCGCTCGACGAGAGCCATGTGATCCCGGTGGGAGCGCTGGTGGACGTCATGGAGATCGAGGGTGCCACAGCCGTCGTGTACCCGCGCGAGCTGCTTCCGTGAACGGCTGAACACGTAGAGGCAGAAAGCGCAGAGGCAGAGCACGCAGAAGCCACGCAGGAGCAGAGCACGAAGAGGCAGAACACGTAGAAGCCACGCAGGAGCAGAGCACGTAGAAGGAACGAGGGAGGACGCATGGATCCGGTTGTCATCCCGATTCTTGTCGCGGCGCTCGTCGTCGTCTTTCTGGTGGCCGCGACGGTGCGGATCGTCCCGCAGGCGCGCCGCTACAACGTCGAGCGGTTCGGCCGGTACCGCCGGACGCTCCAGCCCGGCCTGAACTTCGTCCTGCCGGTGGCGGACCGCGTCAACACCAAACTCGACGTGCGCGAGCAGGTGTACTCGTCCGAGCCCAAGCCCGTGATCACCGAGGACAACCTCGTGGTCAACATCGACACCGTGCTCTACTACCAGATCACCGACCCACGGGCGGCGGCCTACGAGGTCGCCGACTATCTGCAGGCCATCGATCAGCTCACCGTGACCACCCTGCGGAACGTCATCGGCTCCATGGACCTGGAGGGGACGCTCACCTCGCGTGAGGAGATCAACGCCCGGCTCCGCGCCGTCCTCGACGATGCGACGGGCAAGTGGGGCATCCGGGTCAACCGCGTCGAGATCAAGGCCATCGACCCGCCGAACACCATCAAAGAGGCGATGGAGAAGCAGATGCGGGCCGAGCGTGACAAGCGCGCGGCCATCCTGCACGCCGAAGGGGAGCGGCAGGCCAAGATCCTCACGGCGGAGGGCACGAAGCAGAAGGACATCCTGGAGGCCCAGGGAACGCAGCAGGCCATGATCCTGCGGGCGGACGGCGAGGCGAAGGCCGTGGAGCTCGTCTTCCAGTCCGTCCACCGCAACAACGCCGACGCGAAGGTCCTCGCCTACAAGTACCTGGAGACGCTGCCGGATCTGGCGAAGAGCGACAACAACACGTTCTGGGTGATCCCCGGCGAGCTGACCGAGGCGGTCCGCGCCGTGACCAGCGCGTTCGGCGACCGGTCGGCGATGGGTCTTCCCGCAGCCGCGGCCGCGCAGCGCGAGGAGGAGTCCACCGCCGACGTGCCGGAGAAGGCCGGCACCCCGGAGCTGGAGGCGGACCCGACGCTCGCGCTGGGCGCCGCCGCGGCCGCCGACGAGGCCGCGAAGCAGGCCGCCGCGGCCGTGAGCGACGCCAAGGCCGAGGCCGAGGCCGTGGGGGAGGCCCAGCTGCCGGGCCGGGGGCAGACCTCCGGCGACTGAGTACGGGCCGGGGACGGCCGCCGGATGGCCGAGAATGCTCCCCATGAGCGAAGAGTCGATACGTACGTACCTGGCCACGCTGGAACGGCAACTGGCCGCCGACGGATGCGGGCCCCGCTGGGAGCAGTGGGGCGGCGCGCCCGTGCTGGTCGGGCGGCGGGCCGACTTCCGGATGCGCTGGGCGGCCACCAGGCTGCACCTGTTCACCGTCGCTACGGTCGTCCCCGAGGTCACGGTGCAGACCGTCGAGGGCTTCATGCGGCAGACACTGCGGTACGCCCGGGACACCAAGGGCGGGCTGCCCGTGGGTTTCCAGACCGGGGTGGGTGCCTTCCCGGTGCTCGTCAGCGAACGGGTGGACCCGGCGGCCATGGCCTGGGCCGAGGAGAAGCAGCGCAATCAGTTCGGCTGCTTCGCCCGGCCCGTCGTCGTCGACGCCACGCACGGCTATGCGGGCTTCTACCAGGGCAAGCCGATGGTGGGGCTGGTGTACGCCTCCCACATGATCGAGAAGGGGAACCTCTACTTCCGGACCGCCCCCGTGGCGTGAGCCAGGTCCCTACCGCCCCGCCTCCACCCTCAGCTCCGCGATCCCCGCAGGCTTCTCCGGGTCCTCCGCGCGCACCGTCACCCTGACCTTGCGTGCCGTGTCCCCCGCCAGGAACGGGCGCCAGAAGCGGCCGTCCACGGAGGTCTCCACCGTGTGCGAGGCCGGGGCGGGGTCGCTCCAGCGCGGGGTCACCGCCGTGACCCGGAGCGGGTGCGGCCCCAGGTCCACCGTCAGGGCCCCCGCCGCCCCGTCCGGGGACCAGGACGTCACCGGGCTGCCGTCCACCGCCGCCTCCGCGTACAGGCCGGGGGCCTCGGAGGTCGCCGTCACCGGGCGGCAGCGGGCCGCGTCCGCCGTCGGGGTCAGGTCGGGGCGGCGGGTGGGGAGCACCAGCACCGAGGTCAGTCGGCGCGGGCCGTCCGCCGTGTGGACCGTGAACGGCGTGCCCGAGGTCAGGCGGACCGTGCTCGTACGGGCGCCGATCTCGACCTCGTACGTGGCATCCCGGTACCGCAGCCCCGTCAGCCGCACGCCCTCACTCAGCTGGGGCGGCAGCAGCGGGTCCAGGCGCACCCCGTCCTCGCGGAGCCGGAGCCCCGTCAGACCGTGGGTGAAGACCTGGAGGAAGCCGCCCTTCCCGGTCAGGAAGTCCTCGGCCGGGAAGCCGGACAGCGGGTCCTCGGCACCGGACTTCTCGCCCCGCGCCTCGGAGAACAGGTCGTAGGGCCCGCGAACGAACGGACGTACCGCACGCTGGAGATACGTGTACGTCGAACAGCCCGGCCCCCCGGTCGCCGCCGCGACGACCGCGTGCACGGAGTCCGTCATCGCCGGGCCGTCCGGGTCGGTGCGGGCGGCGTAGTGGTCGAGCGTGGCGGCAGCGGCGCCGGGCGCCATCGGCCACTCCAGCGGGTACATCAGCAGGACCGTGTCCGCCTGCTTGATGGTCGAGCCGTTGTACCCGGCGTACTGGAGGAAGACCTTCCGCTCAGCGTCGTACGGGATACGGAGCCCGTCCGCCACCCGGTTCCAGCCCATCGGCGGCCGGTGGCCCAGCAGTTGGGCCGCCCGGGTCGCGTTGCGCAGGGCCGTCGCGGCGACCGCGTTGGTGAAGACGCCGTCGTCGACCCCGTTGCTGTACTCGTCCGGCCCCGCCACGTTCTTGACGGAGTAGCTGCCGTCCGTGTTCGCCGTCGCGCGTGACTGCCAGAAGTCGGCGATCCCGCGCAGCAGCGGCCAGCCCCGTGCCGCCAGCCAGTCGCGGTCGCCGGTGGCCAGGTAGTACTGCCAGACGGCGAGCGAGACATCGCCCTGGAGGTGGTTCTGGGTCAGGCAGTGCGGCGGGTCCCAGCTCTGGCACTCGGAGTCGATACGGCCCCGGCTCGCGCTGGTCCACGGGTAGAACAGGCCCCGGTGGCCGTACTTCTCGGCGTTCGCGCGGGCCGCGCCCCGGGTGCGGTAGCGGTACTCGACGACCGGGCGGGCCAGCTCCGGGCGGGTGGCGAGCAGCCCGGGGAACATCCACGTCTCGGCGTCCCAGAACACCATGCCCGCGTAGTTGTCGCTGGTCAGACCGGCCGGGGCGATGCTGTCGGAGGAGCCGCGCCGGGTGTTGGCCAGCAGCCCGTACTGGGCCGAGCGCAGCCACCGCTGGAGCTCCGGGCGGCCGGGGACCAGGACATCGGCCGACCACGCCTCGCGCCAGGCGCTCTCGTTCGCCGCGAAGATCCGGTCCCAGCCGCGCCGGGCCGCGCGGTGGGCCGCCTCGCGGGCGTCCTCGGCGGGGGCGGCGGAGGTCAGGTCCGTGTCGACGCCGACGTACTTCTCGAACGTATACGTCGTCCCCTCACGTACGGGCGTCGGCTTCGGGGCCGTACGCGATTCGGGGCGCAGCGTCTCCACGACCCCCGAACCGCGCCGCATCGTCTGCGCCACGGCCCCCTCCACGCCGGTCCCGAGTGTCCTGAACGTGCCGTCCTCGCGCAGCGTGATCCGGCGCGCGCCCCGCTCGTCCAGGCGGCCGGTGACCGTCGCCGTACCGCTCCAGCGCGGGGTCATCCGCAGGCGTACGGCCCCGGTGTGCACGTCGGAGCGGTCGGCCAGGACCTCGTACGTCAGGTCGGTGGCCCGGCCGTCCGCCGTCGTCCACCGCAGTGAGGTGCGGACGAGGCCGCAGCTGAGGAAGACCGTCTGCCGGTAGTGCGAGACGCGGGCGGCCGGTGTGTCCGCGCCGAACTTCTCGTTGCCGACGCCCACCTCGATCGTCGTCCAGCTCGGCAGCGCGGCGATCACCTCGCGGCCCTCGGAGACGGCCCTGTCCCGGGCGTAGAGACCGGAGACGAACGCACCGTCGTAGCGGGGTGTGTAGAGCGGCCAGCCCGTCTCCTCACCGGTCGCCGCGTAGCCGGTCCCGGCGGCGGGGACGCGGTGGCCGAGATAGCCGTTCCCGACGTACGGGTCGTAGCCGTCGGCCTCCCCGAAGCGGGTGGAGGTGGGGGACCAGGAGGTCCCGGGGGCGCCCTCGCCGTCCGCCCGGCCGCAGGCGGGGACGGCGGACGGTGGCGGCGGGTCCGGGGTGGCGGCGACGGCGTGGGGGAGGGGCGGCAGCGGTGCGATCAGGGCGGCCGCGACCAGGGGTGCGAGGACGGAGATACGCGAGAGGCTCACGGGACGAAGGTAGGGAGGCGGGCCCACGGACGGGCGGCACGGCACGCACACCCCGGCACCTCGGCGCGAACGCGACCGCCGGATGGAGCAGGGGCATCCCGTCCGGATGGAGCAGGAGCATCCCTGTCCGGACGGAACAGGGGAGGCACCCCGTCGTGGTGTCGTATCGGCCCCGGGGCGGGCTACCAGGCGCCGCCGCGGTCCAGGATGCCGAGGACGAGGACGGCCACCGCGGTGATCAGGAACGAGATGCCGCCCACGATGTCGCGGGAGCCGACCCGCAGGTGGGCGATGATGGCGCCGATGAAGTAGAGGATCAGCCCGCAGGCGGCGAGCGTCCCCAGCAGCGGAACGGCGAGCCCGGCCCCCAGCCCCACGGCACCGGCCGCCAGCAACAGCCCCAGGACCGGGACGTACTTACGGGGAATCCCCTTCATGTCCGCCTGGGACTTGGGGTATTCGTGCCCGATCAGATAGGTGACGGCGGCGGCGCCGTTGAAGAGCACGCCGAGGATGGTGACCGTGACGAAGGCGATGTGCACGTTTCTCCGATCTGTACGCCACGATGTGATGGTGCTGTCGGTGTTGTGTGTGCTTTTGGTGCGTCGATGATCGTACATGGCGGCCGATCTTCGTAACTGGCTTTTTGTTCGCCCGAGTTGGAGGGGTGGCTGCTCCCTCGCTCCCTGACGCGCCGGACGGGCGGGGCGCGGCCGTCGCCCAGGGGCCCGGCGGACGGGGCAGCACCAGGTCAGGGCGGAAGTGGTGGACCGAGTTCCGCCCTGAGAGTGGTGACGGATCGTCATGTCCGTTGTCATGCCCGTCTGCATGTCAGGCATATGGCAGATGAATGACGCGCGTATGGCATGGCTCAAGGCACCCTTGTGGGTTTGCCATGGATCGGTCAATCTTTCGCTGGCAGCAAGGGCATGCCGGTCACGGACGACGCAGAAAGCGTGGCGTTCGGACGGCTGATTTGTCATGCCCCTGCCGGGAGTCTCGCGCGGCTCCGGCACCACCCCCCACCAGCGCACCGCCTATGAGGAGGACCCCTCACATGTCAGTGATGCGTCACACCCCCCATGCACGTCGAAGACTTGCCGCGGCGACCGTCATAGCCACCGCAGCCGCCGTCGCACTCGCCACCGCCGGTACCCTCCCGGCGACCGCGGCCGAGCGCGCACCCGAAGGCGTGATCCTGAACGCGGGAGCCCCGGGCACCATCAGCGACAGCTACATCGTGACGCTGAAGGACTCGGCCCCCAAGTCCGACTCCGCCCAGGGCAAGGCCCTCGCGAAGAAGTACGGCGCGAGCATCGAGCGCACCTACCGCGCGGCCCTCAACGGCTACGCGGTCGAGGCCACCGCCGCGGAGGCGAAGAAGTTCGCCGCCGACCCGGCCGTCGCGTCCGTCTCGCAGAACCGCACCTTCACGGTCTCCGCCACCCAGAACAACCCGCCGTCCTGGGGTCTGGACCGGATCGACCAGCGGAACCTCCCGCTGGACCAGCGCTACACCTACCCGGACAAGGCCGGCGAGGGCGTCACCGCCTACGTCATCGACACCGGGGTACGGATCAGCCACAGCGACTTCGGCGGCCGGGCCTTCAACGGCTACGACGCCGTCGACAACGACAACGTGTCGCAGGACGGCCACGGCCACGGCACGCACGTGGCGGGCACCGTCGCGGGCACCGCCTACGGGGTCGCCAAGAAGGCGCGGATCGTCGGCGTCCGGGTGCTGAACAACCAGGGCTCGGGCACCACCGCACAGGTCGTCGCGGGCATCGACTGGGTGACGGCCAACGCCGTGAAGCCCGCCGTCGCCAACATGAGCCTCGGCGGCGGCGCGGACTCGGTGCTCGACGCCGCCGTCCGCCGGTCCATCGCCTCCGGCATCACCTACGCCGTCGCGGCGGGCAACGAGTCGACCAACGCCAACACGAAGTCCCCGGCGCGCGTCGAAGAGGCCATCACGGTGGGCTCGACGACCAACACCGACGCCCGCTCCAGCTTCTCCAACTTCGGTGCGGTCGTGGACCTCTTCGCGCCCGGTTCCTCGATCACCTCGGCGTGGAACTCCAGCGACAGCGCCACGAACACCATCTCCGGTACGTCGATGGCCAGCCCGCACGTCGCCGGCGCGGCCGCCATCTACCTCGCCGACAACCCGGGCTCGACCCCCGCCCAGGTCTCCGCCGGTCTCGTCGCGGCCTCCACCCCCGGCGTCGTCGGCAACCCGGGCACGGGCTCGCCGAACCGCCTCCTCTACGTGGGCACCGGCAGCACCAACCCGCCGGACCCGGACCCGGGCAAGAAGTTCGAGAACACCACGAGCTACCCGATCAACGACCACACCACGGTCGAGTCCCCGATCACCGTCACCGGCATCACGGGCAACGCCCCGGCCGCGCTGAAGGTGCCGGTCAACATCTCCCACACCTACATCGGTGACCTGAGGATCGACCTGGTCGCTCCCAACGGCACGGTCTTCAACCTCAAGGCGTTCGGCTCCGGCGGCAGCGCCGACGACGTGGTCACCACGTACACGGTCAACGCCTCCTCCGTCCCGGCCAACGGCACCTGGAAGCTCCGCGTCGCCGACAACTGGACTTGGGACACCGGCCGGATCAACAGCTGGGGTCTGCACTTCTGACCGGACCGGACGGATGCGACAAGCAACACTGAATCTGTGACGTGAGGTTGGGGCGGCCGCCGTGCGCGGCCGCCCCAACCGCTTTTCCGCTAGCGGCGGTTGAGCCCGCGGTGGACGGCGGTGATCAGCTCACCGTCCGCCGTGTCCCCGTCCAGCGACCAGAACATCGCACCGGCCAGGCCCTTGTCCCGGATGTACGTGGTCTTGGCGCGCAGCACCTGCGGGTCGTCGTACGTCCACAGCGTGGTCCCGTCGAAGAGCCAGGCGTGGCCGTTCTTCGTGTCCCGGTGGATCTTGTACGTGCCCGAGTCGGCCAGCTTCTTGAGGGCCTTGTAGTCCTCGTAGCCGTTGGCCCAGGTGGCCGGAGCCGGGCCGGTGGCGGGCTGCCCCAGCCCCTTGCCGCCGCCGCTCACACCGGTCCAGCCCTGACCGTAGAACGGCATGCCCACCACGAGCTTGTGCTTGGGGGCGCCGCGCTTGACCCAGTCCCGTACGGTCTGGTCGACGCTGTAGTCGTTCTTCGCGTAGAGCGCCGACTGCTGGGCCGTCTTCTTCTCGCCCGAGACGTGGAAGTCGTAGCCCTGGAGGTTGACGAAGTCGAAGTCCTTCATGAGGCGCTTGACGTCGAACCCGGCGTCGATCTTCGCGGGGGCGGTCGGGACGTACGCCGACAGGTCGTAGTGCTTCGGCTTCGGCTTGTGCTTGCCGTGCCCGTGCCCCTTGCCCTTCTTGGACTTGGCCTGGCTCTTCGCGTACGCGTCGAGCTGGACGCGGAACTCGCGGATCAGGGCGGTGAAGTTCTTCTTGTCCTCCGGGCGGAAGACGGTGCCCTCGTTGCCCGCCGAGCCCGGCCACTCCCAGTCGACGTCGATGCCGTCGAAGAGACCGGCCGCCGCACCCTTGCCGCCGCGCGCCCCGTCCTTGGGGAGGTTGCCCTTGATGTACAGGTCGATGCAGGAGGCGACGAGCGCCTTGCGGGAGGCCGCTGTGCGCACCGAGTCGGAGAAGTGGGTGGACCAGCTCCAGCCGCCGAGCGAGATCATCACCTTGAGGCCGGGGTGCTTGGCCTTCAGCTCGCGCAGCTGGTTGAAGTTGCCCGCGAGCGGCTGGGTGTCGGTGTCGGCCACGCCGTCCACCGAGTTCGCCGCGTCGAGCGGACGGGCGTAGTCCGCCCAGGCGTCGGCCTGGCCCGGGATGTTGCCGGTGAAGCACTTGCCCTGGGCGTTGACGTTGCCGAAGGCGTAGTTGATGTGGGTCAGCTTGGCCGCCGTCCCGCTGGTGTCCAGGTCCTTGACCTGGAAGTCGCGTCCGTAGACGCCCCACTGGGTGAAGTAGCCGATGCTCTTGTACGCGGGGCGCTGGTGGCCCTTGGAGCGGTCGCCGCCGCTGCTCTGGCCACGGTCACCGCCGGCCGTCGCGGCCGGGGCGGCACCCGCCACCAGGGCGAGGGCGACACCGGCGATGGTCAGTCGGGAGAGGTTCTTTCGACGCATGAGGCTCGTTCCTGTGCGTGATCCGGTGCGGAAAGGGCATCGGGAGGGACAGAGGTGCATGGGGAGCCGTGCTGTGCACAGGAAGGTATTGGTCTGGACCAAAAACGGTCAAGGGTCCGGGAGTTGTGGGTCTCGGTGGCGGTGTCGATCGGGGTGATTCGGGGCAGATTCCGGTCACATTCGGGGCATGTTCGGAGCGGGTCCAGGGCCGGGGAATGTCCGGGAAGCGCTCTGGTGGCCACGGCCGGGTTATGCATGAACCGCCCCGACGTCATCACATTGAGTGAAACTCTGGCCCATGCTTGCGGTGCGCAACCCACGGTTGTCAGGCTGTTGCAGACTGTCAACCTGTTGGGAGTGGCCTGTGACTTTCGGTGAGCAGCCCGCCTATCTGCGCGTGGCGAGCGATCTGCGGGAGAAGATCGTGAACGGCGCGCTGCCGCCCCATACCCGCCTGCCGTCGCAGGCCCGCATCCGGGAGGAGTACGGGGTCTCGGACACCGTCGCCCTGGAGGCGCGGAAGGTCCTGATGGCCGAGGGGCTGGTCGAGGGCCGCTCCGGCTCCGGCACGTATGTGCGCGAGCGCCCCGTCCCCCGCATGATCGCCCGCTCCGGGTACCGCCCGGAGAAGGGCGCCAGCCCGTTCCGCCAGGAGCAGACCGCCGAGGGGGTGCGCGGGACCTGGGAGTCCCGCAGCGAGCAGGAGGGGGCGAGTGCCGAGGTCGCCGAGCGGCTCGGCATCGAGCCGGGCGACCGGGTGATGCGGACGCACTACGTGTTCCGGGAGGCGGGCGAACCGATCATGCTCTCCACCTCCTGGGAGCCCCTTTCTGTCACCGGGCGTACGCCGGTGATGCTCCCCGAGGAGGGTCCGCTGGGCGGCTGCGGGGTGGTCGACCGGATGGCGGCGATCGATGTCGTCGTGGACAACGTGGTCGAGGAGGTCGGCGCGCGCCCCGGGCTCGCGGAGGAGCTGCTCGCGCTCGGCGGGGTCCCCGGCCACGTGGTCATCGTGATCGGGCGTACGTACTACGCCTCGGGGCGCGCGGTGGAGACGGCCGATGTGGTCGTGCCCGCCGACCGCTACCGGATCGCTTACCACTTGCCGGTCAGATGAGTTGACGCCCCGTCGGATCGTTCCGCTCCTTCGTGAGCAGGGGCGATGGGGGTGACGAGGGGGCGCATCCAGCGGATGCGCCCCCTTCGTCATGGCCGGATGCGTACCTCTTTGTGTAAAGACGCCTGCGCTGAGTGAAGGTCAGGCGTACGCTCGGGCATATGCGTACTGCGGTTTCCTGGGGATCCTTAGAGACGTGCACGCCGGTGGAAAGAGGGGCGACATGTGGGGGAGCGACACGATGAGTGACAGCGGTGCCGTGCTCCCGTGGCTGGTGATACGGCAGGACGACAGCGGCAACCGCTACCGCGTCGGCAGATACGCCACACAGGCCGAGGCGCAGAAGGTCGCCGACGGCCTGGACGACCGCAAGCACCGCCAGGTGTACCGGGTGGAGCGCGTGGGCCAGGGCGGCCGGTCCTAGGGCCTGTCGTCAAACTGCCCCTAGCGGCTGGGCCGGGGCGGCCGGTCCTCAAGCGCTGAGACCGGACTCCCGGGCCCCGGAGCGCCCTTGTCGCGTTCCGGGGCCCGCCTCCGCGTTCCGGGGCCCTGCCGCGCAGGCGGTAGGGTCCCGCCCGTCCGGTATGAGCGTCCCGGACCCGGCGAGCGAGGGTGGAGCGGTGATGTCGGTGCTGATCGACACGGTGGCATGGGTGCGGATCGAGGACGGCAGGATTCTCTGTGCCCGCCCCAAGGGCAAGGACGTCTTCTACATCCCGGGCGGCAAGCGCGAGGGCGCCGAGAGCGACCTGGAGACCCTTCTGCGCGAGATCGAGGAGGAGCTGACGGTCGGCCTGGTCCCGGAGAGCGTCGTGCACGCCGGTACGTACGAGGCGCACGCCCATGATGGTCCGGGCGCCCCCCTCGTCACGATGAGCTGCTACTACGCCGACTATCGCGGGACGCTGGCCGCGAGCAGTGAGATCGAGGAGGTGGCGTGGTTCTCCTACGCCGACCGGCCCCTGGTGCCCCCGGTCGACCAGCTGCTCTTCGACGATCTCCGGGCCGCCGGTGAGCTGCGCTGATCCGCACGCCCGTGGACGGGCTCGGCCCCGTACGCCCGTCTGCACCAAACGCCCCTTCGTGCGGTAGTAAGCGATAAATGGTGGGTATGGGCTGTTTAGTCCCCATTTATCTATGGGGTGAGCCCCTGGCCGGCCCCTGGGAAGTGATCGGCGTGATCGATACCGAAGGCGACTGTGCCGAGTGGACCTTCCCGGCCGAACCGGGTTCCGTGCGCAGCGCCCGGCACGCCGTCCGTGACGCCCTGCACTGCTGGGGCCTGGACACGGCGGTCGGTGACATGGCCGTCCTGCTGGTCAGCGAGCTGGTGACCAACTCCCTGCGGTACGCCTCCGGCCCCATCGGCGTACGGCTGGAGCGCTCGCACCCGGACGCCGGGAGCAACGGGTCCGGCGAGCTCACCGGAGACTTCTCCACCGACCTCCGGCTCGCCGCCGCCCGGCCGCCCGCCGCCCCCGGCCTGCTGGTGGAAGTCTCCGATCCGCTTCCGGATCCACCCACCGAACGCAGTGCGGGACCCGACGACGAGGGTGGCCGGGGACTGCAGCTCGTGGCCTGTTCCGCACGCCGTTGGGGGACTCGTCGCGGAAAAAGCGGCAAGACGGTGTGGTTCGAGCTCGCTCTCCCTGGTTAGGAGTGGGGAGGGACGCACAGCGATCACCAGAGGTCGGGCAGGACCTGGCTGAAAGGTACTGAGACCTTGCTGTGATCGTGAACGCCGTGTCGGTCGGGGCCGTAGTGCTGAATACTGCGGGCAGGACCGGTCCGGTGTGTGAGCTGGAGGGGACGGTCGCGTGAGCGAAATACCTGGGACAACGGGCGACGTCGTGTGGCAGAGCAGTCCGCCCGGCTCGATCTACGACTACATCAGGGTCGCCTCCTTCTCGATCGGGGCCGACGGTCTGATCGAGCAGTGGAGCCGCCGGGCCGCCGGCCTCTTCGGCATGGCCGCCGACGAGGCGATCGGGCGTGACCCGGTCGAGGCCTTCCTGCCCGCCGAGCTGCGTTCGGACGGGCACCGGCGGGTCGGCGAGATCCTGGACGGCAAGGAGTGGACGGGCCTCGTCCCCTTCCGGATGCCGGGCGAGGGCGGTGCGCACGGGGTCGCCGAGGTCTATGTGATGCCCAGTGAGACGGCGGACGGTGAGCGGGCCGCGCTCTGTATCGTCGTGGACGTCCGGGCGTTGCGGAGGATCGAGACCGACCTCGCCGCCTCGCAGGCCATATTCGGCCAATCTCCCTTCGGCTTCGTGCTGTTCGGTACGGACTTCACCGTCGTCCGGGCCAACCAGCGCTTCGCCACCGTCTTCGGCGGCGCCGCCGACGACCACCGGGGCCGCACGGTCGACGACTACCTCCCCGGCCCCGAGGCCGACCGGCTGGCCGCCACGCTGAAACGCGTCCTGGAGACCGGCGAGTCCGTCACCGACCTCCAGCTGGTCGGCCCCACCCCCGGCGAGACCGGCCGCCGCCACTGGTCCATGAACCTCTACCGGGTGCACAGCGGCTCCGGCCGCCCCGTCGGCGTCGCGGGCCTCGCCACCGATGTCACCCGCCGCCACATCGCCGCCCGCGAGGCCGCCAGCGCCCGCCGCAACCTCGCCCTCCTCAACGAGGCCAGCGCCCGCATCGGCAACTCGCTCGACCTGGAGACCACCGCCCGCGAACTCCTCGACGTGGCCGTCCCCGGCTTCTGCGACCTGGCCTCCGTCGACCTCTACCAGGGCCTGCTGACCGGCGAGGAGGCCGCGCCCGGCTCCTGGGCCCCCGCCCACCGCGAGTCCGCCGGAGGCTCGGCCGAGCTGCGCCGGGTCGCCCACGCCAGCGCGGTGGCCGACGCCCTGCCGACCGCCGTGGCGGGCAGCGGCGCCCCGGGCCCCGACGACCTGCCGCCCGCGCTCGGCTCGGTCCACCGCTTCCCGTTCGGCTCCCCGTGCGCGATGGCCCTGCGCTCGGGCCACGTCGAGGCGGTGCCCGGCGACGACATGGGGTTCGTGCAGTCCACGCTCGCCGTGCCGATGGTCGCCCACGACACCGTGGTCGGCCTCGTCCAGTTCTCCCGTACGAAGGGGAGCGAGCCCTTCGGGGAGCGCGACCGGGCGCTCGCCACCGAGCTGGCCGCCCGCGCCGCCGTCTGCATCGACAACGCCCGCCTCTACCGCCGCGAGCACGAACGCGCCCTGATCCTCCAGCGCAGCCTGCTGCCCCCCGGCGACCCCGAGGCCGCCGGGCTCGACATCGCCTGCCGCTACCTCCCCGGCAACACCGCCACCGAGGTCGGCGGCGACTGGTTCGACGTCATCGAACTGCCGGGCCACCGCACCGCCCTCGTCGTCGGCGACGTCATGGGCCGGGGCCTGCGGGCCGCCGTCGCCATGGGCGAACTCCGTACCGCCGTCCGCACGTTGGCCCTGCTCGACCTGGAACCCGCCGAAGTCCTCTCCGCCCTGGACGAGGTGGCGCGCGGCCTCGGCTCCCCGGGCGGCGGCGAACGTTCCGAAGGGCTCGGCGGCAGCGGCGGAGCCCAGTGGCCCTCCCGCGCCGCGCAGAAGTCCCGCGAGGCGGACCTCTCCGAGGTGTACCTCGCCACCTGCGTCTACGCGGTCTACGACCCGGTCACCCGACGCTGTACGTTCGCCAATGCCGGGCACCTCCCCCCGGCCGTGGTCGAGCCCGGCCGACCCGCCCGGCTCATCGACGTACCGCCGGGAATGCCGCTGGGCGTCGGCGGCGAACCCTTCGAGGAGGTGGAGGTGGAGCTCGCCGAGAACGCCCTGCTCACCCTCTACACCGACGGGCTCGTCGAATCCCGGGACCAGCCGCTCGACGAGGGCCTGGACGCCCTGCGCGCGGTGCTGACCGGACCGCAGATGCCCCTGGAGGACGCCTGCGACTTCGTCCTCTCCACGCTGGACACCCGGCACGGCGAGGACGACATCGCCCTGCTGATGGCCCGCATCCAGGGGCTGCCCGCCGAGGCGGTGGGGGACTGGACGCTGCCGCGCGAGCCCCGCTCGGTGGGCCGCGCCCGCGAACTGGCCCGCTCCCAGCTCCTGACCTGGGACCTGGACGACCTGGTCGACACCACCGAACTCCTCGTCAGCGAGCTGGTCACCAACGCCCTGCGGTACGGCGAGGGCGAGATCCGGCTGAGGCTGCTGCGCGACCGCACCCTGGTCTGTGAGGTGTGGGACGCCGGACTCGTCCAGCCGCGCCGCCGCCGGGCCCGCGACACCGACGAGGGCGGGCGCGGGCTGCAACTGGTCGGCCTGCTCAGCGCCGCCTGGGGCTCGCGCCGCACCCCGCGCGGCAAGACCGTCTGGTTCGAACTGGCCCTGCCGGACGGGGCACCGGCCGCGGAACTCTCGGTGGAGCAACTGCTGAGCATGTACTGAGCCGACGGGAGGCGGTACGCGGACGTGGGGCGGTACGTGGGGGCAGGGGCGTACGTTACGAGGCGCCCGCCTTCAGGGCCGCCAGCCGGGCCTCCACCTCCGCGCTGGCCCCCAGGCTGTCCAACTGCTCGAACTGCGCGTCCAGCGAGGAGGCGGCCAGCTCCTGCTTGCCCAGGGCCTTCGCCTCCTCGCGCCGCACCTTGTCCTCGAAGCGGCTCAGCTCGCTCGTCGGGTCGAGCACGTCGATGTTCTTCACCGCGTCCATCATCCGGTTCTGCGCCTGCGCCGACTTGGCCCGCGCCACCAGCTCGTCGCGCTTGGCCTTCAGCTCGGAGAGCTTGACCTTCATCTGGTCCAGCCCCGCCTTGAGCTTCTCCACCACCTCGCTCTGGGAGGCGATCGTCGGCGCGGCCGTCTTCGCCTCCTGCTCCGACTGGAGCTGCCGGCCCAGCGCCACCTTGGCCAGGTTGTCGAACTTGTCCGCCTCCGCCACCGACCCCGCCCCACGCAGCTCATCGGCCTTCCGGCTCGCGGCCAGCGCCTTGCCGCCCCACTCGGCCGCCGCCTCCACGTCCTCCTTGTGGTCCTGCTCCATCAGCCGGAGGTTCCCGATGGTCGCGGCCACCGCCTGCTCGGCCTCCGCGATGTTGCTGGTGTAGTCGCGGATCAGCTGGTCCAGCATCTTCTGCGGGTCCTCCGCCTGGTCGAGGAGGGCGTTGATGTTGGCCTTGGCGAGCTGGGTGACGCGGCCGAGGATGGTCTGCTTGGTCATGGCACGGCTCCTTGGAAATCGAGATCGCTGGTACGGGTGTGGGGACGAGGCCCGGGTTGTTCGGAGAGGGCCGCCGCCGCTTTGGCGGTGCGGCCCGGGTCGTTCGGGGAGGCCGCCACCGGCCCGGTGGTGCGGCCCGGGTCGTTCGGGGAAGGCCGCCACCGGCCCGGCGGTGGGGCCCAGGTCCTTCAGAAGCGCCCTCCGCCGCCCCGGCGCCCCCGTGTGCCGCCCCCGCCGAAACTGCCCGGTCCGGCGCCGAAGCCCCCGGACCGGCCGCCGCCCCCGCCGAGGCCGCCACCGAAGCCTCCGCCCCGGCCGCCCCCGCCCCCGCCCCCGCCTCCGCCGAAGAGGCCGCCGAGGATGATTCCGCCCAGCACCGCCCCGCCCATCCCGCCGCCCCCGCCCCGCATCCCGCCGCCGGGTCCCCGGGGGCCGCGGAAGCTCCGTACGTCCTGCTCGGCCAGGCTCAGCGCCTGCCGGGCCAGCGCGTCCGCCTGCTGCGCCTCGGCCAGCGCGCCCTGGGCGTCGTCGCCGTCGGAGAGCTGCCGGGCCCGCTCCCACCGCCGCTGGGCCTCCGCGAGACGGGTGCGGGCCTCGGCGCCGACCGCGCCCCGGCTGGTGGTGATGTAGTCGGCCGCCGCCCCGATCGCGGAGCGCGCGGTCAGCATCGCCTGGTCCAGGAGCGAGCGGGCCCGCCGACCGCCCTCCTCCCGCTCCCGGGCCCCGGCGAGCGCCTCGTCCAGGGCCGCGTCCGCCTCCTCCACCCGGCGCAGGGCGTCGACCGGGTCGTACGGGCCCGCCGCCATCGCCTCTCGTACGGTCGTGAGTACGGCCTCCGCGCGGGCGATCCGGCCCCGCAGGTCCGCGGTGGAGGCGCCGGGCGCGGTGCCTTCGAGGAGGCCCCGCGCGTCGGCGAGGTCGGTCTCCGTCTCGGTGAGGGCCCCGGGGAGCTTCCCGGCCGCCTCGCCCAGCTCGGCCGAGCGCCGGTCCACCGCGTCGATGAGGGTGCCCGCCTGCCCGACCGCGCCTTCGGCGGCCCGGATGTAGACGGCGGCCCGGGCGTGGTCGGTGGCGTCGACCGCCTGGCGGGCCCGGTCCAGGGCGGAGGTGGCGAAGACGAGCCGGTCCTTCGCCTGCTCGACATCGCCCGCGACGGGGGCGCCGACCCCGTCCCCGTACCGCTCGCGCATCCCCGCCACCGTCGCCTCGGCCGCCGACACGCGGCCGGTGAGCGTACGGAACGTGGCCTCGACGGCGGCCAGGGCCTCGGGCGCGTTGCGTTCCAGGGCGCGCAGCCGGTCGAAGTCCGCCGCGACCGTGTCCAGCCCCTCGTCGGCGGCCGTGCACCTGCTGATGATCTCCTCCAGCATCCGGCGGCGGGTCGGATCGTCCTCCGGGAAGGCGTCGTCGAGCTGCTGGCGCAACCGGAACGACCGCGTCAGCTCGTCCTTGGCCCGTGCGACCGCCTCGGTGAAGGGCTTCGCCGCCTCCTCCCCGAACTGGGCGGTCGCGAAGCCGAGTTCCTCCTCGCTGGTGCGGACCGCGTCATCGGTGTCCACCAGCACCTGCTTCGCCCGCGCGTCCAGCTCCTCCAGCGGGACCGGCGCATCCTCCGCCTCCGGGGGCCGCCCCCAGCCGGTCGCCGCCGGGGTGGTGCGGGTCGTGGAGCGCCGCTTGCGCCGGGTGTACGCGTACACGGCGAGCGCCCCCGCGCCCCCGACGACGGCCACCGGCAGGATGAAGTCACCCGCGCCGGAGGGGCCGGAGGCGCCCGTACCGGGGTCGGCGGGGCCGGGGGTGATGGCGGGGGTGGTCACCGGGCGTCCGGCCAGGACGGAGACGTATCCGTCCGCCGCCCCGATCGCGGCCCCCGCCCAGTCGTTCTCCCGCAGCGCGGGCTCGATCGCGGTGGACGCCACCTCGCGCAACTGCTCGTCGGTGAGCCGGGAGTCCGCGTCCACGGAGTAGGCGTACTGCCGGGCGCGGGTGGCGACGGAGAGCAGCACGTCGTCCTGGCCCAGCCCGTTGCGGTCGGCGGTCTCGTCGCTCCAGGCCTGCCCGGAGCGCCCGGAGAAATCGCGTACGTACACGACGAAGAGCTGGATGCGCCGTTCCGCGTACAGCCGGTCGAGGGCGTCCTCCACCGCGTTCGCACGGTCCTGGAGGGCGCCCACCCGGTCGGTGATCTGGCCGTCCCGGGAGAGCTCCACGGGGTCGTCGGCACGAGCGGTCGCGGCCCCGGGCAGCGCGAGCCAGCACAGGGCGAGGAGCGCGGCGAGCAGAGCCCTGTCCACCGGCCGGAGCCAGCCCCTGCCGGGCGCGGCGCGCCGGTTTCGGTCCACGAATGGCGTCACGTTCGTGAGGCTATGTCCGGGTTACGACCCCCGCGACCGGAGCTCCGACGGCCCTCCCGTACGGGTCTGCGCTGTTCGGATGAAAGGGCGCGGCGGCCCGCGCGTCCGGGCTCGGAAGCCCCGGCCTCCCTCACGGGATGGGCAAATGTAGAGAAACCGCAACAAGACAGGCCCCACGTGGGTGACCCGGCCGAAGCCTGGAGATGTCACATGACCGGCCTTCAGCTCTCCGTCGTCGTGCCGTGCTTCAACGAGGCCGAGGTGCTCGACACCTTCCACGCCGCCCTGCTCCCCGTCCTGGAAGGGCTCGGCGCCCCCTTCGAGATCTGCTACGTGGACGACGGCAGCAGCGACGCGACCCGGGAACTCCTCGGCACCCTCGCCCTGCGCGACGAGCGGGTCCACTACACCGCCTTCAGCCGCAACTTCGGCAAGGAGGCCGCCATGCTCGCCGGGCTGCGCATGTCGCGCGGCGCGGCGGTGGTCATCATGGACGCCGACCTCCAGCACCCGCCCGAGCTGATCCCCCGCATGCTCGAACTGCACCGGCACGGCTACGACCAGGTCATCCCGCGCCGCGACCGGGCGGGCGAGGGCATGGTGCGCTCCACGCTCAGCCACACGTACTACGCCCTGGTGCGGCGGTGCATGGACGTGGAGCTGATCGACGGCTCCGGCGACTTCCGGCTGCTGTCGCGGCGGGCCGTGGCGAGCGTCCTCTCCCTCCCCGAGAGCAACCGGTTCTCCAAGGGGATCTTCTCCTGGATCGGCTTCGACACGGTCAGCTTCCGCTACCGCAACAGCGAGCGCGCGGCCGGCCGGTCGAAGTGGGGGAGCAGACGGCTGCTCAACTACGGCATCGACGGACTGCTCTCCTTCAACAACCGTCCCCTCCGCCTCGCCATCTACACCGGCTTCTGGGTCTTCGTCTCGGCCCTGGCGTACGCGCTGTGGACGGTGGTCACCGTGGTCCTGCACGGCGCGGACACCCCGGGGTACGCGACCCTCCTCACGGCTGTTGTCGCGCTGAGCGGCATCCAGCTGGTCACCCTCGGGGTCATCGGCGAGTACGTGGGCCGGATCTACCACGAGACGAAGCACCGCCCGCCGTACGTGGTGCGGGAGACCGACGCGAGCTGCCGCACCCTGCCGGACGGCCCTCACCACCCCCTCCACCGCCACCATCCCCACCGCCTGCCGTCCGGCCCGCTGGTGCTCGGCGAGCCCGACGAACTCGCGCCCTCCGGCCGCACCCGTACGGCGCGACAGTTCGGCAGCTTCGTCCTCATCGGCTGCGTGAACACGGCCGTCTACCTGGGCGTCTACGCGTCACTGAACCGCTGGATCCCCTACCTCGTGGCCCATGTCCTCGGCTACGCGGTCAGCATCGTCTGCTCGTTCCTGCTCAACTCCTACGTCACCTGCCGGACGAAGCCGACCTGGCACGCGTTCGTCCGCTTCCCGCTCTCCAGCCTGGTCAACCTGGTCGCCTCCGGAGCACTGCTCTACGGCGCGGTCAGTGGTCTCGGGATGGACAAGAACCTTGCCGCGCTGGCGGCCGGGGTGATCGTCACGCCGGTCTCCTTCCTGCTGGCCCGGTGGGCGATCATGTCGGGCCGCCGCCGTACGGAGACCTCGGAGACCTCGGAGACCTCGGAGACCTCGGAGGCATCTGAGGTTCGCGAGGTCTCCGAGACTTCCGTACGGGAGCGGGCGGCCCGGCCGCTGACCGGCCGTCCGACGGCGGACAGGCCCCTCTCCGCACGGACCTCCACACGCCCTTCCGCGGCCCCCCACACCCCCGTGCGCTCCCCCGAGGACCGGTGAGACCCACGATGACGGACAGCGCCCCGGAACCTGCCGTGTCGGACGGGACGGGGGATCCGGGTGAGACACAGGCGCGCATTCCACGCCCCCCGGATCCGCACCCCTGGACCGCGCTCTGGGTGAGCGCCCTCGCGCTCCCGCCCCTCGCCCTGCTCGCCGCCGCCTCCTGGTTCGGCCGGTGGGTGCGGCCCAGCGCCGACGACTGGTGCTTCCTCCCCGCCGTACGGGACGACGGCATCACCGGCCTGGTCGGAAAGTTCTACTTCGACGACAACGGACGTGTCGCCAACGCGCTGCTGGTCGGAACCTACGCGAAGTTCCAAGTCGCCGGACACCAGTGGTACCCGGCGGTGAGCGGCGTGCTGGTCCTCGCCGTCCTGTGGGCGGTGACCGTCCTCGCTCTGCGCCGGGGCGGGATCACGGTGCCGCGCGGGCTGCCGCTGCTGCTCGCGGCGATGGTGACCGCGCTGTTCCTGTTCGTCACGCCGAACACGTACAAGACGTTCTACTGGCCCGCCGCCTCGGTCTCCCACACCCTGCCCCCGGTCCTGGCCTGCGCCGCCCTGATCCCGCTGCTGACCGCCCGTACCCGCCGGGGCAGAGGGGCCGCCCTCGTGGTCGCGGTGCTCGCGGGCGCGTTCCTCGCCACGCTCTCCGAGGAGACGGCGATCGTGGTGGTGATGGTGCTGCTGGCGACGCTGTTCCTGAGCGGCCGGATGGCCCCCGCCTCCTCCCGGGAACGGGCGTACGTCCGCTGGTGGTGCGTGGCGGGCATCGCCGGAACGTTGGCGGGCGCCCTCGTCCTCATGACCTCACCCGGCTCCATCCACCGGCGCGAACGGTTCGGCGCCGAGACCACGTCCCTGCTCGCCCCGGACTCGCTCGTCGCCTCGCTGCGCGCCTTCGCGGAGATCACGGTGACGGTGGTGACCACCTGGCAGTACGTGGGCGCGGTGGCGGTCGGCGTCCTGCTCGGCCTGCTCGCCACCCGCCGGAACGGCGCCCCCCTCCGCCCACCGGCCCACTGGCCCCTGCTGGCCTGGACCGCCCTGCTCACGCTCCTGATCTCCGGCTACCTGTGCACGGTGATCGCGTACCCGGTCTTCCGGGACCGCGTGAGCGACCCGAGCGCCAACCGGCTCTGGAACGACTACCTCCTGCTGTACGTGATCCTCCTCGTCGGAGCCGGGGCGCTGATCGGCCTTGCGGTGCGGCAGCACGTACGCCGTACCGCCCCGGTCAAGGCCGTGTGCGCCGCGCTCTGCGTCCTGGTCTGCTTCGGTCCGGCGGTCTCGCTGCTCAACCTGGACACCAACATGCGGGCCAGGGCGGAGAAGTGGGACGCCCAGGACCGGCGGCTGCGGGCGGGGGCGGCGGACGGCGAGCGGGTGATGCCGTACGAACGGCTCGTCATCAGCGCCATGCTGGAGCCGTTCAGCCGGGGCGGTGACCGGTACTGGCCGGGTGGCTGCGTGGCGGACTTCTACGACCTGGAGCGGGTGACGGACGGGGCGCGGACGCCTACTCCTTCCGGGAGTTGAGCTCTTTCCCGGAGTTGAGCTCCTTCCGGGAGTTGAGCTCCTTCCGGGAGTCGAGCTCCTTCCGGGAGTTGAGACGGGCGGCCTGCCGGGTCAGATGGTCGCGCTCGGCAACGTTCTGCGCCTTGCGGGCGGCTTCGGCGTAGAGCCGCGCCGCCGCCCCCAGGTCGCCGTCCCGCTCATGGAGGTACGCGGACACCGCCGCGTACCGGGGCAGCGAACCGTCGACCTCCGCGAGGGCGGCGAGCCCGGCGCGCGCCCCGTCGGCCTCGCCCACGGCCACCGCACGGTTGAGCCGTACGACCGGACTGCCGGTCAGCCGCACCAGCTCGTCGTACCACTCCACGATCTGCACCCAGTCGGTCTCGGCGGCGGTGGGCGCGTCCGCGTGGAGCGCGGCGACGGCGGCCTGGGCCTGGTACTCGCCCAGCCGTTCGCGGGCGAGGGCCGCCTGAAGAATCCGTACCCCCTCCGCGATGGCCCCGGTGTCCCACCGCCCCCGGTCCTGCTCGGCGAGCGGCACCAGGCTGCCGTCCGGCGCGGTCCGGGCGTCGCGCCGGGCGTGGTGGAGCAGCATCAGGGCGAGCAGCCCCGCCACCTCCGGGTGGTCGATCACGGCCGCGAGCTGCCGGGTGAGCCGGATGGCCTCGGCGGCGAGGTCGAGGTCGCCGGAGTACCCCTCGTTGAAGACCAGGTAGAGGACGCGCAGCACGGTGGCGACATCGCCGGGCCGGTCGAACCGCACGTCCGACACGGTCCGCTTGGCCCGGCTGATCCGCTGCGCCATGGTCGCCTCGGGCACCAGATAGGCGCGGGCGATCTGCCGAGTGGTGAGCCCGCCGACCGCGCGCAGGGTGAGCGCGACGGCGGACGAGGGCGTGAGGGAGGGATGGGCGCAGAGGAAGTAGAGCTGGAGCGTGTCGTCCGCCCTCGGCGCGGGCCCGGGCGCGGGCTCCTCCTCCACCCGGTCCTCGCGCCGCCGCCGGGCGGCCTCGGCCCGCGTCGCGTCGAGGAACCGCCGCCAGGCCACGGTGACCAGCCACCCCTTCGGGTCGCGCGGCGGATCGTCGGGCCAGACGCGCACGGCCTCGATCAGCGCGTCCTGCACGGCGCCCTCGGCCGCCGCGAAGTCGGCTCCGCGGCGGACGAGAACCCCGAGCACGCCCGGGATCAGACTCCGGAGCACCAGCTCGTCCATAGCCCCCATAGCCCCCATCGACTCCACGGCCCCCATCGACTCCATCGGATCAGGTCACTCCGAGATGGTGGGCGGCGCGGTCAGGAACGGCCGCAGCTCCAGCCACTCGTGGATCGGCTTCCCGCCCGCACCCGGGGCGGCCGACAGCTCCCCGGCCAGCTCGACGGCCCGTTCGTACGTGTCGACGTCGATGATCATCCACCCGGCGATCAGGTCCTTGGTCTCGGCGAACGGCCCGTCGGTGACCGGCGGCCGCCCCTCCCCGTCGTACCGGACCCAGGCCCCCTCGGGCGCGAGCGCCTGCCCGTCGACGAACTCCCCGGACTTCTCCAGCCGGCCCGCGAAGTCGTTCATGTACTGGATGTGCGCCGAGACCTCCTCGGGCGTCCACTGGTCCATGGGCACGCTGTTGACGGCCTCCGGGGCGCCCCGGTAGTGCTTGAGCAGCAGATACTTGGCCATGACATTCTCCTCGGGGCGGGGCGGGGCGGCCGGTGGTGGTCGCCGTCGTGGTCGCTCTGTCGTCGCTTCCACTACGGGGACGGAGCCGGGTGCGGGTTCTCGACATGGTCGCCGAAACTTTTCGCGGACTCGTCCAGCAGACCAGGAGTGTCGGACAACTCCCATCAACTCAACTCAGCCGCGACTCAGCCGCAACTCAACCGAAGGAGAGACCGCATGCCGGGAAGGCGCTTCTGGCCGCTCATCGTCCTGATCGAGACGCTCGTCTTCTGCACCATCGGCTACCACCTCAATGACGGCAGCCCGAGCATCCCCTGGGCGCTCGCGGGCCTGGCCTCCGGCCTGCTCACGGTCCTCATGATCAGCAGGTTCCAGAAGAGCTAGGGAAGCCACCTCGGGGACGGCCTCGGGGTGTGTGCGACCGGAGAGGTATCCCCGTACGTCCCACAGGATGACGTTTCCTGGTCATACGCGCACGAAAATGGACGGAAGGAACAAGAACTTTCCCGGGTTCCGACATTTCCCGGGCACTGACAGGAGACGACATGCGTGGCGTTCTGGTAGGCGTGGTGGGCACCGTGGTGGTGCTCGGAGTGGCAGGCGCGGTGGCCGTACCGCAGGCGAAGGAGTGGTACGAGGGCCGCCACGAGCAGACCTCCTCGTACGCCACCGGCAAGGCGGCGAAGGCCGAGCGCCAGTCCGTCCCCCGCTGGCTCCCCGACGACGCCGCGTCCGTCGAGTACGCCATGCGCACCACCGGCGGCGAACGCATCCTCAAGGCCACGCTCAGCGCCGACCGCCTCCCCGCCTCCTGTACACCGCTCGAAGCCGACGCCAAGAAGGCCCCGGCCCCCGAGATCAGCGCCTCCTGGTTCCCCTCGGGCGCGGCGAGCGGTGCGCAGGGCCGGTGCGGCTCCTACTACGTTTCGCTGGAGAACCACACGCTGTACGCCTGGCAGACGAACGAGGAGTGGATGGAGGAGAACCGCCGCTCGACGGAGTGACGGTCCCGGTCCGCAGGCCCTCGCCCAGCTCCGCCCCGCCCCCCCACTCCACCGCCCCCCACTCCACCGCACCGCACCCCCACACTCCACCGCACCCCCACTCCCCCCACCGCTTCCCGGCCGAGACATCCGAGGTCACCAGTGATCGCCTTCGTACCGACAGCAGTCTTCTTCCTCTGGTTCTGCTGGGGCGTACGGCAGGACCGCCGTCAGTTCCGCAACGCGGTCCTGCTCGGCCTTACCGTGCTGAGCCTGTCGTTCGCCCTGCTGACCCAGGTGGACCGGCTGCCGGGGGACCTGGCCGTCCTGGTGTACTCGCTGGTCTTCCTCGTTCCCGTACTCGCGATCGTGGTCCTCGGCGGCTTCCTCGTGGGCAACGGCCTGACCATGGTCCGCAAGGAGGGCCGCAGCCCGGCCAACCTTCTGTCAGGCCTGGCGGGCCTGGGCATCTTCGCCGTACTGGCGCTGGTGGTCACCGCGGACTACGTGGGCAGCTCGCCCGCGTACCGGACCTTCATCCTGGCCGTCGTGCTGGTCACCGGTTACGTCTCCTTCCTTTTCCTGTGCTTTCTCGCCTACGCCTTCCTTTACGGTCGCATCCGGGTGCGCGGGGACGTGGACTTCGTGGTGGTGCTGGGCTCGGGTCTCATCGGCGGCGAACGGGTCCCTCCGCTGCTCGCCTCGCGCCTGCGGGCCGGACTCCGCATCCAGCAGAAGCAGGCGGCCCGGGGCGCGACGGCCCCCGTACTGCTGGTCTCCGGCGGCCAGGGCCCGGACGAGAAGCTGCCGGAGGCGGAGGCCATGGGGCGCTGGCTGGTCGCGGAAGGTGCCGACCCGGCGCTCGTACGGGAAGAGTCGCGGTCCCGCACGACCACCGAGAACCTGCGCTTCAGCCGGCGGCTGATGGAGGAGGCCGACGCCCGCTACGTCTGCGTCGTGGTGACCAACAACTTCCACGCCTTCCGCGCGGCGATGACCGCCCGCCGGGAGGGGGTGCGCGGCCAGGTGATCGGTTCCCCGACCGCCGCGTACTTCTGGCCGAGCGCCACCATCCGGGAGTTCGTCGCGGTCTTCTGGGAACACCGGCTCGTCAACGCCACCCTGTGCGTACTGCTCGTGGCACTGTCGGTGGCGGTGGGGATGGGGATGCGCTGACCCCCGGCAGGCGCTCCTGGCAGACTCACCTGCTGGAACCTTCGTATGACGTACGGTTCCTGGCCCGCGAGGCCGGTGCAGAGGGGGCCCCGACGGGTACTTCATCGAAGCGATCGTCGCGGGGACGCCTCCCCCTCCCCAACGGGGGGTGCCACCATGGGCTCACCCTCCAGGAAAGCGGGACGCCCATGAAGCCGTACGACATCAAGCGGGAGTGGAAAGAGTTCTACGCGCCCAAGAACACGGCCTGGGCCGTCGTGGACGTTCCCGAACAGCGGTTCATCGCCATCGACGGTACGGGCAACCCCAACACCGCGCCCGGCTACACCAGCGCGGTCGAGGCCCTCTACGCGGTCGCCTACACCCTCAAGTTCGCCTGCAAGCGCACGGCGGACGGTGACGGCAGCGGTGACTTCGTCGTCGGCCCGCTGGAAGGGCTGTGGTGGGCGGACGAGTTCGAAGCCTTCACGGCCCGGGCCAAGGACTCATGGAAGTGGACGATGCTCATCGCTCTGCCTCCTGCGGTCACCCAGGAGATGGCCGAGGACGCCCAGCGGGCCGCGCTGGCCAAGAAGAAGCTCCCCGCCATCTCCCAGGTCCGCCACTCCACCCTCCACGAAGGCCCCAGTGCCCAGGTGCTGCACATCGGCTCCTACGACGACGAGGCGCCCATCCTCCACGAGCTCCACCACACCTACCTGAAGGCCAACGGCCTGCGGCCGACGGGCATGCATCACGAGATCTACCTCAGCGACCCCCGCAGAACCGCCCCCGAGAAGCTGAAGACCGTCCTGCGCCAGCCGGTCGCATCCCTCGACGGATAGCTACAGGGCCTCACTGCTCCCCGCATGTCGCCCCGCTCGCCCCGCTCGTCCGCCCGCGCGATGGCCTGTCCCGGCCCCTCAAGTGGCCCCACCGCACCGCCAGATGACCGGATACGCGGTCTCGGGCTCCTCCGGGGCGGGGAGGCCCGTGGCGTACCCACCGATGCGGCCGTCGTCGGCGGCGGCATGCGCCTCCGCCGTACCCAGGGGGTGCAGGCGCGGCAGTGTGATCACCGAGCCGCCGATCCCCGTCCACACCAGCGCGGCGCCGCTCTCCTCGCCGGGCTCGGCCCAGCGGTTGGGCGCGTACCCGGCGGTCAGCCGGCCGTTCGGGCTGATCGCGGTGGAGTACCCCTCGGCCCCGAGCTCCGTTGGTACGGCGACATCGGTCGGCGGCTGGGTGTACGGGCGGTCCCAGCGGACCGGGGAGCCCCAGGTGAAGAGCCGGTGGCCCACGACACGGCCCGTACGGGAGATGTCGGCGGCCACGGCGGAGTAGCCCTCACCGGGCGCGGCCTCCGGAAGCAGCGTCCGCGCATGCCCGGGCGGACCGGCCTTCCAGATGAGCCCGACGCCGACCCACTCGCCCCCGATGTAGCGGCTGCCGCCCCCGACGACCGTACCGGCGTTGTTGATGCCCACCGCCGTGAAGGCCGCGCCGTACGCGCCGCCGGAACCGTCCACCGTGAGGTTCCGGTGAACGCGGTTGTTCTTCCACAGCACTCCGGTGTGCCCGGAACCGACCCCGGCGATCACACCGGAGTCGTTCACGTCGTTGGCGGCGATCCCGCCCGGCAGCAGCCGCACCTTCGTGGCCCCGATCCGGAAGCTGAAGGCGGTGGTCGCGTTGGTGCTCGGGTGGCGGAGCGTGCCGACCATCAGCCCGTGCCGGTTGATCGCCGTGACTTCCCCCGCGAGGTTCCCGGGCGGAAGCGGTACGCGGTGGACCTCGGTGCCGGTCCAGTACACCGGCACGCCGCCGCTCGCCCCCGCCGCGATGCCGGGACGGCCCAGCGCCCTGACGACGGCGAAGCTCCCCGGGAGCCGGTCGAGGGCCCGCGGGGCCGGGCTCGCACAACCCACGGCGCGGGCCCGGCCGTCGGACGAAGCAGCGGTCGCGGCGGGCCCCGCCGCGACCGTCAGCCCGGTGGTCAGGAGCCCGGCGACGAGGACGCGCGCTGCCCGCGTACGCCGGAGCACCGGGGAACGGGGTGCGCGTATCGGCGGTACGCCCCCGCTGGGCCTTCCTGGAATCATGAGCTGCACACTCCCGGGTTCAAGACGGTGAACACCCCTGCGGGCCGGGCCTCACGGACCGTATGCGACTGATTGTGGCCATAACTGCCCGTCGCTGTACGGAACTTCCGGATGCACTACGCCGATGTGGCCGCAGCCGCGCTCGGCCGTCGCACGCAGCACGGGTACGCGCCCCGCATGACCCCGCCGTCCAGCGGGCGCCCGAGGGTCCGCCCCCGCCCCCTGCCCGGCCGAGCGCTGAACCGGTCGGCGGAGGCGGCCGGTTGTCAGTGGCCTCTCCTAATATTGGCGCTCATGAAGATCACCAGGGGGACACTCGCCGAGGCCGGAATACGCCAACGCGGCGGCAGCCCCGAGGAGCTGGCCGACGCGCTGGGCCGGATCGATCCGGGGTGGGGCAGACGGTTCCGCAGCGGCGGCCTGGACGATACGGGGACGGCCGAGGCATGCGGGCGCGACCCGCTGGAGAGGTTCGCCTGGATAGCCGATTCCTGGCGCGACCAAACCCCGTACACGACGCTTGCCTTCTACCGTGCGGCACCCGGCCGAACCGTCCACGCCGAGCAGTTGGCCCTCCTGTACGGGGCCGAGCCCGCACAGGTCGCGGCCGGTGCGCGCCTGAAGGACCTGCGGGCGGTGGACAACGGCCGGGCCCACTGGGACCGGCAGTGGGAGAGCTGCTGTTACGGGGAAGCGGGCGGGTGGACGTTCCTCCTGCACCATGACACCCCGCCGGGAGCCTTCGCCGACAAGGAGGCGTACGAGGCACTCGGGATCAAGGAGATCGTCCGCCTGGAGGCCACCTCCGCGAAATCCATCTACACCTTCGACTACGTACGGGACGGCCACCGGGTCGACGACGACCGGGGCATGCTGGAGCTGCTCTGGTACGAGCGTGGCCAGGCCCCCTACCTGCGGGGCGGCGAGCTGGACTTCCTCAACCGGGCCGTGCGCCGAGCCGAGCTGGACCACCCCGAACTGACCAGCTCGTTCGAGCTGTACTTCCACGCCCTGGAGGAATCCCTCGGCCTGCGCCTGCCCCGCCGGGACTTCGAGGAGGGGACGGTACGGGCCGCGTACTGGGCGGAGAAGTAGCGCCGAGCGAGCAGCCGTCCGCTCGTCAGTCCGTGTTCCCTGCCGGTGGAGCACCGGAAGCGATCGCCTGGAGGGCTGCCACATGGCGGGTGAGGGCGGCGCGGCCCTTGGGGGAGAGGGAGAGCCAGGTGCGGGTGCGCTTGCCGACAAAACCCTTGCGGACCTTGACGTATCCGGCCTCTTCCAGAAGGGCGATCTGCTTGGAGAGGGCCGAGTCCGTGATCTCGACGGCGTCGCGCAGGCTCCTGAAGTCCGCTTCGTCGACCGACGCGAGCGCGGCCGCGATGGAGAACCGAACAGGCGCGTGGATCACGCTGTCGAGCGACTTACGGGGATGGCTCACCGCCCGTCCCCCACGGACCGGCCGGCCTTGTGGTCCAGCGCGCCGATGACCAGGAACGGAACTCCGCAGAGGACGGCCCCGGGCAGCCACCAGCCGGGCTCGCCGGAGAACCGGGCGAAGCCGAGGGTGACGGTCAGGCTGAAGAGACCCGCCCCGGCCGCCGTGGTCACCGAGTAGAACGCGCGGTAGTGGCGCGGCACGACGGGTCGGGCCGCCACGTAGATGTTGAGGGCCAGCAGGGGGAGCAGGAGCAGGATGGGGAGGGGGACGGGGAAGGCGTAGGAGAACCTGGGCTGGATGATCAGGCCGTACGTCGCCACCAGGGCCATCATGAGCACCCCCAGGAGCAGGATCAGTGCTGTACGGGGGCGTTGACCGGCCTTCCGTATGCGCGAGGTGGCCACGTCGGCAGCGGCGAGGGCCTCGCGCGCCTGGGCTTGGTTCATCGTGGTGCCTTCCTGCTACGGCTGTGGCCGGGGGAGGCCGCTCTGTCTCTCCGCCCCCGACCCAGCGTGCGCACCACCCACGGTGAACTGCCTTATGCGGCAGGGGATTTCACTGTGGAGCCTGCTTGCCAAGATGGCAAGTGCTTGTTGAGGCGGAATGTGATTGGCTCATTCAGGCCGCCGACTGATTCCGCGTGGTGCTGTTACTGACCGGGCAGCGGTGGCGTGTCGCCGGAGTGGTCGATGACGTTGCCGTTGGAGCAGTTGTTCTTGTGGTCGCCGGTCCAGTCGCTCAGGGCGGGCACCACCGCGAGTTCCTGGATGCACACGTCGGCGGCGGTGAAGTTCCCGTTGTTCGCGGCGTTGACCCCGCTGCCGAAGTTGCTGTCGTTGTCGGCGAAGGCGGGCGGGGCGGCGGAGAGGGCCGCGGCGGCCAGCAGGCCGCACGTGATGATCTTTCGCATGGCTGATGAACGCGCCCCCGCCCCCGCAGGTCACGCGGTCGTCGGCCGAAGGTGAACGGGGCCGGGGCCCGGGGGCGCCCGGCCGACCAGGTGCGCACCGCCCCGGGACAGCAGGACGCCCCACGCTGCTGGGCGGCAGGGTGGGGCGGTGCTGGGGCCGGCGGCCGGTTCAGACGGTGCCGAAGTCTCCGGCCCGGACACCCGCCACGAAGGCGGAGAACGCGTCGGCCCGCATGCTCAGCACCGGGCCGGAGGCGTCCTTCGAGTCGCGTACGGGGACGATGCCCGTGGCGGACGCGGTGCGCGGCGCCCACTCCACGCAGGAACCGCCGTTGCCGCTGTAGGAGGACTTGACCCACTGCTGCCCGGAGGGGGATGCGGTCGTCGTCATACGGCTACAGCTCCCCGGCCTTGACGCCCGTCACGAAGGCGGAGAACGCGGCGGCGGGGATGCTGAGCACCGGGCCGGTCGTGTTCTTCGAGTCGCGTACGGGGACGATGCCGGTGGCGGACGCGGTGCGCGGCGCCCACTCGACGCAGGTGCCGCCGTTGCCGCTGTAGGAGGACTTGACCCACTGCTGGGTCGTGGTTTCGGTCGTCACGGGGTGCCCTTCCGATGCTGGTGGATCGAGTCCACGGAATCTGTCTGCGACAGAGACACGTTCTGCAACTGATGGTAGGCCCTCACCAGCGGGATGACGGAGCCGATTTCGCGGTCCAGGTGCCCCTGCGTCTCGGACTCGACATAGGAGACCACGGACCGGTCCTGGAGGGTCAGCAGGTTCACCGACCGGTTGAAGGGCCGATGCTCGCCGATGCTGTAGGGGGCGATCTGGAGCGTGGTGTGGGGCTGCGCGGCGAAGTCGATCAGATACTGCAACTGCGCCTCCATGACGTCCGGGCCGCCGACCGGCCGACGGATGCAGCTCTCGTCCAGCACGGCGATCAGCACCGGCGGTACGTCCCGCAGCAGCGCGGCCTGACGCTCCATGAGGAACGAGACCCGTTCATCGGCCTGTTCACGGGTGATGACCCCTCGGTCGACCGCTGCGTCATCCAGCGCCTGCGCGTACTCCCGCGTCTGCAACAGACCAGGAATGACGCCCACCTCGAACAGCCTGATCTCCGCCGCCCGGCCCTCCAGCCCCACGTACTCCGGGAAGCCCTGCAACAGCACCCCGTGCTTGATCTTCCGCCACTCGCGCTCGAACGACTCGGCCGATCCCACGAACCCCAGTGCGACGTCAACGGCGATCGAGAACTTGCGAGTTGGGGATTTATGACAAGTTTCCACCCCGGAGACATGACGTCCGGTGTACCCGATCCGCTGAGCGAGGTCGTCCTGCCGCCACCCCCGCTCCTCGCGCGCACTGCGCAGACGTGCGCCGTAGGCCGCTTCCGGGCTCGCGTCCGGGTTCAGATCCTTGAGGTTTACCAACGTTCTCTCCACCCCTGAAACGTTGAAGGAGATTCAACGCTAGGCCACGCTGAGCCATTCCGGTAGTCATTCAGCTACAGAGAGGAACTATCGGTGGATGGCGAGAACGTGCGTCCGAATGCCCAGGGGCCTCCTGACCGCCCCGAACTCCCCGCCCCCGGCACCCTCATGGTCGACACCAGCCGCGCCGACCGCGTGGGCGAGTTCCGAGGGGTCGCCGGCTGCTACTGGTCGCTGCGGCCCGTGGGCGGCGGGCGGGAGTGGGAGGTCGAGCCCCGGTACGTACGTCCCGCGCTCGTCATGGAGCAGCTCCGGGCCCGGACCGCGCGGATGAACGCGCGCAGCCGAGGCGAGGTGCTGTGAGGCCGCCCGAGTCACCGAACCCCTTCGCGCGCCTACGGGTTCGGGTCGTCCTCGCCCTGGGGGCGGGGGAGGTCCGGCTGCGGCTCCGCTTTCCCCGCCTCACGCAGGCGCTCACCCCGCGTCCGGCCGAGCGGTTGCGGCGTGTGGTGTGTCCGGACCGTGGTGGGCGTGGCGTATGAGGGATCTGGATTACGTGGCGGCTGTCACGGTGTGGGCCGGTGGGAGGGCGTTGTGGCTCGGTGGGGTCTCCGTACCGAACCGGCGGCTGGTCCTGCGGTGGCTCCGGCGGCAGGCGTTGCGGCTCGCGGACGGGCATGGGCGGGACCTGCCTGCGTCCTCGCCGTGGCTGCGGGCGCGGGATGTCCGCCCGGTCGCCTTCCACGGCTCCGACGCCCCGGAAGGACTCCGGGCCTGGGCGGGTGACGACGAGCGCCAGGACGACGCGATACGCGCCCTGGAGTGCGGGCTCCCCGCCCTGCTCACCGTGGCCGACCCCGCCACCGGACTGCGCGTCACCCTCGCCGGATGGCCCGTACGGAGGGGATAGAGCCCGCCCCCTTCCGGCAACGCACGCCGAAATCACGAGCCCCACCCCCCTGGTGCTGCCCTAGTACTGCCTGCCCCGAGCCGTGGGCGGGGCTTCGTACTGCCCCGCTCCGGCACCGTACGGAAGAAGAGATCCGACCCCCGTGCTGCAATGCACCGCCGTGACCGACGTCCCCTACTTCGAAGCGCTCCTCGCGCTCGCCACCATGAAAGGCGGCCCCGCCCACCCGCCGGACGTCCTCCACCGGGACGACTTCCTCCTCTGCGAACTGGGCGAGCACGACGAGACGGTGGAGCACGCCGCCCACCTCTGGACCGCCGACACCCGAGACGACCGCGACCTGTGGCTCCTGTGGACCGGCACCGGAACCCACCGCCTCTACCGACTCGACGTCCTCCCCGCCTGCCCCGCCCTCCTCCGCAACTTCCTCACCCAGACCATCACCCCCTGCGCCTACGCCATCCACCACCACGGCCCGCACTCCTTCTCCGTCACCGACCCACTCGGCGAACTCATCACCGAACGCACCCACGGCCAGGCCCGACGGCCCGCATCCGAGGACGACACCACCACCGACACCAGCGATACCGATGCCGACACCGATACCGACACCGACGAGCCGTGAAGGTGACGACGACCGGAGGTCTTGCGACCCATGAACCAGTGCACCACCGTGGCCCTGCTGCCGCCCCCGAAACAGGTGGTCCGGCTGGCCGTTCCCGGAGATCCCCCGGACGCCGGGTACGTGTTCTGCGAGCTCGCCGATGGCCACCATGGGGACCACGCGGCCATGTTGTGGGACGACGACGCGAACAGGGAAGCGGTCTGGGTCCGGTGGAACCGGGGCAGGGCGGTACTGGCGGGCCTGCCCTGGTGCGGTGTGCCGGACGCCCGGGGTGAGGACGCGTGCGGGCTGTTCGCCGGTCATCCCTCCGGGCATGACTGGGAGGTCACGGACCCCACCCTCGAAGCGGTGGAGGTGGTGCTCGCGGGGGAGTACCCGCACCTGTTCCCCGGGCGTACGGAGGAGGGGGGAACGGGCGGCGGCTGAACAGCCTGCTCGCGGCCATGCTCCGGGTGCGGCGGAGGCGCGTTCGGCCGGCATGTGAGAATCGGCTTCGTGGCACAGGTGAGCGGTGATTTCGAACTGACCATGGACGAACTGAGAGCCGTGGCACGCTACGTTGCCGAGTCGGCGCAGGAAGTCCTCCCGGCGTACGAGGGCGCCAACCCCGGTGATCTCCGGCCCCGTTCGGCCATCGAGGCGGCATGGGAGTTCATCAACGGTGGCCGCCGGACCAGACTTCAGCGCGTCACGTCGATGGAAGCGCACCGAGCGGCGAAGGAGGCCGCCACCGAAGCCGCGCGTCTCGCCGCCCAGGCCGCGGGCGACGCCGCATCCGCCGCCTATCTGCACCCGATCTCGAAGGCCCACCAGGTGGGCCACATCCTGCGTGCCGCCGCGAACGCGGCACGCATCGCCGAAATCGAGGCGGGCGAAGACCCTGGGGCCGGTGACAGGGCGATCGAGGAGGCCCGCGAACGAGCCACTCCGGTCCTGACCGACGTTCTCCGGCGGTACCCCCTCGCGCCGAGCGGCAAGAGCCGTGCCGCGCAGCTGATGACCACTCTGGACGCTTCCCTCCGCAGCCCCCGCACGGGCTGACCCGGCGGCATCGGGAGACTGAGGCTGAGGCCGAGGCCGAGGCCGACCGGGCCTACGTCGCGCCCAAGTCGGCACATGGGCGGCGGAGTTGAAATGGCGGACCGGAGGTTGACTGTCGGCCTGGGGATATTCCTGGAACGCGGAATCCGGTCGGCGGAGCCGGTGTGACGGAGCCTGTATGGCAGGGCGAGGTTTGAGTGTTGCCCGCTGGCTGCCAGTGTCCTGATAGCCGCCCTGCTCTACACGGCATTGATCCTGGTGCGGGTGGTCCTCTCCGTTCCCCTTTTCCAGGGAATGGACTTCTTCTTCATCCCGGCGGTCTTCGCACTGGCGCTCGCGGCCCGTGTGATCACCGCACAGCGCAGGCAGAAGACCTCCTGACTCAGGGGCGGCCTCCTCGGTCGGCAGGGCGAAGCGGTCGTTGCCTTTGTGGAGGGGGCGGTCAGGTCGATGGGGGGTGGTGTCCGCCGGCGTGGAGCAAGGCGGTGCCTGTGGGGGTGAGGGTGTGCAGGACCACCGGGCCGTGGCGTTTGCTGACGAGCAGGCCGCTGTTGCGCAGGACCGTGGTGTGGCGGGTGGCGGAGGCCGCGGATACGCCGGCGGCTCGGGCGAGCTCGCCGGTGGTCGCGCCGGTCGTGGTGGCCCGGAGCATGGCGGCGCGGGTCGCTCCGATGAGCGCGGAGAGCGGGGCTGGTCGGGAGGGAGTTGCGGAGCGGCCGTCATCCGGGGCCGGACGGTGAACGGGATACGTGAGAACGGGCGGGAGATCGGGGTCGGCCAGTGCTACGGGGGCGCCCCGGCAGAAGTACGAGGGGAGGAGGGTGATGCCACGGCTGCGCAGATGCAGGTCCCGGTCGATGGGGTAGTCGACCTCCAGGACCGGGCGGCGCCACCGGACGTGCGGGCCCAGTCCTGTGAGCAGCCCGTCGATGCCGTTGTCCAGCAGGGTCCGGGCGCGGAGCGAGCGGTCGGCGTCATGGTGTGCCTGCATGACATCGCTGTGGGGACGAAGGGCGACACCGTAATAGGTGCGGACCTTCTCGACGAACACTCTGCGGTTCTGCGGATCGGCCAATCGCCGGGTCCAGGAAGGAACGCTGCTCACTCCTCCCAGGATTCCGACCTCGCGTTGTACGAGGCCACGGGGAGCGGCGAGGATCGCGTCCAGTCCTGCGTCGAGGCCTTCGACTGCCGCGCCGGGGGTGAGGAAGTCCGGGATATAGCTGCCTCGCGGATAGAGCGGCAGCAGCACCTCACGGACGGTCGAGGCCAGCCCTTTTTCGGTCAGATCTTTCCGCGTGGTCCGGTGCCATGCCTCGTACGGCCCCAGGCTCCGGCGGCTCTGGAGCCGATGGAGGCTGAAGTAGATCTCCCAGAGTGGATCAGGTCTGGGCGCGAGCTGAACCTGTGCTAAATCGGCATCCGTGAAATGGATGCGGAGCATCGGATTCCCCCTCCTGGACCTCGTCTTTTACGCCAGCACGTAAAAGTATGTGAACGATCGGACCGGGTTGACAAGATGGTCTCGAACCCCGGTGCAGCACTGGGGCGGTCTACGAGACGGAGAGGTTTTCCGGATGCGATCGAAGATCATGAGGCGGGCGTGTGTCACCGCCGTGACCGTTGCCGCGCTCACGGCCGGTGGCCTGGCGGGCACCAGTGTCGCGGCGCCCGCACAGTCCTCGGCGCCGACGGTGACGGCGGAGTCCGTTGCCCCGCTCGCTGTGGTCAACCTGGGGCTGAGCACCGCCCATGCGAAGAGCTGGCAGTGCCTGCTCCGCTCCAGGGGCTACTCCCCGGGCGCCATCGACGGGCAGCTGGGCACGAACAGCTGGAAGGCGGCGCAGAGGTTCTGGACCTCTCTGGGCTACTACAACTCCTCCATCGACGGGATCGTCGGCCCCAACACGGTCAAGGCACTCCAGAGGTATCTGAACCTCCACGGCGCCTCGCTCGCTGTCGACGGGGACGCGGGGCCGGCGACCAGGTCCGCGTTCCGGTCCTTCGCAGGTACCCACCGCTGCTGATTCCTCCGCCGACCCGCACACACGGCCCGCTGCTCGTACTCCCCCTCGGGAGGGGAGCGCGGGCCGTGTTCCGTCGGTCGGAGTCCACGTTCAGGTGGTCCGGCGCCCACGTTCAGGTGGTCCGGCACAGGGCGTGGTCGATGAGGCCGCGCAGTGCGTCCTCCTGGCGGGCCGCGGTCTGCGGGTCCCCGGGGCGGCTGTGTCCGGAGACGGTGACGGTGCGTCGGCCGTCCAAGGTTGTCGCTGCCCGGATGACGTATCCGAAGCCGCTTCCGCCATGCCCGAGGTAACCGCCGCCGCAGGACAGGGGTGTGAAGAACAGTCCCAGGCCGCCCCGGGTGCCTTCCGGGTGACCGCTGTCCTGCGGCACCGGCACCATGTTCCGCATGGCGGCGAGCTGGGCGGGCTTCAGCAACTGCCCGCCTATCAGCGCGGCGACGAAGCGGTTGAGGTCGCGGGCCGTGCCGGTCATCGAGCCGTCGGCCCCGGTGTCGAAGGGGCGGTAGGGGATGGTGGTGTCGACCATCGGGCCGTCCACGGTGAATTGCTGGTGGTTGGCCGTGTGCGGATGGGGGAGGAAAGGCCAGGTGCCGGGGGTGTCGGTGTGCCGCAGACCGAGCGGGCGCAGGATGCGGGCGTCGACCTGCTGCTCCCAGCTGCGGCCCGTGATCTTCTGAATGATCATTCCGGCCAGCACGTAGTTCGTGTTGGAGTACGCCCAGCGGGTGCCCGCCGGGAATGCAGGTTCATGGCGTATGGCCAGGGCCACCAGCTCTCCGGGCTCGTAGGTGCGCCACCGGTTGGCGAAGTAGGTGTGGGCACTGGGGTCGGGGAAGACGTCGTAGATGTAGTCGGACAGACCGCTGGTGTGCTGGAGCAGGTCGCGGACGGTGATGGTCCGGCCGTCGTTTCCAGCGCCCGACACGACCCCGGGCAGCAGCTCCTCGACCGTCTGGTCGAGGGAGACCCGTTTCTCGCCCACCAGTTGCAGCATGACGGTGGCGACGAACGACTTGGTGACACTGCCCAGACGCAGATAGCCGTCCTTCGGAACCGGGCGGCGCGTGACCAGATCCCCCACCCCGGAGCGGGCCGTGACCGTCCCGCGCGGAGTTTCCAGACGGACCGCCACCCCGGTGACCCCGGTATCCCGCAGCGCGTCGGCATCGCGCTGCACGGACCAAGCCGTGCCGGAGGAACGTGGCGCGGCCGAAGCCGCAGCGGACGGCAGGGATGACGCGGCCAGTGCCAGCACCACGGCGGATAACCACAGACGACGAAAGTTCATACCCCGAGGCTAGGAACAGCAGGGGCCACCAGCCATCCGGCATACGCCCCACCTCGAACGGGTGCCAGCCGGATGGACAGCACACCAGGGCCAGTCGCCCGGCATCCGCCGAAGTCGCCGAGGCGGTGCGTCAGCCCCGGCGGGCGGAGCTGTCGCGGATCCGTGCCTCCGTGGCGGGGGCCGTCCGTTCCTGCCGGGTGGGGGCGGTCATGCGGTCTCCTCCGGCGGCGGGGCCGTACGGGTGTGGACGCTCACCGCGTAGCCGCCGCCCGGGTGGTAGGTGTCGCCGCTCCATGTGGCGTACCGCTGGAGCAGGGTCAGCCCGGACCGGGTGCACCAGTCGTCGAACTCCGGCAGGGTGACCGTCGGTTCCGGCAGGGGCAGGTGGGCCGCGTCCAGGCCTATGCCGGTGACCAGCAGTCCGCCGGGGCGCAGGGTGGCGGCCAGTTGCCGGACGACGGCCGGTTCGGTGCCGGGGGCCAGGAGCGGGATGACGTTTCCGGCGGCCAGGACCAGGTCGAAGCCCGGCTCCAGGGCGAGGGTGTCCAGGCGGGCCAGGTCGCCCAGGAGCCATTCCTGGGCGGGCGCCTGGCGGCGGGCGACCGCGAGCATCGAGGCGTCGAGGTCCACGCCCGTGCAGCGGTGGCCCAGCTCGGTGAGCCGGATCGCGATCCGGCCGGTCCCGCAGCCCGCGTCGAGAATCCGTGACGCGGGCCGCAGCAGGGCCTCGCAGAAGGTGGCCTCGCCGTGGACGTCGTGGCCCGACGCGGCGAGTCGCGCGAAACGCCGGGCGTACTCCTCGCCCGTGCGCCCGCCGGTCAGTTCCGCCCAGCGATCGGGTTGCCCAGTCATGTGCTGTGTGCCTTCCGGTCGGCCGTCCTGGAAGGCACGAGCGTTCCGTCTCAGCGTCCCCGTGTCCAGCGGAACTCGATCTCGGGGTGGCGGGGCGTGGGCGCGTCCAGGAGCGGGCGGTGGTGGCCGAGGAGGAAACGGTCGAAGAACGCGGTCGTGCAGGCCCGGGTGACCGTTGCGGCCCGTGCCGGTGCGATGGTGCCGAGGAACTCGGCGTACAGCGGGTCGGGCCACCGCTCCCGGAGACCTGCCGCGTGCGCGAAGGCCGGTACGTCGGTGGCCGTGAGGTGGCCGCCGCCTCTCAGGTGCAGGTGGCGTCCCCAGTGCCGGTGGTGCGAGCGCCACCGCGCCCAGGTCTCGTGGTCCGGTGAGGAGGTGAGGAGGAGGAACGGGCGGTCGAGTCCGGTCTCCGGGACCGTGGTGCCGAACAGGCCGCCGTCCAGGTCGAGTCCGGCGGCGAAGCGCCGGTCCAGCCGCATGGCCTCGGCCGCCGCCGCCCCGCCCAGGGAGTGGCCGAGCAGCCCGACGCGCCGGACGGCGACCCCGGCGAGCGGGCGGCCGCGACGGCACAGCGCGTCGGCGACACAGCGCAGGTCGGCGGCGCGCACGGCGACCTCCAGCCGGTCCTGGGCGTCCCAGTCGTCCGGTTCGGCGGGCAGCGCGCCGGGCAGCAGACGGCCGTCGGGGAACCGGACGGCGGCGGCGTCGTAGGTGTGGTCGACGGCGGCGACGAGGTGACCGTGCGAGGCGAGTTCCTCGGCCAGACCGCTGGTGAGGACGCGCGAGGCGCCGCGTCCATGGCTCAGGACGACGGCCGTACGGGTGCCGGGGGCGGGGCGGCCTCCCGTACGGGCATGGGTGGTGACGGCCTTCAGCACCCCGGGCCGCATACCCCAGGCCACCTCCAGCGCGGCGGCGGTGCCGGGGTCGGTGTAGGGGGCGGTGGGCTGCGGGCGGTGGCGGTGCGGTGAGGCGGTGGTGGCGGTCGTCGGGTACCAGAGCTGGACCATCAGCTCGCGAGGGCCGGGGGAGGCGAATCGTTCCTCCGGGCGGGTGAGCTTGGCGGCCCCGTCCGCCGTGTCGGCGGCACCTCCCGCGCGGAGGCGTTTTCAGTAGGCGGAAGGAATCAGTGTGATCAACTGCAAATGCCACCACATACGCACTATCCGGTCCATTCCGGTACGGGGTGGTCCGGTCCGGCCCCGGAGGTATCAGCCATGTCCCACGTCGGCGTCCCGCGCGGGACGGTACGAAAGCGCCGCTCGCTCGCGCTCCTCACGACGGGGGTGCTCACGATCCCCGTCCTGGCGGGGTGCAGCTCCGGCACCGAGGAGACCTCCCGGGGGGTCCCGCAGGACATCGCCCCCGCCGCCCGCGACCGGGTCGCCGACGGGTCCACGGTCAACTGGGCGGTCGACGCGATGCCCACCACCTTCAACGCCTTCCAGGCCGACGCCGACAGCGCCACCACCAAGATCACCGGGGCCCTGCTGCCCACGCTCTTCCCGATGGACGCCACCGGGCAGCCGAAGCTCAACCCGGACTACCTGGAGTCCGCGAAGATCATCGAGCGCGAGCCGAAGCAGGTCGTGCTCTACAAGCTCAACCAGCAGGCGGTCTGGAGCGACGGCCGCGAGATCGGTGCCCCCGACTTCGTCGCCCAGTGGCGGGCGCTCAGCGGCAAGGACTCCGCCTTCTGGACCGCCCGCAACGCCGGGTACGAGCGGATCGAGAAGATCGAGCGCGGCTCCGACGACCTCCAGGTGCGGGTCACCTTCGCCAAGCCGTACGCGGACTGGCGCTCCCTCTTCTCGCCGCTCTACCCGAAGCAGATCACCGGGTCGCCGGACACCTTCAACGACGGTGCGCGTACGGCCCTGAAGATCACCGCGGGCCCCTTCCAGCTGAAGGGCGTGAGCAAGGCCAAGGAGACCGTCACCCTCGTCCGCAACCCCCGCTGGTGGGGCGACAAGGCCAAGCTGGACAGCATCGTCTTCCGGGCGGTCGACCCCAAGGACCGGGCCAAGGCGCTGGCCGACGGCACGGTGCACGTCACGGACATCGACGGGGCCACCGCGAACCGCATCGCGCTCGCCCTCCGCGACGCGGGCAACAACGGCCAGCCGCTCACCCACGGCCCCGGCGCCGACCGCACCGCCGCCGACGCCATGCGCTCCTGGGCCCTGGCACACGGCTCCGACGAGGAGCAGGCGGAGATCGCGCAGGCGGCCCGGGAGAAGAACCGCAAGGCCGTCGCCGCGTACGGGGCGGAACAGAAGGCGCTGCGCAGTTACGTCGTACGCAAGTCCCTGGAGCCCGCCTACACCCAGCTCGCCCTCAACGGCGAGTCCGGGCCGCTCGCGGACGACCGGGTGCGCCGGGCGGTGGCCCGCGCCCTGAACCGGCAGGAGATCGCCGACACCGTACTGAAGCCGCTCGGGCTCCCGGCGAAGCCGCTCGGCAGCCACCTGGCCCTCGCCGGACAGCCCGGCTACAAGGACGGCAGCGGGGCGCTCGGCGACCAGAACACCAAGGAGGCCCAGGCCCTGCTGGCCGACGCGGGCTGGACCCAGGGCGGCGCGGCCCAGAAGCCGAAGGACACCAAGGCGGGCAGCGAGGCGGAGAAGGAAGAAAAGAAGGACGCGACCGACAAGGACGAGGAGGACAAGGACGCGACCGGCACGGCCGGGGAGAAGGCCGAGGAGAAGGCGGAGAAGAAGTCCGAGAAGGGCGACGCCGAGGCAGAAGAGAAGGCAGAGGAGAAGGCAGAAGAGAAGCAGGACGGCACGAAGGCCGACAAGGCGGCCTCCGGCTCCGCCGACAGCACCGCCTCCCGCGCCGAGGGCCTCTACATCGTCGGCCAGGACGACAAGCCGGGCGCCGGACCCGTGGAGGGCCCCTACGCCTCCCACGTCCTCGCCCCCTCCCAGGCCGCCGCCGTACACAGCCTCGCCCTCCTCCGCCAGGCCCAGGCCATCGGCGGGGACAGCGCCGCCGCCGACACGGCCGCCAAGCTCACCGCCCAGGACAAGCAGCCCGGCGGAGCCGCCGGCGCGTACGCCCCCGTCGGTACGGCCGCACCCGCACCCGCCTCCGTCAACGGACCGCTCGGCAAGGACGGCAAGACGCTGACCCTGCGCTTCGTGCTCCCCTCCGGGCCCGGCTCGCAGTCGCTGCGCGGCGTCGGCGAGCGGATCGCGGCGATGCTGGAGAAGATCGGGATCGGTACGGAGATCACCAAGGTGCCCGACGAGAGCTACTTCAAGGACCACATCGCCTCCGGCGACTACGACCTGGCCCTCTACTCCTGGCCCGCCACCGCCTACCCGGCCACCGACGGACGCCCCATCTACGCCAAGCCGGAGCCGGCCACCGACGGCTCCCTCCTCGTCGAGCAGAACTACACCCGGGTCGGCACCGACCACATCGACCAGCTCTTCGACCAGGCGGTCGCCGAGCTCGACGAGAAGGCCGCACGGGAGCTGATGAAGCAGGCGGACGCCCGGATCTGGGCCGCCGCAGGATCGATTCCGCTCTTTCAGCGCCCGCAGCTGGTCGCGGTGGACAAGAAGCTCGCGAATGTCGGCGCCTTCGGCTTCGCGGCTCCCCGCTACGAGGACATCGGGTTCACGGACCGGCAGGCGGCGGGTCCCCCCGCCGACCCGAAGAAGTAGCGGGTCGCGGTAGGAAGCAGCAGGTCAGCGCAGGAATACGCAAGAAGGCAACCGAAGAAACAGCAGGTCAACGCTGTTGCGCAAGCTCAGTTCCTGCTCAAAACCCTTGCCCGCCGTCACCACGGCGGGCAAGGTGGTATCCGCCCTGACCCGGGCTGTTCGACCCTCCTCACACCCTCCCCCCATGCGATCCCCACGCGATTCCCACGCGATCCCCGTGCGGCCTCCCACCCGCCGCCCGCGCTCCTTGACACCGGCTGAATATCGGCTGAATCACACCGGAAGACCGCGTGAGCGGTTCGGCCCGGGAAGCCCCGCACGCGCAGGGCCCGTACCATGGGACGAGCCGTGGCGTGCCGCCCGGCGGGCGTACGAGGACTCGAAGACCGACTGAGACGCCTGATCCCACGATCCGAGAGAAGCGCAAGCCACCCATGCCCACGCGCCACGACATCCGTAACGTAGCCATCGTCGCCCACGTCGACCACGGCAAGACCACGCTGGTCGACGCCATGCTCAAGCAGGCCGGCTCCTTCGCCGCGCACGCTGCCGAGTCGCTCGACGACCGCATGATGGACTCGAACGACCTGGAGCGTGAGAAGGGCATCACGATCCTCGCCAAGAACACGGCGGTGAAGTACCACCCCAAGGACGGCGGGGACCCGATCACGATCAACATCATCGACACCCCCGGCCACGCCGACTTCGGTGGCGAGGTCGAGCGCGGTCTGTCGATGGTGGACGCGGTCGTGCTGCTCGTCGACGCCTCCGAGGGTCCGCTGCCCCAGACCCGCTTCGTGCTGCGCAAGGCGCTGGCCGCGAAGATGCCGGTCATCCTCTGCATCAACAAGACGGACCGGCCCGACTCCCGGATCGCCGAGGTCGTCGACGAGACGTACGACCTGTTCCTGGACCTGGACGCCGACGAGGACCAGATCGAGTTCCCGATCGTCTACGCCTGCGCCCGTGACGGCGTCGCCTCGCTGACCAAGCCCGAGGACGGCACCGTCCCGCAGGACAGCGAGAACCTGGAGCCGTTCTTCTCCACGATCCTCTCCCACGTCCCGGCCCCCGAGTTCGACGAGGACGCGCCGCTCCAGGCCCACGTCACCAACCTGGACGCCGACAACTTCCTCGGCCGTATCGCGCTCTGCCGCGTCGAGCAGGGTGAGCTCCGCAAGGGCCAGACCGTCACCTGGATCAAGCGCGACGGCACCATGTCCAACGTCCGCATCACCGAGCTGATGATGACCGAGGCGCTCACCCGCAAGCCGGCCGAGGTGGCGGGCCCGGGTGACATCTGTGCCATCGCCGGTATCCCGGACATCATGATCGGCGAGACCCTGGCCGACCCCGAGAACCCGATCGCGCTGCCGCTGATCACGGTCGACGAGCCGGCCATCTCGATGACCATCGGCACCAACACCTCGCCGCTCGTCGGCAAGGGCGGCAAGGGCCACAAGGTCACCGCCCGCCAGGTGAAGGACCGTCTGGACCGCGAGCTGATCGGTAACGTCTCGCTCCGCGTCCTGGACACCGAGCGCCCCGACGCCTGGGAGGTCCAGGGCCGCGGTGAGCTCGCGCTCGCCATCCTGGTCGAGCAGATGCGCCGCGAGGGCTTCGAGCTGACCGTCGGCAAGCCCGAGGTCGTCACCAAGCAGATCGACGGCAAGACGCACGAGCCGATCGAGCGCATGACGATCGACTCCCCCGAGGAGCACCTCGGCGCCATCACGCAGCTCATGGCGACCCGCAAGGGCCGTATGGAGACCATGACGAACCACGGCTCCGGCTGGGTCCGCATGGAGTGGATCGTTCCTTCGCGCGGCCTCATCGGCTTCCGTACGGAGTTCCTGACGCAGACCCGCGGTACGGGCATCGCGCACTCCATCTTCGAGGGCCACGAGCCGTGGTTCGGCGAGCTGCGCACCCGTCACAACGGCTCGCTGGTGGCGGACCGTTCGGGTTCGGTCACGCCGTTCGCGATGGTCAACCTCCAGGAGCGCGGTGTCATCTTCACCGAGGCCGGCACCGAGGTGTACGAGGGCATGATCATCGGCGAGAACTCGCGCGCCGACGACATGGACGTGAACATCACCAAGGAGAAGAAGCTCACCAACATGCGTGCGGCCTCCGCGGACACCACGGAGAACGTGGTCCCGGCCCGCAAGCTCTCCCTGGAGCAGTCCCTGGAGTTCTGCCGCGAGGACGAGTGCATCGAGGTGACCCCGGAGACCGTGCGTATCCGCAAGGTCGTCCTGGACGCGAAGGAGCGCGGCCGCACCGCCTCCCGCGCCAAGCGCTGACGTAGGCACGTACGTCCGCGCCAAGCGCTGACGTAGACGCCCCACCCGCTGCCCACGTGGGCCACGTACGCCCTCACCGGGTCCTGAGGCACTCTCTCGGGGCCCGGTGAGGCGGTCCCAGGCCCCCGGAGCCGTACGCTCCGTATTCACCGGGCCCGGCGGCCCGTGCGGTCCCGTTCGGACGGGCCGTCAGCAGAGGCATTGACAGGAGGCCCGGCCCACCCAGGAAACTGTGGTGGGACCGGGCCTTCGTCAATCGTTTTTCCTGGCCGAGCTGTCCGGATATCGGAGGTAGCTCTCCGGAACATGTGTTAACAGTCCGTTTCGGGCGTGTCTGTCTGGGATCGCTTTGTCCGGATTTCGGGCACACAGGGTGGACTGATGTTGTCAAACCGAGACCCTTTAAGTGTGGTTTACAGCCCGGCCGTACTCAATAGTTGGCTCCATTGAGCTCGGGTCAATGGGTCACGCACTGTGGGGAGTGCCGACTCACGAGCACACTCGGGGCACTGAACGATCACCGTCAGGGGTGTCGGTGAATCTCTCCAGTGCCCTTCTTGTAGTCAAAAGTGGACTCATGAGGAGGAAACCCATGCGCGGTGCCAAGAGCGCCAAGTGGGTCGCGGGAGCGGCCGTCATCGCCCTGGCCGCGACGGCCTGTGGCGGCAGCGACAACGGTGACGGAGGCAAGAAGAACACCTCCGGCCAGCCCGCCGGTTACGTCTCGATCGACGTCGGTGAGCCGCAGAAGCCCCTGCTGCCGGCCGACACCAACGAGAGCAACGGCTCCTACGTCATCCAGTCGCTGTTCACCCAGCTCCTGGACTTCGACGCCAAGGGCGAGATCGTTCTCACGAACGCCGAGTCCGTCGAGACCGAGGACTCCAAGACGTGGACCGTCAAGCTCAAGAAGGGCTGGAAGTTCCACAACGGTGAGGACGTCACCGCGCAGTCGTACATCGACGCGTGGAACTGGTACGCCAACGTCAAGAACAAGCAGCAGAACGCCTTCTGGTTCTCCGACATCAAGGGCTACGACGACGTCCACCCCGAGAAGGGTGAGCCCAAGGGCGACAAGATGTCCGGCCTGACGGCCGTGGACGACACCACGTTCACGATCGAGCTGTCGGAGAAGGTCCCGTACTTCAACTACAAGCTCGGTTACGCGACGTTCGCGCCGCTGCCCAAGGCCTTCTACGACGACCCGAAGGCGTTCGGCAAGAAGCCGATCGGCAACGGCCCGTACACGTTCGAGAAGTGGACCCACAAGAAGCTCATCCAGGTCAAGGCCTGGGACGAGTACCAGGGCCCGAACAAGGCTGCCAACAAGGGCATCCAGTTCAAGAACTACTCGACCGTCGAGGCCGCGTACTCGGACGTCATCTCCGGCAACCTGGACATGGTGCGCCAGGTCGGCCCGCGTGACCTGCCGAAGTACAAGGCGGACCTCGGTGACGGCGCCATCGCGCAGCCGTACGCCGCGATCCAGACGCTGGTCCCGGCCTTCTACACCAAGACGTTCAAGGACATCGACCCCCGCGTCCTCCAGGGTCTGTCCAAGGCGATCGACCGTGACACCATCACGAAGACCGTCCTGAACAGCACCCGTACCCCCGCGACGAGCTTCACGCCCCCGCAGGTCAAGGGCAACCAGACGCTCGAGTCGGACTTCCTGAAGTACGACCCGGCCAAGGCCAAGGAGCTCATCAAGGCCGGCGGCGGCGTCCCGGGCAACAAGTTCTCCATCCAGTACAACTCCGACGGTGGGCACAAGGAGTGGGTGACCGCTGTCTGCGAGTCCATCCGCAACGCCACCGGGGTCGACTGCGTGGGCGACGCCAAGCCGGACTTCCCGACCGACCTTGAGGCTCGCGACAACAACCAGGTCAAGGGCATGTACCGCGGTGGCTGGGTCGCCGACTACCCGGTCAACGTGAACTTCCTCAAGGAGCTGTACCACTCCAAGGCGGAGTCGAACAACGGCCGCTTCGCCGACAAGGAGATCGACGCCCTGATGGCGAAGGGGGACAAGGCCGACTCGCTCGAGGAGTCGGTCGCCGCCTACCAGGAGGTCGAGAAGGCGCTGGTCGACAAGATGCCGTCGATCCCGCTCTGGTACTACGCGATCAACGGCGGCCACGGCAAGAACGTCAGCAACGTCAAGGTGGACTTCCACGGCGACTACGAGCTGACCGAAGTCACCGTCAAGTAACACGCCCTGCGGGTCATTTCCCCACTTGGCCGTCATCCGGCCGTGCTGCTCCTCAGCGCGGCCGGAGGCGCGGGGGTCGTCTCTGCGAAGAGACGGCCCCCCCGCCGCAGTTTTCACCCCACGGGAGCCCCCCATGGGGGCGATTTCTCCAGACGACTGGGCAAAATTTTCCCC